>NZ_JAPCIM010000018.1:0-252939 GCF_025910055.1 Pantoea sp. JV6 | reverse complement strand
GTTTCCGCGGGCTGACAAGCGTTTCTTTGAATTAATTTGCTGAGCGCATCTTTTTTAAACGAACGGCTTAAAAAGAGACGTTTCATGACGGAATAACGCACAAAAATCGCCATTAAACGTTGTAAAGAGACCTGCCGTTGCTTAATGCGGGTGCTATTATTTTGCTTCTTCTCGCAGGATAACCCCAGGAAGGATACTCAATGATAAAATCCGCGCGCAGCATGGCTGGTTTGCCATGGATAGCTGCCATGGCCTTTTTCATGCAGTCACTCGACGCCACCATACTGAATACTGCCCTGCCCGCTATCGCCACCAGCCTCGACCGTTCTCCTCTGGCCATGCAATCCGCCGTCATCAGTTACACCCTGACTGTCGCTATGTTGATTCCGGTCAGCGGCTGGCTCGCCGATCGCTACGGCACGCGCAAGGTATTTATCGTTGCCGTTTCGCTGTTCACCCTGGGCTCGCTGGCTTGTGCACTTTCTCCCACACTCCAGGTACTGGTCATCTCGCGCATCATACAGGGCGTCGGTGGCGCAATGATGATGCCGGTCGCGCGACTGGCGCTGTTACGCGCCTATCCGCGCAGTGAGCTGTTGCCGGTGCTCAACTTTGTCACCATGCCGGGATTAGTTGGCCCGATACTGGGGCCAATGCTGGGCGGCGTGCTGGTGACCTACGCGACCTGGCACTGGATTTTCCTGATTAATATCCCGATTGGCATTCTCGGCATTATCTACGCACGCAAATATATGCCGGACTTCACCACGCCGAAGCGCCGCTTCGACTTTTTCGGCTTCTTACTGTTTGGGGCCGGACTGGTGATGATCTCGATTGGGATTGAGCTGTTTGGCGAGCGGATTGTTTCCGCCTGGCTGGCGGGCGGGATATTACTCAGCGGGATTGTGCTTTTGCTTCTTTATATAGTGCATGCCCGAAATCACCCTTCGCCACTGATCAATCTGCCGATGTTTAAAACCCGGACGTTCTCAGTGGGCATCGGTGGCAACATCGCGTCACGTCTTGGCACCGGTTGTGTGCCCTTTTTGATGCCGCTCATGTTGCAGGTCGGCTTTGGCTATTCAGCGATTATCGCGGGCTGCATGATGGCACCCATCGCCATTGGTTCAATACTGGCGAAGTCGACGGTGACGCAACTGCTGCGCTGGCTGGGTTACCGCCGCCTGCTGGTTGGCATTACCGCCATTATTGGCATTCTGATCGCCAGCTTCTCTCTGCAGTCGCCCGCTGAAAGCATCATTGTGCTCTTACTTCCGCTGTTTATTCTCGGCATGGCCATGTCTACGCAGTTTACCGCCATGAATACCATCACCCTGGCCGATCTGAATGATGATAACGCCAGCGGCGGTAACAGCGTGCTGGCCGTGACTCAGCAGCTAGCGATCAGTTTTGGTGTGGCCGTCAGCGCCGCGGTGCTGCGCTTCTACCAGGAGTTTGAAACCAGCACCATTTCACAGTTCCACGCCACGTTTATGACCATGGGCGTGGTAACAGTACTGTCGGCGCTGACCTTTATGCTGCTGAAAAACGGCGATGGCCGTAATCTGATCAGTAATCGCGACAAAAAGAAAAAGCGCTAAACCGATCCACGCACCACCAGTTCCGGCGTCAGCACCAGCGTTTGCTGACTGGCGTCGGGATTGCTGAGACGATGGAGCAGGGTGTCTATCGCCAGTTCACCCAGCGCATCTTTCGGTTGATGAATGGTACTCAGTGGCGGAGTGAGATAGCGCGCCAGTTCGATATCGTCATATCCCATTACCGCCATCTGCTGCGGAACCTGCATGCCGGCCTGGTAAAGTGCGTGATAAACGCCCACCGCCATGGCATCGTTGCTGGTGAAAACCGCTTCCGGCGGCGTTTCCAGCGCCAGCAGTTCGACCATCCCGTTGTAGCCTCCCTGGAATTCAAAGTCACCATTCACCACATAGCCGGGCAGAATCGCCAGGCCACTCTTTGTCATGGCGTTGCGATAACCTTCCAGGCGCATACGAGCCGGGGTTTTATCCTGTGGACCGGCGATACAGGCGATGCGGGTATAACCACTGTCGATAAGATGCTGAGTCGCCAGCTCCCCGCCCAGCAGCGCGTTATCCTGAATAATGTCACCACGGCCTTCAAACGGCGCCCAGTCCATCATGACGGCAGGTATAGAGGGATAACGGTTCAGAATGTCGGCCGAGGGCAGGTGACTTTCCGTACACATGATCAATAAACCGTCGACGCGCTTCTGCATCAGCGTTTCCAGGCTGCGGTTCATCCGCTCTTCATCACCTGCCGTGTTACAGAGAATCAGGCTGTAGCCACGCTGATAGCAGCTCTCCTCCACACCCCGCACCACTTCGGCATAAAATGGGTTACTACTGGTGGTCAGAAGCATACCGATCGTGTGCGTCTGATTGATTTTCAGACTGCGCGCCAGCGCAGAGGGGGCGTAATTCAGATGGCGGATGGCCTGCTCAACTTTTTCGCGCACGCCTTCACTAACAAAGCGATTGTTATTGATAACGTGCGAGACAGTGGAGGTAGAGACGCCCGCCAGGCGAGCGACATCTTTCATGGTGCTCAAATGCTTAGCCCTGCTGCTGCAAAAATTCATCGATCTCCGCGCGCCACGGCACGGAGGGCTGCGCACCCGAGCGGGTAACGGCGATAGCAGCGGCGGCATGGGCAAACCGCACCGCGTCATACATCGTTTTCTGCTCCAGTCGCGCGGTGATAAAGGCGCCATTAAAGGTGTCGCCCGCCGCGATGGTGTCGATAGCTTTAACACTGAAGCCAGCAATACGCTGACCTTCTCCCTGCTCGCTCAGCCAGACACCGCGGCGACCCAGAGTAATCAGAACCGTGCCGATACCTTTCGCATGCAGTACTGCCGCAGCGCGGGCGGCATCTTCATCGTTGCTGACCGCAATGCCGGTCAGACTCTCGGCTTCGGTTTCATTCGGGGTAATAATGTCGATCAACGCCAGCAGTTCATCTGAGAGCTGGGTGGCGGGTGCAGGATTGAGAATAACCTGCGTCTGATGCTGTCGGGCAAGCGTCGCGGCGGCCAGCACACTTTCCAGCGGTGATTCCAGCTGCATTAATAGTGCATCGGCGTCGGCGATAATCTGCTGATGGCGCGTCACGCAGGCGGGTGTTAACGCCGCGTTTGCACCGGAGTAGATGCCGATGTTGTTCTCACCGTCACCATTGACGAAAATCATCGCCACGCCGGTTGACTCACCCTCGACCACTTCGACCGGCGTGGTATCAATATTGTCCTGGGCCAGTTGCTGACGAACACGTTCACCAATGTCGTCAGCGCCCACACAGGCGATAAATGCGATATCGGCACCAGCACGACCGGCGGCGACAGCCTGATTCGCACCCTTACCGCCAAACGCAATCTGATAATTCTGCCCGATCACCGTTTCACCGGGACGAGGAAAGTGCGCCAGATTAAGGATGTGGTCAGCGTTAATGCTGCCAAGAACGGCCAGTTTTGCGTTTTTGCTCATTAGGGGAGTCCGGAATAAGTGCGCCACCAGGAGGGTGGCGCAGTGCCCTGCTTTTCTTTGAGTTATTGAGTGACCAGCTTCAGGTCGACCGGGTTGATCGCCTTCACTTTTTCACCCTTCAGCACTTTATCAGCGGTATCTACGCCGATCATGCCAATTTTGTCTGGCATCTGTGCCACGGTCGCGGACAGTTTGCCACCTTCTACCGCTTTAACGCCATCAGCAGTACCGTCAAAACCAACGACGATCACACCAGTTTTACCGGCGGTCTGCAGCGCACGCAGTGCACCCAGCGCCATTTCGTCGTTCTGAGCGAATACGGCCTGAACGTCCGGGTGTGCCTGAAGCAGGTTCTGCATGACGTTCAGACCTTTGGTACGGTCAAAATCGGCTGGCTGGCTGGCGAGGATCTGGAATTTATGCGCATCAGCGGCCTGTTTGAAGCCTTCACCACGCTCACGGGCGGCAGAAGTCCCGGCAATGCCCTGCAGTTCAATAATTTTGGCGTTTTCGCCGACTTTTTTGGCGATGAAGTCGCCGGCCATTTTACCACCGAAACGGTTATCGGAGGCGACGTGGCTGACAACGGTGCCCTGTGCCGCAACGCGATCCAGCGTGATAACCGGAATGTTCGCCTGGTTAGCCATCTTCACCGCATTGCCCACAGCATCAGAGTCGGTTGGGTTGATCAGCAGCAATTTGGTGCCGCGAACCGTCAGATCCTGCACGTTAGCCAGCTCTTTCGCCGGGTTGTTCTGTGAATCCAGCACCACCAGGTTGTAGCCCAGCTTGTCCGCTTCTTTCTGCGCGCCCTCTTTCAGCGAAACAAAGAACGGGTTATTCAGGGTTGAAACCACCAGCGCGATAGTATCTTTAGCCATAGCGCTGGTACTGAGCGTTGCGCCAAGGATCACGGCCAGTGCGGTTAACTTTTTCATCATGTCATCCTGTGTAAGGTCAGAGTTATTTACTGCTTTTATTATCTACCAGCACCGCCAGCAGGATTACTACCGCCTTAACGATCATCTGGTAGTACGAAGAGACGCCCATCAGGTTCAGGCCGTTGTTCAGGAAGCCGAGGATCAGCGCGCCAATCAGGGTGCCGAAAATACGGCCCTTACCGCCTGCCAGGCTGGTTCCGCCCAGCACGACCGCTGCAATCGCATCCAGCTCATAGCCGGTGCCCGCTGTCGGCTGTGCCGAAGAAAGGCGCGCCACTTCAATGGTGCCTGCCAGCGCTGCCAGCATGCCACTCAGTGAATAGACGATGATTTTGACGCGATTCACATTGATACCGGAGAGACGCGTTGCCGCTTCATTACCGCCAAGCGCATAGATATAGCGGCCCAGGCGGGTGTGCTGCAGCATGTACCAGGCAGCAATAAAGACCAGCGCCATCAGCCAGACCGGCGCAGGGATACCCAGCGGACGACCAATACCAAACCAGCCCAGCAGATCGGCATTGGCATTAAAACCCGTGTTTACCGGACTGCCATCGGTGTAGACCATGGTGACACCACGCAGCAGCAGCATCATGACCAGCGTGGCGATAAACGCCTGCACTTTGCCGCGCGCCACAATGGTGCCGGTCAGGGCACCGATTGCCGCTCCCAGCGCCAGCGACGCCGCCACCGCGACCAGGGCATTGACCTCCATACCCACCAGCGACGCACCCACCGCGCCAGTCAGGGCCAGCAGCGATCCCACAGAGAGGTCGATACCAGAAGTCAGGATCACCAGCGTCATCCCGACCGCCATAATGGCGTTAACCGAGGTCTGCTGCAGAATGTTGAACAGGTTCGCCACGGTAAAGAAGTTCGGGCTCTGGCTGGCCACCACGGCGATCAGCACCATCAGCGCAATCAGCGACTTCTGTTCCAGTAGCCAGCTTTTGCTAAACCAGCGACGGCTGGCAGGTAAAGTTTGGGTCGTCATACCACTAAATCCTCGCTGTGTTGCTTGCCTACGGCGGCTGCCATCAGGCTCTCCTGAGTGGCTTCTTCTCGGGTAAATTCGCCGCTGATACGGCCTTCATGCATCACCAGAATCCGATCGCTCATGCCCAGCACTTCCGGCATTTCCGAGGAGACCAGAATGATGCTCAGCCCTTCGGCTTTAAACTGGTTAATCAGTTGATAGATCTCTTTCTTCGCGCCGACATCCACACCGCGTGTCGGTTCATCCAGAATCAGTACGTTAGGCCGGGTCATCAGCCCGCGGGCAATCGCCACTTTCTGCTGGTTGCCGCCCGAAAGCAGACCAATGGGCTGCTCCATTGAAGGCGTTTTAACGTTAAACAGCCGGATAAAGTCGCCCACGGCCAGCTGCTCTGCCGCATGTTTCAGCGTGCCACTGCCGTGACTGAAATAGCCTAACGCTGTCAGCGACATGTTCTCTTTTACTGACATGCCCAGCACCAGGCCATCGCGCTTACGATCTTCGGAGATATAGACGATGCCGTTAGCCAGCCCATCCTGCGGTGAGCGCGTCACCACTTCCCGACCATTGAGCCACAGTGTGCCTTCGCGACGCGGCAGGGCGCCGTAAAGCACCTTCATCAGTTCGGTACGGCCCGCGCCCATTAAGCCGGAAACCCCAAGGATTTCACCTTTACGCAGGCTGAAACTGACGTTATCCACGCCCGGTCCGCTGACGTTCTCCACTTTCAGCCGCACGTCGCCTGGTGCCTGATTAATATGGGGATATTGATCTTCCAGCTTACGGCCGACCATCATCTCGATCAGGCTCTCTTCAGTCAGCTCGCTGACCGGGCGTTCAGCAATAAACTGACCGTCGCGGAACACCGTGACGTCATCGCAGATCTCAAAGATCTCTTTCATGCGATGCGAGATATAGACGATGCCGCAGCCCTGCGCTTTCAGTTCGTTGATCACCCGGAACAGCGACAGCGTTTCGGTATCAGTCAGCGCATCGGTCGGCTCATCCATGATGATCACCTGCGACTCAAAGCTCAGGACTTTGGCGATTTCGACCATCTGCTGATCGCCAATCGACAATTCCCCCACCAGCTTGTGGCTGCTGAAGCGCAGATTAAGCCGTTTAAGCAGCGCATCAGCTTCGGCATACATACGCGGCCACTGGATACGGCCAAAACGGCTGACATATTCGCGGCCGAGAAAAATATTCTCCGCCACGGTTAATTGAGGGATCAGGTTCAGTTCCTGATGAATGATGCCAATACCCGCTTCCTGAGACGCTTTCGGCCCGCTGAAACGGGTCTCTTTGCCCAGCCAGCGCAGCGTACCAGCATCATATTGATAGATGCCGGTCAGCACTTTCATCATGGTGGACTTGCCTGCGCCGTTCTCGCCCACCAGCGCCATCACGCGTCCTGTCCGGACATTCAGCGACGCCCCCTTGAGGGCTTTCACACCCGGAAAGGATTTTTCAATGCCGTCGAGTTGCAGTAAAAGTTGCATAGCGGCCTCAGAAGGTCACACCGGCGCTGAGGATGACATTCGCAAACGGAGAGCACTCTCCGCTGCGAATGACCGCCTGACTACGCTGCGTTTGTTGTTTGAATTGTTCATGACTGGTGTAGCTGATGGTGATGATATTCCCCTGGTGCTGTTGCAAGGCTTCGAGCACGGCGACAAGCGCGCTATGAAGTTGCGGATTATGCTGCTTAATCTCTTCCGCGATCAGGGCGCTCTCTACCTGCATCTCCAGTGCGACAGCATTAACCACCTGCATAAAATCGGGCGTACCCGGCGTGAGCGCTAAATCGATGCGCTGCGGTCCGGCCGGAATCGGCAAGCCTGCATCGGCAATCGTCAGCGTATCCGTGTGTCCCAGGCGGGCAATCACATGAGAGAGTTCAGCGTTTAACAAGCGACCTTTTTTCATCTTTTCACTCCACAGCGAAACGTTTCGCTGTCAGGAGTGTATGAAAAGCCGCCATCAACTCAACCGGCAAAGAAGAAATCTGTGATCGCTATCGAAACGTTTCGCTCACGCGGGGAGAAATTTGTATTAAGTCGGGGGACGGGCTGAAAAAAGGGCCGCGAACGCGGCCCCGGAGGAGAGGATTAAGGCAGTTTCTTAACCTGCTTAACGTCCATCTCAATGCTGTTGAAATCTTTATCCAGTTCACCCGTCAGCTCGACGTTGTCTTTAGGTGAGATAGTCTGGCCGTTCCAGTGCTTGTGGTCGATTTCGACTTTCATGGTGCCGGTCTGGTCGCGGAACAGATAATCTTCGTTGCCGATCTGTTTCTCCAGCTTACCGCGCACGGTGACCCAGCTGTCATCTTTCATCTCTTCAGCCTGCTTTACGGTCACCACACTGGTGTGATCGGCACTGAAACCACCCTGACCGGCTGCTGCCTGCGTCTGTGCGGCTGGCGCGCTGGGATCAACAAATCCACCCTGCTGTGCAGCGAAAACCGGGGCGGAAGCCAGCATTACGACGGCCAGAATTGCAGCGTGCTTTTTCATTTTTTCACCTCTTTTCCATGATGTGGTTCGTCTTGTTGAGCTTAGTTGACCATAAAGTTCTTAACAGCTTCTTAAGAGGCAAAAATAAGCTATTTTCGCCGAAATCAGCTGTACAAGCAGGAAGTTGCTTCGTATAAAGCGCTATCGGAACAGGGAGACGTGATGCGTATTTTACTGATTGAAGATGATCGTTTAATTGGCGACGGTATCAAGGCGGGGCTGAGTAAACTGGGCTTCAGCGTTGACTGGTTTACCTCTGGTGAGGCGGGCTTTAACGCGCTGGAGGCCGCGCCCTGGGATGCGGTGATCCTGGATCTCTCACTGCCCGAGCGGGATGGGCTCGATATTCTGCGGCAGTGGCGACAGCAGGGCAAAGATGTACCGGTACTGATACTGACCGCACGCGATGCGCTCGATCAGCGGGTCGAAGGCCTGCAACTGGGAGCCGACGACTATCTGTGTAAACCCTTTGCCTTAACCGAAGTGGCTGCTCGCTTACAGGCGCTGATCCGCCGCCGTCATGGCCAGCTGCAGCCCGAACTCCGGCACGGTAATGTGGTGCTGATACCCGGCAGCCACAGTGTAATGCGCGAAGGTGAGGCGATTGCGCTGAAAAGCCGTGAACTGGCGCTGCTGGAACTGTTTATGCGAAACCCGGGCCGGGTGCTGACACGCAGCCAGCTGGAAGAGAAGCTCTACAACTGGGACGCCGATGTCTCCAGCAATGCGGTAGAGGTTCACATTCATCATCTGCGTAAAAAACTGGGCAGCCAGTTTATCCGCACGCTGCACGGCGTCGGTTATACCCTGGGAGCGGCTGAATGCGATCAATGAGCCTGTTTCTGCGGCTGGGTATCGGTTTTGTGCTGCTGCTCGGGATCTGCTGGGCCAGCGCCAGCCTGAGTGCCTGGCATCAGACACGTGAAACCCTTGATGAACTCTTCGATACCCAGCAGATGCTGCTGGCAAAGCGTCTGCTGACGCTGGATTTCTCCTCGCTGGACAACGCCACTCTGCCTAAAACCAAAGAGATACTGCGCCACCATCGCGGCGATCAGGATGACGACGCCCTGGCCTTTGCCGTCTTCACGCGTGACGGCCGGCAGGTGATGAATGATGGTGACAATGGCCGCTACCTGCCGTTTGAGGCGGAGTATCAGGGATTTCATGAGGGCCAGCTCACCAATGATGACGATCGCTGGCGGTTTGTCTGGCTGACTACGCCCGACCAGCAGTTCCGGGTGGTGGTGGGTCAGGAGTCCGAATACCGTGACGACATGACGCGGGATCTGATGAAAGCCAGCATGCTGCCCTGGCTGATCGCGCTGCCCTTTATGTTGCTGCTGCTGATCGGTCTGGTCTGGTCTGAACTGCGCCCCCTGAAGACGCTGGCACAGCAGCTTGCGCAGCGCGCACCCGATGATGATACGCCGCTGCAGGCAGACCGCGTGCCGAAAGAGGTGCAACCGCTGATGGTCGCGCTCAATGGTCTGTTCAGCCGCATCAGCGCAATGATGCAGCGTGAACGGCGCTTTACCTCTGATGCCGCACATGAGCTGCGCAGTCCGCTGGCGGCGCTGCAGGTGCAAAGCGAGGTGATCCAGCTGACTGCGGATGATGAAGTGATGCGAAGCCATGCGCTACAGCAACTGGATGCCGGCATTATCCGCGCAACCCGGCTGGTGGATCAGCTGCTGACGCTCTCACGGGTTGAAGCTGAAGATGCACGCAGCGCCTTCGAAACGGTGGCGCTGAAACGCACGGTCCAGGAGACGCTGGCTGCACAGCTGCCGCTGGCGGATAAAACGGGTGTCACGCTGCGGCTGCATGCTGACGCCGATCCGCAGATTCAGGGGCATCCGCTGTTACTGTCACTGCTGGTGCGTAATCTGCTGGATAATGCCATTCGCTATACGCCAGCGGGCAGCGAAGTTGATGTGCGGCTTCAGGCGAACAGCCTGTCGGTAGAGGATAACGGCGAAGGTCTGAGTGCAGCCGATCTGCAACGGCTTGGTGAACGTTTCTGGCGACCGCCAGGTCAGGAGAAAAGCGGAAGCGGGCTGGGATTATCGATAGTCCGCAATATCGCCCAGTTGCACGGGATGCAGGTCAGCTTCAGCCAGCGCTCGGGCGGCGGATTATGCGTTATGCTGCGCTGGTCAGCGCCCGCCCCGTAAGGCGGGCACTGCAGATTAAATCTCGACCTGGGTGCCCAGCTCAATCACCCGGTTTGGCGGGATCTCAAACTGGTCTGGCGCACGGAGCGCATTGCGCTGCAGCGCCAGGAAGAGTTTGCCACGCAGGCGCAGATACCACGGCCGTTTGCCGATAATCAGCGACTCATGCGACATGAAGAACGATGTCTCCATCATGCGGCAGTTGAGCCCTTCCAGCCCGCAGCGGTGGAAAATCTCCTCGACGTTTGGCGTTTCGCGCCAGCCGTAGCTGGCCACCACCCGCCAGAAGGTGGGTGACAGCTGCTCAATCGTCACGCGACGCACGTTATGCACGTAAGGCGCATCTTCCGTCCGCAACGTCAGCAGCACCACCCGCTCATGCAACACTTTGTTGTGTTTGAGGTTATGCAGCATGGCAAACGGAATCACATTCAGCGCACGCGACATATAGACCGCGGTGCCCGGCACGCGAACCGGCGGCGATTTCTCCAGTGACGCGATCATCGCCTCCAGGGAGTTGCCATGCTCGTGCATGCGGCGCAGCAGGCGGAAACGTTCGCTTTTCCACGTCGTCATAATGATAAACATCACCAGGCCGAGACAGAGCGGCAGCCAGCCACCGGAGAAGATTTTCACCAGGTTGGCGGTAAACAGCGGCACATCGATACAGAGCATCAGTACCAGGATGACGGCAACCGCCAGCTTATTCCAGTGCCAGTTTTTAACCGCCACGGTACAGGAGAGCATCGCGGTCAGCACCATGGTGCCGGTGACGGCGATACCGTAGGCCGCAGCCAGATTACTTGAATGCTCAAAGCTGATAATCACAATCAGCACGGCGAAGTAGAGTACCCAGTTAATCACCGGAATATAGATCTGGCCCGATTCGCGCTCAGAGGTGTGGATGATACGCATCCCCGGCAGATAGCCCAGTCGCACCGCCTGGCGCGTCAGCGAGAAGACGCCGGAGATCACCGCCTGTGAGGCAATCACCGTGGCCAGCGTCGCCAGAATCAGCATCGGGATCAGCGCCCAGTCCGGCGCCAGCAGGAAGAAGGGATTTTTAATCGCTTTGGGATCGCTGAGTAACAGCGCGCCCTGACCAAAGTAGTTCAGGACCAGCGACGGCAGCACCACCGAGAACCAGGCCAGTCGGATCGGCACTTTACCGAAGTGACCCATATCGGCATACAGCGCTTCAACCCCGGTAATCGCCAGTACCACCGCGCCAAGCGCGAAGAATGAGACAGATTTATAGTGCAGGAAGAACTCGACCGCGTAGGCAGGATTCAGCGCATGCAGCACTTCCGGGTTTTTCATGATGCCGCTGACCCCCAGGATCGCCAGCACCAGGAACCACACCAGCATCACCGGCGCGAAAAGTTTGCCCACCATGCCGGTGCCATGTTTCTGAATCGCAAACAGCAGCGTCAGCACCGCAATCGACATCGGCACAATAAAGGGATCCAGCGACGGCGCGGCAATCTCCAGGCCTTCAATGGCTGACATCACCGAAATGGCCGGCGTGATCACCACTTCCCCATAGAAGAAGCTGCCGCCAATCAGGCCCATGATCACCAGCACTGCCGTGGCGCGTGCACCCGTATGGCGGCCCGCCAGCGACATCAGTGTCAGAATACCGCCTTCACCGGCATTGTCGGCGCGCATCACATAACTGATGTACTTCAGTGATACTACCAGCACCAGCAGCCAGAAAATCAGCGACAAAAAGCCAAACACCGCTTCCCGCTCAACGCCGAAGCCGAACTGTCCGGAGAGACATTCACGCAAGGTATACAGCGGACTGGTGCCGATATCCCCGTAAACAACACCAATAGCGGCCAGCGTTAATCCGCGAAGTGACTGCTTATTATCCGAGCTCATAGAGTTATCTTTTGTTGGAGTCTAAGAGGCGCAACAACCCCTCGCTCAGGCCATCAAAAAGCGCACAGTATGCACGGTTTGCCGAAAATTCCTATACCCGCTTCGCCTGTCTGCCAGGGTAACGGGGTGGTTTCAGGCATTAAAGCGTTAATCAGCGCCGCTTTCAAAGCAGGCAAACCTTATGAAACAAAAAAGCTGACAGCTATCAACGCTTTCACGCATGATGATCTATAGAGTAAGGCGCTTGCTGAAGCGCGGCGGCCCGACGATCGTAAGGACATTGAAGTGATTATGGCTCAACCCCATCTTTTGGCAGAAAGAATTTCTCGCCTTAGCAATGCGTTAGAAAAAGGATTGTATGAGCGACATCATGCCATCCGCCTTTGCCTGCTGGCAGCGCTGAGCGGTGAAAGCGTGTTCCTGCTGGGACCGCCCGGCATCGCCAAGAGCCTGATTGCCCGCCGCCTGAAATATGCCTTTCAGCACGCCCGCGCCTTTGAATATCTGATGACCCGTTTCTCCACACCGGAAGAGGTGTTTGGCCCGCTATCTATTCAGGCACTGAAGGATGAAGGGCGCTATCAGCGCCTCACTAAAGGTTATCTGCCCGACGCGGAGATTGTTTTTCTGGATGAGATCTGGAAAGCCGGCCCGGCGATTCTGAATACCCTGCTGACCGCTATCAACGAACGCCGCTTCCGCAATGGCGACAGCGAAGAGGCCATTCCGATGCGTCTGCTGGTCACCGCCTCCAATGAAATGCCGGAAGCGGACAGCGGCCTTGAAGCGCTCTATGACCGGATGCTAATCCGCCTGTGGCTGGATAATGTGCATGAGAAGCAGAACTTTCGCAGCATGCTGACCCATCAGCAGGATGAGCACACCAATCCGGTCGCGGAATCCCTGCGCATCAGTGATGAGGAGTATGCGCAGTGGCAGCTCGGCATCAGTCAGGTCAGCCTCCCGGATGCGGTGTTCGAGCTGATTTATCAGCTGCGCCAGCAACTGGAAAGCCAGCCCGCCGCGCCCTATATTTCCGATCGTCGCTGGAAAAAAGCTATTCATCTGCTGCAGGCCAGTGCCTTTTACAGTGGCCGCAGCGCCATTGCGCCGATAGACCTGATCCTGCTGAAAGATTGCCTCTGGCACGACGTCGCGTCCATGCAGCTGCTGGAGCGCGAAATCGATCAGCTGATGACACAGCACGCCTGGCAGCAGCAGCCGATGCTGCTGAAACTGCATCAGATAAAAGCGCGTCGCATGGCTCTGCAGCAGCAACAGAGCATCGCACAGGCGATCACCCTGGAAAAACACAGTGGGATGTTCAGTCGCAAACCCCATTACGATCTGCCGGAAAGCTTCACTGATGAGCAACTGACGCTGATGCTGCAAAAGCCGCTGATGCTGCATGACATGCAGGTGACACATCTGGTTATCGCGCGTGATGCACTGAATCAGTGGCTGCAGAAAGGGGGCGAGGTTCGCGGCAAGCTCAATGGAATTGGCTTTGCGCAGAGTCTGGATTTACAGGTGGATGCGCAGCACTGCCTGGCTATCCGTGATGTCAGCCTGCAATCGTCGCGTCTGACACTGCCTGGCGTCAGCAACAGCGAGCCGCTGCCCGGTGAGATCACCGAAGCGCTGGATGCACTGGAGAGTGAACTGCGGTCGCAGCGTCATCTGTTCAGCCAGCATCAGCGCTGCCTGTTTATCAGTGATGACTGGCTGGCGCGGGTTGAAACCAGCCTGCAGGATGTGGCGGAACAGTTGAAACAGGCGCGTAAATGATCCCACTGGAGACGCTCAGCACACTGCTCTCCGTGGGTGAAACCGAACTGATTGAAGAGCTGATTATTGCCCTGCTGGCGTCTCCACAGCTGGCGCTGTTTTTTGAAAAGTTTCCCGGGCTGAAAAAAGCACTGTTACGCGATGTGCCACGCTGGCGAGCGGAGATCAACGCTGAGCTCAAAGCCACGCCGGTTCCGGCCACGCTGGCCGAAGAGTTTCAGCTGTTCCAGCGGGTACAACTCCTCAGCGATCGTGAATTCAGCCACCAGCTGAATGCCACGCTTCAGGCGCTTGAAAGCCTGCCTTCCCCTTTTCTGGATGAAGCCAACCGGCTGCTGCAGCACACCGATATCAGCCATCTCAGCAGCGCGCAGCACCAGCTTTTTCTACAGCGCTGGCGGCTGAGCCTGACCTTACAGACCCTGACGCTGAATCAGACGTTGCTGGAGCAGCAGCGCGAACGCCTGCTGGCGGAACTGCAGCAGCGTATGGCGCTGAGCGGTCAGCTGGCACCGATTCTCGGCGACGATGACGAAGCCGCCGCTGGCCGGCTGTGGGACATGAGCAAAGCGTCACTGCAGCCTGGCGACTATCAGCTGATGCTGCAATATGGCGACTTTCTGGCGCAGCAGCCGGAGCTGCTGAAACTGGCCCAGCAGCTGGGTCGCAGCCGCGAGGCAAAATCGGTGCCGTCGCAGGATGCCCCTATGGAGGCCTTTCACCATATGGTGCAGGAACCTGCGGCCGTGCCGGAGGAGGTCAGCGGCATTCACCAGAGCGATGACGTGCTGCGTCTGCTGCCGCCGGAGTTAGCTGCGCTGAGTATCAGTGAACTGGAGCTGGAGTTTTACCGGCGGCTGGTAGAGAAACGGCTGCTGACCTACAAGCTGCAGGGCGATGCCTGGCATGAAAAGGTCACGATGCGTCCGGCCAGCCACCAGCAGCATGAAGAGCAGCCACGCGGGCCTTTCATCGTCTGCGTCGATACCTCGGGTTCGATGGGTGGCTTCAATGAGCGCTGCGCCAAAGCGTTTTGTCTGGCGCTGCTGAAAGTCGCGCTGGCCGATCGCCGTCGCTGCTACATCATGCTGTTTGCGCACGAGGTGATCGGCTACGAACTGACCGGTGATGATGGGCTGGAACAGGCGATTCGCTTTCTCAGTCAGCGCTTTCGCGGCGGCACCGATCTGGCAGCCTGCCTCTCTTCCGTTGTGACCCGAATGGAAGGCGTCCTGTGGCAGGAAGCCGATGCGGTGATCGTCTCCGATTTTATTGCCCAGCGTCTGCCGGAAGAGGTGATCGGGACTATTAAAACGCGTCAGCGAAATAATCAGCAACGTTTTCACGCCGTGGCTATGTCGGCCCACGGGAAACCAGGCATTCTGCGCATCTTCGACCATATCTGGCGTTTCGATACCGGCATGAAAAGCCGTCTGCTGCGTCACTGGCGGCGTTAAGTCATCGGGCAGAAATGCATATTTGCTATAGTAAATTACCGTTTCACTTACTCAGCAATCTGGAGCTTCCTGTGACGCTTGCTCAACCTCATCGCGATCTGCCTGCGCCGACGCGAACGCTACTGCTCTCCGGCCATAACATTGAACAAAAACGTGCCGAATTGCTGGCCTATTTCCACCAGACCTGGGAACAGTATGAAAGTCTGTTTACCTGTCTGGCCGATTCCCAGGCCTGGTTTACCAAAGCCATTCCGCTGCGCCATCCTTTAATCTTCTATTTTGGCCACACCGCTACCTTCTACATTAATAAGCTGATGGCCGGACGCCTTATCGACGCGCGTCTGGACGATCGTATCGAAGCGATGATGGCGATTGGTGTGGATGAGATGAGCTGGGACGATCTCAACGACAGCCACTATGACTGGCCCACTGTCGAAGAAGTCCGCGAATACCGCGGGCGCGTTAAAGCGCTGGTCAGCGATCTGATCCAGACCCTGCCGCTGACTCTGCCGATCACCTGGGAGAGTCCGGCCTGGGTGATCCTGATGGGCATTGAGCATGAGCGTATTCATCTGGAAACGTCCAGCGTACTGATACGCCAGTTACCGGTCGGGTGGGTGAAACCCCAGCCTGCGTGGCCGGTCTGCCCGATGGCGCGCCACCAGCGCGAGGCTGTTCCGGCCAATACCCTGCTGCCGATGCCCGGCGGCACCGTCACGCTGGGTAAAACCGACGAGACCTATGGCTGGGATGTCGAATATGGCCGCCAGCAGATCGCGCTGCAGCCGTTCAGGGCGAGCAAAATGCTGGTCAGCAACGCGGAATTCCTGGCGTTCGTTGAGGCGGGGGGTTATCAGGACGCTCGCTGGTGGGATGACGAAGGCTGGGGCTGGTGTCAGTTTGCAAAAGCGGAGATGCCCACCTTCTGGGTCGGCACGCCTGCGATGCCCGATCAGCTTAAACTGCGTCTGATGTGTGAAGAAGTCGCAATGCCGTGGGACTGGCCAGCCGAGGTTAACCAGCTGGAAGCGGCGGCCTTCTGCCGCTGGAAAGCGGATCAGACGGGAATGAGTGTTCAGCTCCCCTGTGAAGCGGAGTGGGCTCAGCTGCGCGAACAGGTCGCGGGCGATCAGCCGGATTGGGATCGGGCACCGGGCAACATTAACCTGGCGTACTGGGCTTCCTCTTCACCGGTCGATCTCTTCGCCCAGGGCGACTTCTTCGATATCGTCGGTAACGTCTGGCAGTGGACGACCACGCCGACCAACGGCTTTGAAGATTTTAAAGTCCACCCGCTTTACGATGATTTCTCTACCCCGACCTTTGATGGCAAACATTCGCTGATCAAAGGCGGTAGCTGGATATCGACCGGCAACGAAGCGCTGAAATCGGCACGCTATGCGTTCCGCCGCCACTTCTTCCAGCATGCCGGTTTCCGCTACGTGGTTTCCAGCCATCAGGAAACCATGGCGCTGAACCCATATGAATCTGACGCCATGGTGTCGCAATACCTCGACTTCCAGTATGGCCCGCGCTATTTCGGGGTGGATAACTATGCCGAAAGCCTGGTAAACCTGGCGCTGAACTACACCACAGCACGCGGCGAGGCACTGGATATCGGCTGTGCCACCGGACGCGCCAGTTTTGAACTGGCCCGCCACTTTGAACGTGTCACCGGCATGGACTACTCGGCGCGCTTCATCGATGTGGCGCTTCAGCTGGCCAGCGGCGAAGACTTCCGTTATCTCCTGCCACAGGAAGGCGATCTGGTGGAGTATCGGCAGGTTCGCCTGAAAGATTTCGCGCTGGAGAGCGAACTGGCGCAGCGGATTCAGTTTGTTCAGGGCGACGCCTGTAACCTTAAGCCGCAACCCGCCCGTTACGATCTGGTACTTGCATCCAACCTGATCGATCGCCTGCGTCAGCCCGCACGCTTCCTGCGGGATGTCACGCCGATGCTGCGTCAGGGCGGCATTCTGGTGCTCTCCTCGCCCTATACCTGGCTGGAGGATTTCACGCCGAAGGAGAACTGGCTGGGCGGCGTGCGTGAAAACGGTGAGGCACTGACGACGCTGCAGGCACTGCAACGTCTGCTGGCGGCCGACTTCGACCTGGTCGATGAACCGCAGGATAAACCGTTTGTGATCCGCGAAACGGCCCGCAAGTTCCAGCACACGCTGGCGCAGGTCACCGTCTGGCGCAAACGCTAAGTGAACCGGCAGCGACGCCCGTCGCTGCCGGGAGTTGCCTGAACCACTATTTTGCTGCACATTCATCCTTGTTTACTTAAGCAGACCAATAACGAGGATGGCCATGGCCGAACATCTGCAGCTCGATAACCTGGATCGCGGCATTCTGAATGCCCTGCTCGACAATGCGCGCACTGCTTACGCCGAGCTGGCAAAACAGTTTAACGTCAGCCCCGGCACCATTCATGTCCGCGTGGAGAAGATGAAGCAGGCGGGCATTATCCTGGGCACCCGGGTTGATATCGATCCGCGCCAGCTGGGGTTTGATGTCTGCTGTTTTATCGGCATCATCCTTAAGAGCGCGCGTGACTATCCGGCGGCGCTGAGCAAACTGGATGCGCTGGATGAAGTGGTTGAAGCCTGGTACACCACCGGCCACTACAGCATCTTTATTAAGGTGATGTGCCGGTCCATTGATGCCCTGCAACAGGTGCTGATCAACAAGATCCAGACCATAGATGAAATTCAGTCGACGGAAACGCTGATCTCGCTGCAAAACCCGATCATGCGCACTATCAAGCCCTGATCCTTCTCCGCCTTGTGCATAATCTTATCCCTGACGAATGTGGCGGCTGGCAACGGCTGCGTTCGCTTCTCTTAATCTATTAACCCTGTTGTCCACAGGTGGATCACCGCTTGATCACAGCGTACAATGCTCGCCTTAATGTCCGGGAGAGCAAGATGGCCGATATTACCTTAATCAGTGGCAGTACTCTGGGTAGCGCAGAGTATGTGGCTGAACATCTGGAAGAAAAATTACAGGAAGCGGGCTTCTCAACGCAGATGCTGCATGGCCCGGAGCTGGATGAAGTGCCACATGAGGGTATCTGGCTGGTGGTCTGTTCAACTCACGGTGCAGGCGATATTCCCGATAACCTGCTGCCGCTGTTCGAAGCCATCACGGAAAGCCAGCCCGATCTCTCACAGGTCCGGTTTGGTGCCATCGGACTCGGCAATCATGAATATGATCTCTTTTGTGGCGCGATCCGCCAGATTGAAGCCCTGTTAATTGCTCAGGGTGCCCGCCAGATCGGCGATCGTCTGGAGATTGATGTGCTGGAGCATGAGATCCCTGAAGATCCCGCGGAAGCCTGGCTGGAAAGCTGGAAAAAGGCGATCTGAAGGGGGCTGGGGATCGCGAAATAGTGACGATCCCCAGTGGAACATGCTGATTTTATCCTTTTCCGCTCGTTTATTTTGTGGATAACTACCCTCTTTTACTGCGTATAACCGGTAGTTATCCAAAGAACAACCGTAGAATGAATTTTGAGCTGTGGATAACATGCCATTTTGATCCCAGCTTATACGGATCAGGATCACCGATCACTAACAGGTAGTGATCCTCTTCATCCTGTTGTTTCTGCTGTGCTTCTGGCACATATCCACAGAAAAGCGGGATCCTAATAAGAGATCTAACAGAAAGATCATATACAGATCTAAGATCCTTTCTTTTAAAACCGGACGATCCCGCGGCTTTCACCCCAGACGGAATTTGAGTAGAATCCACGCCCCAGGACGACGATCCTGCAAGTTCATCAACCGAGGTACCACTTCATGTTTTATCAGGATCCTTTTGACGTCATCGTAATTGGTGGTGGTCATGCGGGCACCGAAGCCGCAATGGCGGCAGCCCGAATGGGTCAGCAAACCCTGTTACTCACCCATAACATTGATACGCTTGGACAAATGTCCTGTAACCCGGCGATTGGTGGGATTGGCAAAGGACATTTGGTGAAGGAAGTGGATGCCCTGGGTGGTCTGATGGCCAGTGCGATTGACCAGGCGGGTATCCAGTTTAGGATACTAAACGCCAGCAAAGGTCCGGCAGTGCGGGCAACCCGTGCTCAGGCGGATCGCGTGCTCTATCGCCAGGCAGTGCGTACGGCACTGGAGAACCAGCCCAATCTGATGATCTTCCAGCAGGCGGTCGACGATCTTATCGTGGAAAACGATCGTGTGGTGGGTGCAGTCACCCAGATGGGACTGAAGTTCCGCGCGAAAACCGTCGTACTCACCGTCGGCACGTTTCTTGACGGCAAAATTCATATCGGTCTGGATAATTACAGTGGCGGTCGTGCAGGTGATCCCCCGTCCATTCCGCTGGCAAAACGACTGCGTGCGCTGCCGCTGCGGGTAGACCGCCTCAAGACTGGTACGCCACCGCGTATCGATGCGCGCACCATCGATTTTTCAGTGCTCAGCCCGCAGCACGGCGATAACCCGATGCCGGTGTTCTCGTTTATGGGCAATGCGTCTCAGCATCCGCAGCAGGTACCGTGCTGGATCACTCACACCAATGAGAAAACCCATGAGGTGATCCGCAATAATCTGGATCGCAGCCCGATGTATGCCGGGATCATCGAGGGGATCGGTCCACGCTATTGCCCGTCTATCGAAGACAAAGTGATGCGCTTTGCCGATCGTAACTCGCATCAGATCTTCCTGGAGCCGGAAGGGCTGACCAGCAATGAGATCTACCCGAATGGCATCTCAACCAGTCTGCCATTCGATGTGCAGATTCAGATCGTTCGTTCCATGCAGGGCATGGAGAATGCGAAGATCGTGCGTCCGGGCTATGCCATCGAGTATGACTTCTTCGATCCACGCGATCTCAAACTGACGCTGGAGAGCAAATTTATTCACGGCCTGTTCTTTGCCGGCCAGATCAACGGCACAACCGGCTACGAAGAAGCCGCTGCGCAGGGGATGCTGGCGGGTCTGAATGCCGCCCGTCAGTCTGCGGACAAAGAGGGCTGGGCACCACGTCGTGACCAGGCTTATCTGGGCGTACTGGTTGATGACCTCTGTACGCTCGGTACCAAAGAGCCGTACCGGATGTTTACCTCCCGTGCTGAATATCGTCTGATGCTGCGCGAAGACAATGCCGATCTGCGTCTGACCGAAACCGGTCGTGAACTGGGTCTGGTGGATGATGCGCGCTGGGCGCGTTTCAATCAGAAGCTGGAAGCGATTGAACAGGAGCGTCAGCGCCTGCGCGATATCTGGGTCCATCCGAAGTCAGAGCACGTGACGGAAGTGAATACGGTACTCAGCGCGCCGCTGACCAAAGAAGCGAGCGGCGAAGATCTGCTGCGCCGTCCTGAGCTGACCTATCTGAAGCTGATGACGCTGGATGCCTTTGGTCCGGCACTGGCTGATGAGCAGGCCGCTGAGCAGGTTGAGATTCAGGTCAAATATGAAGGTTATATCGCGCGTCAGCAGGAAGAGATCGATCGCCAGCTGCGCAACGAGAACACGCTGTTACCGGTGGAGCTCGACTATCGCCAGGTGAACGGCCTCTCAAATGAGGTTATCGCCAAGCTGAACGATCACAAACCGAGTTCGATTGGTCAGGCGACGCGTATCTCCGGCATTACGCCGGCGGCCATCTCAATTCTGCTTATCTATCTGAAAAAACAGGGTCTGCTGCGTAAAAGCGCCTGATCTGAAAACGGGGCGAGGAGACTCGCCCCCGCTGAATGGACTTATGCTGTGATCAACACACTCACGTCGCTGCTACAGGCAGCCGGTATTTCCCTCTCCGATCAACAAAAACAGCAGCTGGTTGCCTATGTCGGCCTGCTGGATAAGTGGAACAAAGCCTACAATCTGACATCAGTGCGCGATCCGCAGCAGATGCTGGTACGCCATATCCTCGACAGCATCGTGGTGGCGCCGCATCTGCAAGGCTCACGTTTCATTGATGTTGGAACCGGACCAGGACTGCCTGGCATTCCGCTGGCTATCGTGATGCCTGATGCGCACTTTACGTTGCTCGACAGCCTGGGCAAGCGGGTGCGTTTCCTGCGTCAGGTTCAGCATGAGTTAGGACTCACTAACATTACTCCGGTGCAGAGCCGGGTTGAGGCGTTCCCGGCTGAGCCGCCCTTTGATGGCGTGATCAGTCGTGCATTTGCCTCGCTGACCGACATGGTGAACTGGTGTCATCATCTGCCGGGAAGAGAAGGGCGCTTCTTCGCGCTGAAAGGCGTGCGTCCGGACGATGAAATTGCGGAGTTACCGGCAGGCTACGTCTCTGATGCTGTGATTAAGTTGCAGGTACCGCAGCTGGAAGGTGATCGCCACCTGGTCATTCTTCGTCACCAGTAGGCTTTCGACTGGCAGAGATTTAGCGTTTATCTGCCAGTGATTTTCGTCAGTTCCGGGATGAAAAAAGTGCAGATGATGCGCTATCAATAAAAGATTTTGATTAAGCCCTGGCTGACCGAAGGTTAAAACGCTGACGGAAATTATCCGAAAAGCTCTGTTACATTTAACGTTTAATTCACATTCAGTTATCAGAAATATCACTTGTATAGGCGGGTCGCTGAATAAAAGTAGTCACGGCAGAAAATATATCGCGGTAATAACTTTGCGTGCGTAATATCAATTACACGATTCTTAAGCACAGTTCGATGTCAATAGCGTGTTTTCTGTGAAAATAGTCTTGCAGATGCATTTTTATAATTTCAATGCTTTGATTTTATTGAGTTAATTTGTAATACAGATTGTTCTTAAATAGCGCGAAGATAAAACTCAGTGTAGTGAATGTGCTTATTATGTGATCTAAAGCACGCTTTAAAAGCAAGTTGCGAGGGAATTTTCAGTCAGATTAGGGTGAATCTCTGCAGGGTAATCTTTGGAAAAATAGCCCTCCGGAAAGAAATTTAAATAATTGTTCACCTTTTCGCTACTTACCGATTGAAATCGCAGGTGCGGCCCGTATAATTTGCACGGCTTTTGCTGCTTGACTCAACTGCGCAAAGGCAGTCTTATACGACACGCGACATACCCCTAACGGGGCAGGAGAGTATCAGCGTCATGTCAGTGTCTCTTTACAGTGTAAAATACGCCCGAACGGTGCTGATGATTCAGCTGGTGACGATAGTCATCATCGGTGCACTCTTTGCTCTTAAAGATGTCATCTGGGGTCTCTCTGCTCTTGCTGGCGGTGCGGCAGCCTGGCTGCCAAACGTATTGTTTTTGTTTTTAGCCTGGCGCCTGCAGGGGCAAACCCCAGCTTCGGGGCGAGTCGCGTGGAGCTTCGCTTTGGGTGAAATAGCCAAAGTGTTTGCGACCATCATTTTGCTCATTGTGGCGTTGGGTCTATTCGGAGCGGTTTTCTGGCCGGTCGGAATAACCTGGTTATCGGTGCTGGTGGTACAAATGCTGGCACCGGCGGTAATTAACAACAAAGGGTAAGAGGCATCATGGCTGCAGGAGAAATCTCTACTCCGCAAGAGTACATTGGTCACCACCTGACTCATCTTCAGTTGGACCTGCGTACCTTCGAGATAGTGAATCCGCACGACGCTCCCGCGACGTTCTGGGTATTAAATATCGATTCCATGTTTTTCTCTATGGTGCTGGGAATCATCTTCCTGGTGTTGTTCCGTAGCGTGGCAAAATCTGCCACCAGCGGTGTGCCAGGGAAAATGCAGGCGGCTATCGAACTGGTTGTCGGTTTCGTCGATAGTAACGTGCGCGACATGTATCACGGTAAGAGCAAACTTATCGCCCCGCTGGCTCTGACAATCTTTGTCTGGGTCTTCCTGATGAACTTCATGGATCTGCTGCCAATCGACTTGCTGCCATATATTGGCGAGCACGTATTGGGGTTACCGGCGCTGCGCGTCGTACCATCTGCAGACGTGAACATCACGCTATCTATGGCGTTGGGCGTATTTATTTTGATTCTGTTCTACAGCATCAAAATGAAAGGCATTGGCGGCTTCACTAAAGAGCTGACGCTGCAGCCTTTTAACCACCCGATCTTCATCCCGATCAACCTGATTCTGGAAGGTGTGAGCCTGCTGTCTAAGCCTGTATCACTGGGTTTACGACTGTTCGGTAACATGTATGCGGGTGAACTGATCTTTATCCTTATTGCCGGTCTGTTGCCGTGGTGGTCGCAGTGGGTGCTGAATGTGCCGTGGGCCATTTTCCACATCCTGATCATTTCGCTACAGGCTTTCATTTTCATGGTCCTCACGATTGTCTATCTGTCGATGGCATCTGAAGAACATTGATTTTTTTCTCAACACTACTTTCCCTCTTGATTTCGGGTTGCAGCGCACACCGCTGAAGCCCGGAAGATGAAGGGAGCATTTAACTGAAACAAACTGGAGACTGTCATGGAAAACCTGAATATGGATCTGCTGTACATGGCTGCCGCTGTGATGATGGGCCTGGCGGCAATCGGTGCTGCGATCGGTATCGGCATCCTCGGAGGAAAATTCCTGGAAGGCGCTGCTCGTCAGCCTGACCTGATTCCTCTGCTGCGTACGCAGTTCTTTGTTGTAATGGGTCTGGTGGATGCAATCCCGATGATCGCTGTTGGTCTGGGTCTGTACGTGATGTTTGCTGTCGCCTAAAGCCCTGTGTTCACTCAGCGCACAATGTGCAAGGGTGAACGGATTCTGCCGCTTATCGTTGATAACGGCAGAAAAGTTAAATACTCAATCTAGAGGCATTGTGCTGTGAACATTAATGCAACAATCCTCGGCCAGGCTATCGCGTTCATCCTGTTTGTCGCGTTCTGCATGAAGTACGTATGGCCGCCGCTCATGGCTGCTATCGAAAAGCGCCAGAAAGAAATTGCTGAAGGCCTTGCTTCTGCTGAACGTGCAAAGAAAGATTTGGATCTCGCGCAGGCTAATGCGACCGACCAGCTGAAAAAAGCCAAAGAAGACGCTCAGGTCATTATCGAGCAAGCGAACAAGCGTCGCGCGCAGATTCTGGACGAAGCCAAAACCGAAGCTGAAAACGAACGTAATCGCATCGTGACACAAGCGCAGGCTGAAATTGACGCTGAACGCAAACGTGCGCGTGAAGAACTGCGTAAGCAGGTCGCGTTGCTGGCTATGGCTGGCGCCGAGAAGATCATCGAACGCTCCGTGGATGAAGCTGCTAACAGCGACATCGTTGATAAACTGGTCGCTGAACTGTAAGGAGGGAGGGGCTGATGTCTGATCTGATTACTGTAGCTCGCCCCTACGCCAAAGCAGCTTTTGACTTTGCTGTTGAGCATCAAAGTATTGAACGCTGGCAACAGATGCTGGCGTTTGCCGCAGAAGTGGCTCGCAATGAACAGATGGCTGATCTTCTCTCAGGTGCATTAGCACCCGAAGCGCTGGCAGCGTCGTTTAACGCAGTCTGTGGTGATCAACTGGATGAACCCGCGCAGAACCTGATTAAGGTGATGGCGGAAAACGGACGTTTGACAGCGCTTCCGGCTGTACTGGCCCAATACATCGAACTGCGTGACGCTCATGAAGCCACCGCTGAAGTTGATGTTATCTCCGCCAGTACGCTGAGTGACGACCAGCTGAATAAAATCAGCGCCGCGATGGAAAAACGTCTGTCACGCAAAGTTAAGCTGAATTGCAAAATTGATAAGTCTGTGATGGCAGGCGTGATCATCCGTTCGGGTGATCTGGTTATTGATGGCAGCGTACGCGGCCGTCTTGACCGTCTGGCTGACGTCTTGCAGTCTTAAGGGGACTGGAGCATATGCAACTGAATTCCACCGAAATCAGCGAACTGATCAAGCAGCGCATTGCTCAGTTCAATGTCGTGAGTGAAGCTCACAACGAAGGTACGATTGTTTCTGTAAGTGACGGTATCATCCGCGTACACGGCCTGGCCGATGTCATGCAGGGTGAGATGATTGCCCTGCCGGGCAACCGTTACGCTATCGCCCTGAACCTCGAGCGTGACTCGGTTGGTGCAGTGGTGATGGGCCCTTACGCTGACCTCGCCGAAGGCATGAAGGTTAAGTGTACTGGCCGTATTCTTGAAGTACCGGTAGGCCGTGGCCTGCTGGGCCGCGTAGTGAACACCCTGGGTGCTCCTATCGACGGTAAAGGCGCAATCGACAACGACGGTTTCTCACCGGTTGAAGTCATTGCACCTGGCGTTATCGACCGTCAGTCAGTCGACCAGCCGGTTCAGACCGGTTATAAGTCGGTCGATGCGATGATTCCAATCGGCCGTGGCCAGCGTGAGCTGATCATCGGTGACCGTCAGACCGGTAAAACCGCAATGGCGATCGATGCGATCATCAACCAGCGCGACTCAGGCATCAAGTGTGTCTACGTTGCGATTGGTCAGAAAGCCTCAACCATCTCTAACGTGGTTCGTAAGCTGGAAGAGCATGGCGCACTGCAGAACACCATCGTTGTTGTGGCGTCTGCTTCTGAATCTGCTGCACTGCAGTATCTCTCTCCGTACGCAGGCTGTGCGATGGGCGAATACTTCCGTGACCGCGGTGAAGATGCGCTGATCGTATACGATGACCTTTCTAAGCAGGCTGTCGCGTACCGTCAGATTTCTCTGCTGCTGCGCCGTCCACCAGGTCGTGAAGCATTCCCTGGCGACGTGTTCTATCTCCACTCCCGTCTGCTGGAACGTGCATCACGCGTAAGCGCTGATTATGTAGAGCGTTTCACCAATGGCGCAGTGACAGGTAAAACCGGTTCACTGACCGCGCTGCCGATCATCGAAACCCAGGCGGGCGATGTTTCTGCGTTCGTTCCGACCAACGTAATCTCGATTACTGATGGTCAGATCTTCCTGGAATCGAACCTGTTCAACTCCGGTATTCGTCCGGCCGTTAACCCAGGTATTTCGGTATCCCGCGTAGGTGGTGCTGCACAGACCAAGATCATCAAGAAACTGTCCGGTGGTATCCGTACCGCGCTGGCACAGTATCGTGAACTGGCGGCATTCTCGCAGTTTGCCTCTGATCTGGATGATGCAACCCGCAAACAGCTGAGCCACGGTCAGAAAGTGACCGAGCTGCTGAAGCAGAAACAGTATGCGCCGATGTCTGTTGCGCAGCAGGGTCTGGTTCTGTTCGCTGCAGAGCGTGGCTATCTGAACGACGTTGAACTGGCAAAAATTGGCAGCTTCGAAGCTGCACTGCTGGCCTTCGCCGATCGCGACCACGCTGAGCTGATGGCTGAAATCAACCAGTCGGGTAACTTTAATAACGATATCGAAGCCAAGCTGAAAGGCCTGGTCGAGACGTTTAAAGCAACCCAGTCCTGGTAATGTCTGGCGGCTTGTCTGAAAAGGCAGGCCGCAAGGCTTTGAGGAGAAGCTAATGGCCGGCGCAAAAGAGATACGAAGCAAGATTGGAAGCGTGAAAAACACGCAGAAGATCACCAAAGCGATGGAAATGGTCGCCGCCTCCAAGATGCGTAAAACGCAGGAACGCATGGCGGCCAGCCGTCCGTATGCAGAAACCATGCGCAAAGTGATTGGTCACCTTGCGTTGGGTAATCTGGAATACAAGCACCCTTACCTGGAAGAGCGCGACGTCAAGCGCGTCGGCTACCTGGTCGTTTCAACTGACCGCGGGCTTTGTGGTGGTTTGAACATTAACCTGTTCAAAAAGTTACTGGCGGATATGAAGTCCTGGTCCGATAAAGGCGTGCAGAGCGATCTGTCGATTATCGGTTCAAAAGGGGCGTCATTCTTTAATGCTGTGGGTGGCAACATTGTGGCGCAAGTCAGTGGCATGGGTGATAAACCTACCCTGTCTGACCTGATTGGCCCGGTAAAAGTGATGTTGCAGGCTTATGATGAAGGCCGCATCGACAAGCTGATGATCGTCAATAACAAATTCAATAACACCATGTCTCAGACTCCGACCATCACCCAACTGCTGCCGTTACCGCCAGCGGAAGGTGAAGAAGAGATGAAGGCGAAGACCTGGGATTACCTGTATGAACCCGATCCGAAAGCGCTGCTGGATACCCTGCTGCGTCGTTATGTCGAATCGCAGGTTTATCAGGGTGTGGTGGAAAATCTGGCCAGTGAGCAGGCCGCACGTATGGTAGCGATGAAAGCCGCAACCGATAACGGCGGAAATCTGATCAAAGAGCTGCAGTTGGTGTACAACAAAGCTCGTCAGGCCAGCATCACCCAGGAACTTACCGAGATTGTCGGTGGAGCCTCCGCGGTTTAACCAGGTTTGGAATTAGGTAGAGGATTCAAGATGGCAACTGGAAAGATTGTCCAGATTATCGGCGCCGTTGTTGACGTCGAATTCCCTCAGGACGCGGTACCGCAAGTGTACAGCGCCCTCGAGGTTATGAATGGTGATGCGCGTCTGGTGCTGGAAGTTCAGCAGCAGCTCGGCGGCGGCGTAGTACGTACCATCGCAATGGGTACGTCTGACGGCCTGAAGCGTGGTCTGAGCGTCAACGACCTGCAGAAACCGATTCAGGTACCCGTCGGTAAAGCGACCCTGGGCCGTATCATGAACGTTCTCGGCGAGCCAATCGATATGAAAGGCGAGCTGAAAGAAGAAGATGGCAGCGCAGTAGAGATCGCCTCTATTCACCGCGCAGCCCCTTCTTATGAAGATCAGTCTAACTCGCAGGAACTGCTGGAAACCGGCATCAAGGTTATCGACCTGATGTGTCCGTTTGCTAAAGGCGGTAAAGTCGGTCTGTTCGGTGGTGCGGGTGTAGGTAAAACCGTCAACATGATGGAACTGATCCGTAACATCGCGGCTGAACACTCAGGTTACTCAGTGTTTGCCGGTGTGGGTGAGCGTACTCGTGAGGGTAACGACTTCTACCACGAAATGACTGACTCTAACGTTATCGATAAAGTTGCACTGGTCTATGGCCAGATGAACGAGCCGCCGGGTAACCGTCTGCGCGTAGCACTGACCGGTCTGACCATGGCGGAAAAATTCCGTGATGAAGGTCGCGACGTTCTGCTGTTCATCGATAACATCTACCGTTATACCCTGGCCGGTACAGAAGTTTCTGCACTGCTGGGTCGTATGCCATCTGCGGTAGGTTACCAGCCAACGCTGGCAGAAGAGATGGGTGTGTTGCAGGAGCGTATTACCTCCACCAAGACCGGTTCAATCACCTCCGTACAGGCCGTTTACGTCCCTGCGGATGACCTGACTGACCCATCACCAGCAACTACCTTTGCGCACTTAGACTCAACGGTAACGCTGAGCCGTCAGATCGCCTCTCTGGGTATCTACCCGGCCGTTGACCCGCTGGACTCTACCAGCCGTCAGCTGGATCCGCTGGTTGTCGGTCAGGAGCACTATGATGTTGCACGTGGCGTTCAGTCACTGCTGCAGCGTTATCAGGAACTGAAAGACATCATCGCCATCCTCGGTATGGATGAGCTGTCTGAAGAAGACAAACTGCTGGTGGCACGTGCGCGTAAGATTCAGCGCTTCCTGTCTCAGCCGTTCTTCGTTGCAGAAGTATTCACCGGTTCACCGGGCAAATACGTGACGCTGAAAGACACTATCCGTGGCTTTAAAGGCATCATGGAAGGTGAGTTTGACCACCTGCCAGAGCAGGCCTTCTACATGGTTGGCGCCATCGAAGAAGCCGTGGAAAAAGCGAAGAAACTGTAATAACGGTTTCCCGGGAGGAAGATTATGGCTATGACTTATCACCTGGATGTGGTCAGCGCAGAGGAGCAGTTGTTCTCTGGTCTGGTACAGAAAATTCAGGTGTCAGGTAGCGAAGGTGAACTGGGGATTTTCCCTGGCCATGCGCCGCTGCTGACTGCCATTAAGCCTGGAATGATCCGTATCGTGAAACAGCACGGCGAAGAGGAGTTTATCTACCTCTCTGGCGGCGTGCTGGAAGTGCAACCGGGCAGCAGCACCGTTCTGGCCGATACCGCTATCCGCGGTACCGATCTGGATGAAGCACGCGCTCTGGAAGCAAAACGCAAAGCAGAAGACCATATGAACAGCAGCCACGGCGACGTGGACTATGCTCAGGCCTCTGCCGAGCTGGCGAAAGCCATTGCTAAACTGCGCGTGATCGAACTGACCAAAAAAGCGATGTAATCCAGCTTTATGCGTCATGAAATGCCAGCCCTCGGGCTGGCATTTTTTTTGTCTGCTGCGCCTGATCTGCCTGTCCGCCTAATTTCGGCCTGAGAAAAATGTAGTAATCTCAATCCCAAACCGTTTTACTTTCACCCGTAAAAATTCACTCAGGATAGTTATGTCTAACAGTGCGATGAGTGTGGTGATCCTTGCTGCTGGCAAGGGCACCCGTATGTATTCCGATCTGCCTAAAGTTCTGCATACGCTGGCAGGCAAACCCATGGTTCAGCATGTGATTGACGCGGCTAAAGGGCTGGGCGCACAGCAGGTCCATCTGGTTTATGGTCACGGCGGCGATCGCCTGAAGGCGACCCTCACTGACAGCTCGCTCAACTGGGTACTGCAGGCCGAGCAGCTCGGCACTGGCCATGCGATGCAGCAGGCAGCGCCTGCATTCGCGGATGATGAAGATATCATGATGCTTTACGGTGACGTGCCGCTCATCTCTCAGGCGACATTACAGCGGCTGCGCGAAGCCAAACCGCAGGGCGGCATTGGCTTACTTACCGTGGTACTGGACGACCCAACCGGTTATGGCCGCATTGTGCGTGAGAACGACACCATCACCGGCATTATCGAACAGAAAGATGCCAGTCCGGCGCAGCTCACCATTAAAGAGATCAACACCGGCATTCTGATCGCCAACGGCGGCGATTTAAAACGCTGGCTGGCGCAGCTCACCAACAATAATGCGCAGGGTGAGTATTACATCACCGATATTATCGCGCTGGCGCATCAGGAAGGTCGGGTGATCAACGCGGTTCATCCGGCACGCATCAGTGAAACCGATGGCGTCAATAACCGGCTGCAGCTGGCGACATTAGAGCGCACTTACCAGGCTGAACAGGCGGAAAAACTGCTGCTGGCTGGCGTGATGCTGCGCGATCCGGCCCGTTTTGACCTGCGCGGGACGCTGACGCACGGGCGGGATGTTGAAATTGACACCAACGTCATTATTGAAGGCCAGGTCACGCTGGGCGCACGCGTCAGAATCGGCGCGGGCTGCATTATCAAAAACAGCGTGATTGGCGATGACTGTGAAATCAGCCCCTATTCGGTGATCGAGGATGCGAATCTCGCCACTGCCTGCACCGTCGGACCTTTTGCCCGTCTGCGTCCTGGCAGCGAACTGGCCGATGCTGCCCACGTGGGCAACTTCGTCGAAATGAAGAAAGCGCGTCTGGGCAGAGGATCGAAAGCGGGGCACCTCTCCTATCTCGGTGATGCGGAGATTGGCGACAACGTAAATATCGGTGCAGGCACCATTACCTGCAACTACGACGGTGCGAACAAATTCAAAACCGTGATTGGCGATGATGTGTTTGTGGGCTCAGATACCCAGCTGGTGGCGCCGGTCAGCATCGCGGCAGGGACCACCATTGCGGCGGGCACGACCATCATGAAAGATGTGACCCAGGCCGGTCTGGTCTATAACCGTAAAGAGCAGAATCACAAAGCGGACTGGCAGCGTCCGGTGAAGAAAAAATAAATTTTAACGGCCCGCTTTAATGCGGGCCGATGCAGTGCAGTGCCAAAACTATAATCCCCACTCTCTACAAGGCTCGGGGAACCGGCAAAGCCGGATATCAGGTCGCATGACAACAGAAGTGGCGAAAAGCCATGTAGTCAGGAAAACATCATTATGTGTGGAATTGTTGGTGCAGTAGCGCAACGTGATATCGCAGAGATTCTGCTGGAAGGTCTGCGTCGTCTTGAATATCGCGGATATGATTCGGCCGGTCTGGCCGTGGTCGATCGTCAGGGGCACGTCACGCGCCTGCGGCGTTTAGGAAAAGTGCAGAAACTGGCGGAAGCCGCTGAGCAGCAACCGCTGATTGGTGGCACCGGCATCGCGCACACGCGCTGGGCAACCCATGGCGAGCCGTCGGAAGCGAACGCGCATCCGCACGTCTCAGAGCACATCATCATCGTGCACAACGGCATCATTGAAAATCATGAGCCATTGCGTGCTGAACTGATCGCGCGCGGTTATGTCTTTGCCTCTGAAACGGACACCGAAGTGGTGGCGCATCTGGTTCACTGGGAGCAGAAGCAGGGCGGTTCGCTGCGTGAAGTCGTACTGCGTGTGATTCCGCAGCTGCGCGGTGCCTATGGCATGGTGATCATGGACAGCCGCGATCCGTCACTGCTGGTGGCGGCCCGTTCCGGCAGCCCGCTGGTGATTGGTCGTGGCATGGGCGAAAACTTTATCGCCTCGGATCAGCTGGCCCTGCTGCCGGTGACCCGTCGGTTCATCTATCTGGAAGAGGGTGATATCGCCGAAATCAGCCGTCGCGATGTCACGGTGATCGACCGTGAAGGCAACACCGTGACCCGTGCCGAGATCGAGTCGAACCTGCAATATGATGCCGGTGACAAAGGCATTTACCGTCACTACATGCAGAAAGAGATCTACGAACAGCCCATGGCGCTGAAAAGCACCCTGAGCGGTCGGTTCAGCCAGGGTCAGGTTGATCTCAGCGAACTGGGCGCGGGCGCAGAAGCGCTGCTGAGCCAGGTTGAGCATATCCAGATTATCGCCTGCGGCACCTCGTACAACTCCGGCATGGTGTCACGCTACTGGTTTGAGTCGCTGGCAAACCTGCCCTGTGATGTCGAGATTGCCTCGGAATTCCGCTACCGCAAATCAGCGGTGCGCAAAAACAGCCTGCTGATCACCCTGTCGCAGTCGGGTGAAACGGCAGATACCCTGGCGGCGCTGCGTCTCTCTAAAGAGCTGGGCTACCTGGGCTCGCTGGCGGTCTGTAACGTGGCCGGTTCATCACTGGTGCGGGAATCTGACCTGGCGCTGATGACCAAAGCGGGCACCGAAATCGGCGTCGCCTCTACCAAAGCGTTCACCACCCAGTTAGCGGTGCTGCTGATGCTGGTGGCGAAACTGGGCCGTCTGAAAGGGATGTCTGCCGAGACTGAACATGAGATCGTTCATGCACTGCAGGCGTTGCCGAACCGGATTGAGCAGATGCTGGCGCAGGATAAGCTGATTGAGAATCTGGCGGAAGGCTTCTCTGACAAGCATCACGCGCTATTCCTGGGCCGTGGCGATCAATATCCGATTGCCATGGAAGGGGCGCTGAAGCTCAAGGAGATCTCCTACATTCATGCGGAAGCCTACGCCGCAGGCGAGCTGAAACATGGCCCGCTGGCGCTGATTGATGCGGACATGCCGGTGATCGTGGTGGCACCTAACAACGAACTGCTGGAGAAGCTCAAATCCAACATCGAAGAGGTACGCGCACGCGGTGGACTGCTCTATGTCTTTGCCGATCAGGATGCGGGCTTCAGCGACAGTGACGGCATGAAGATCATCCCGTTGCCGCATGTCGAAGAGGTCATTGCGCCCATCTTCTACACGGTGCCGCTACAGTTACTCTCCTATCACGTCGCCCTGATCAAAGGGACCGACGTCGATCAGCCACGTAACCTGGCAAAATCGGTTACTGTGGAATAACCGGGTGGGCCCCGTCGCGGGCCCACTTTGCTCTGGCCCTCTGTCATATAACTGTCATATTTCGTACATTTCACTGTCATCAAACTGTCCTATTTTCCCTCCTGCAGCAATCACAGATTCTTACTAAAACGGCCCCAAGCCTGACTTTTCTCCCCTGGAGGGAATATGACACTGATGCGTAGCACCGTAGCCCGAATCCTCGCCACCACCTTCGCCGTAAGCGCGGTATCTGCTTTTGCGGCAACCGATCTCACTGGCGCAGGCGGGACGTTCCCGGCGCCGGTTTATGCCAAGTGGGCAGCAGAATATCAAAAAGCCACCGGTAGCAAAGTTAACTACCAGGGTATTGGTTCATCTGGCGGCGTGAAACAGATCATCGCTAAAACCGTCGATTTCGGTGCGTCCGATGCGCCAATGAAAGATGAAGATCTGCAGAAAAATGGCCTGTTCCAGTTCCCTACCGTGATCGGTGGCGTAGTGCTGGCGGTTAACCTGCCGGGTATCAAGTCAGGTCAGCTGACGCTGGATGGCAAAACCGTCGGTGATATCTACCTCGGCACCATCAAAAAGTGGAACGACCCGGCGATTGCTAAACTTAACCCAGGCGTGAAACTGCCAGAGACCAACATCAACGTGGTACGTCGCGCTGACGGTTCAGGCACCTCGTTCGTGTTCACCAGCTATCTGGCGAAAGTGAACCCGGACTGGAACAGCAAAATTGGTAAAGGTAACACCGTTAACTGGCCGGTCGGTCTGGGTGGTAAAGGCAACGACGGCGTCGCCGCGTTTGTTCAGCGTCTGCCGGGTTCAATCGGCTACGTGGAGTACGCCTACGCCAAACAGAACAACCTGACCTACACCAAATTGATCGATGCCGATGGCAAAGCGGTCGCCCCAAGCGAAACCAGCTTCAGTAATGCCGCGAAAGGCGCTGACTGGAGCAAATCGTTCGCGCAGGATCTGACCTTCCAGAAGGGCGCTGATGCCTGGCCAATCTCGTCAACCACCTTTATTCTGATCTACAAAGATCAGGCTAATGCGGCCAAAGGCGCTGAAGTACTGAAATTCTTCGACTGGGCTTACAAAAGCGGCAGCAAAACCGCCACAGCGCTGGACTATGCTGCGCTGCCAGAGAGCGTGACTGAACAGATTCGCGCCGCCTGGAAAGCCAACATCAAAGACAGTTCTGGTAAAGCGCTTTATCAGTAATTGACCGACCCTGACCGGACAGCAGTCCGGTCAGACTCAACGGGCGGCGTCATGCCGTCCTGATAACTTCTGAAGACTGAGACTTCTATGGCTGCAACGAAGCCGGCATTCAAAGCCCCAGGCAAACAAGGTGACAGAATTTTTGGCGCGCTGGTCAGGCTGGCTGCGCTGATTGTCCTGTTACTGATGGGCGGCATTATTGTCTCCCTGATCATCTCCTCGTGGCCCAGCATCCAGAAGTTTGGTTTCGCCTTTTTGTGGACCAAAACCTGGGATGCGCCCAACGAACAATTTGGTGCACTGGTACCGATCTACGGCACCCTTGTGACCTCCATTATTGCCCTGATTATCGCAGTACCGGTGAGTTTTGGTATCGCGCTGTTCCTGACTGAACTCGCGCCAGGCTGGCTGCGTCGCCCGCTGGGCACCGCCATTGAGCTGCTGGCAGCCATTCCCAGTATTGTTTATGGCATGTGGGGTCTGTTTGTTTTCGCGCCGCTGTTTGCCGAATACTTCCAGACACCGGTCAATGACGTGATATCGGGCATTCCGATTGTCGGCGAGCTTTTCTCCGGCCCCGCTTTCGGTATCGGCATCCTCGCGGCGGGTGTGATTCTGGCGATCATGATCATCCCTTATATCGCCTCGGTGATGCGCGACGTCTTTGAGCAGACCCCGGTGATGATGAAAGAGTCAGCCTACGGCATCGGCTGCACCACCTGGGAAGTGATCTGGCGCATCGTACTGCCCTTTACCAAAAATGGCGTGATTGGCGGTGTGATGCTCGGACTGGGTCGTGCGCTGGGTGAAACCATGGCGGTGACTTTTATTATCGGCAACACCTACCAGCTCGACAGCCCGTCACTGTTTATGCCGGGTAACAGCATCACCTCGGCGCTGGCCAACGAGTTCGCTGAAGCGGAATCGGGCGTGCACGTCGCCGCGCTGATGGAGCTGGGACTGATCCTGTTTGTGATTACCTTTATCGTGCTGGCGATTTCAAAGCTGATGATTATGCGGCTGGCGAAAAGTGAAGGAGCGCGCTCATGACCACAATTGAAATTCAGGCGCGCGCCGAACTGGACGCATCACGCCGTAAAATGCAGTCCTGGCGCAGCACTAAAAATAAAATTGCGCTGACGCTGTCGCTGCTGACCATGGCTTTTGGCCTGTTCTGGCTGGTGTGGATCCTGTTCACCACCGTATCGCGCGGCGTGGATGGGCTCTCCTGGTCCCTGTTCACCGAATCAACGCCACCACCCAATACCGCGGGCGGCGGGCTGGCTAACGCCCTGGCAGGCAGCGGATTACTGATTTTCTGGTCTACCTTCTTCGGCACACCGCTGGGCATCATGGCGGGTATCTATCTGGCGGAATATGGGCGCAAGTCGCCACTGGCAGAAGTGATCCGCTTTATTAACGACATTCTGCTTTCGGCACCCTCGATTGTGGTCGGCCTGTTCGTCTACACCCTTGTGGTGTCGCAGATGCAGCACTTCTCCGGCTGGGCCGGGGTGATTGCGCTGGCGCTGCTGCAGGTGCCGATTGTGATTCGTACCACCGAAAACATGATGCGACTGGTGCCAGACAGTATGCGTGAAGCGGCTTACGCGCTGGGTACGCCCAAGTGGAAGATGATCGCGTCTATCACCCTGAAAGCGTCGGTCTCCGGCATCATCACGGGTGTGCTGCTGGCGATTGCGCGCATTGCAGGTGAAACGGCACCGCTGCTGTTCACGGCGCTCTCGAACCAGTTCTGGAGCACCGACATGATGCAGCCGCTGGCGAACCTGCCGGTCACCATCTTTAAGTTCGCCATGAGCCCGTTCGCCGAATGGCAGAGCCTGGCCTGGGCAGGTGTGCTGATTATCACCCTCTGCGTGCTGGTGCTGAACATCGTGGCGCGGGTGATTTTCGCCAAAGGTAAACACGGTTAATTTCCGGCGCGGCCCTGTGCGGCGCCGTATAAGAGAGATGAATTATGAGTATCGCGACAGCATCAGCCGATAAAATTCAGGTCCGTAATCTGAACTTCTATTACGGCAAATATCATGCGCTGAAGAACATCAATCTGGATATCGCTAAGAATCAGGTGACTGCGTTTATCGGGCCATCGGGCTGTGGTAAGTCGACCCTGCTGCGGACCTTCAACAAAATGTACTCGCTCTATCCGGATCAGCGGGCTGAAGGGGACATTCTGCTGGATGGCGAAAACATTCTGGCGACTCAGCAGGATATCGCGCTGCTGCGTGCCCGGGTCGGCATGGTGTTTCAGAAGCCTACGCCGTTCCCGATGTCGATCTATGACAACATCGCCTTTGGCGTTCGCCTGTTTGAAAAGCTGTCGCGTGCCGATATGGATGCGCGCGTGCAGTGGGCGCTGACCAAAGCCGCGCTGTGGAATGAAACCAAAGACAAGCTGCATCAGAGCGGTTACAGTCTCTCCGGCGGCCAGCAGCAGCGTCTGTGCATTGCCCGCGGTATCGCGATTCGCCCGGAAGTCTTGTTGCTGGATGAGCCCTGCTCTGCGCTTGATCCTATCTCTACTGGCCGTATTGAGGAGCTGATCACCGAGCTGAAACAGGATTACACCGTGGTGATCGTGACGCACAACATGCAACAGGCTGCACGCTGCTCTGACCATACGGCTTTCATGTATCTGGGCGAACTGATTGAGTTCAGCGATACCGACACGCTGTTCACTAAACCCGCCCAGAAGCAAACCGAAGATTATATAACTGGCCGCTACGGCTGATCTGACAGGAGATCGACATGGATAATCTTAATCTGAATAAGCACATCTCCGGTCAGTTCAATGCCGAGCTGGAGCATATCCGTACCCAGGTGATGATCATGGGCGGTATGGTCGAGCAGCAGCTGACCGATGCAATTACCGCTATGCATAATCTGGATGGCGAACTGGCGCAGCGGGTGATCGACGGTGACCAGAAGGTCAATATGATGGAAGTGGAGATTGATGAAGCCTGCGTGCGCATCATCGCCAAACGTCAGCCAACCGCGATCGATTTGCGACTGGTGATGGCGATCATCAAAGCCATTTCTGAGCTGGAACGGATTGGCGACGTGGCGGAGAAGATCAGCCGCACGGCGCTGGAGAAGTTTGGTCAGCAGCATTTGCCGCTGCTGGTCAGCCTTGAGTCGCTGGGTCGTCACACCGTACAGATGCTGCATGATGTGCTGGACGCTTTTGCACGCATGGATCTCAACGAAGCGATCACTATCTACCGTGAAGATAAAAAGGTGGATAAAGAGTACGAAGGCATTGTGCGTCAGCTGATGACCTACATGATGGAAGATCCGCGCACCATTCCCAGTGTGCTGACGGCGCTATTCTGTGCCCGCGCCATTGAGCGTATCGGCGATCGTTGCCAGAACATCTGCGAAATCATCTTCTATTTCGTCAAAGGTCAGGATTTCCGTCACGTTGGCGGCGACCGGCTCGATGAATTACTGTCGGGCGATGACGGCAGCAACAGACCTTCCTGATAAATCTTCTTCCTGCGCCTGATCGGCGCAGGGATAAGCCTTTTCAATTGGTCACATCCTGAACTCTCTCTATAATTGCGGCACTTTTCTTTATGAGGTGCGCAACGATGTCCCCTTCTCCCCAATCTAAGCCGGGCGTAACGCCGGGCAAAGCGATGCTGGCTGCGGTCAGCGGTTATGCCATGGATGGATTTGACCTGCTGATACTCGGCTTTATGCTGCCGGCTATCAGTGTTTCGCTGGCGCTCAACCCATCACAGGCGGGATCGCTGGTGACCTGGACGCTGATTGGCGCGGTTATCGGTGGCATCGTATTTGGTCATCTCAGCGACCGCTATGGCCGCATCCGCATGCTCACCGTCACGATTCTGGTCTTCTCGGTCTTTACCGGCCTGTGCGCGGTGGCGCAGGGCTACTGGGATCTGCTCGCCTGGCGAACGCTGGCGGGTGTCGGTCTGGGTGGCGAATTTGGTATCGGCATGGCGCTGATTGCCGAAGCCTGGCCTGTGGAGAAGCGTAATCGCGCATCAGCGTGGGTCGGTATAGGCTGGCAACTCGGGGTGCTGATGGCGGCCTTTATCACACCGCCGCTGCTGACTATCATCGGCTGGCGCGGCATGTTTCTGGTCGGCTTGTTGCCTGCGCTGGTCTCGTTTGCCATTCGTCGCGGCATGGGTGAACCGGAGGCGTATCAGCGGCAGGTTAAACATGTGCCGTCACTCTCTTTTCCGGCGCGCCTGAAACTGCTGGTGCGCGATCGCGCCACCGCCAAAGCCAGCCTGGGCATTTTTATCCTCTGTTCAGTACAGAACTTTGGTTACTACGGGCTGATGATCTGGATGCCGAGTTACCTCTCCTCCAGCTTTGGCTTCAGCCTGACGAAGTCGGGCCTCTGGACCGCGGTGACCGTGGTCGGGATGACCTTTGGCATCTGGCTGTTTGGTGTACTGGCCGACCGCTTCGCTCGCTGGAAAATCTTCCTGCTCTATCAGTTTGGCGCAGTAGTGATGGTGGTGGTGTATGCTCAGCTGCGCGACCCGAACATCATGTTATTGACCGGCGCGATCATGGGGATGTTTGTTAACGGCATGATTGGCGGTTATGGCGCGCTGATTTCCGATACCTTTCCGCCGCAGGTGCGTGCCACCGCGCAAAACGTCCTGTTCAACCTTGGTCGTGGTGTGGGCGGCTTCGGCCCGGTGGTAATTGGTCTGCTGGCGAGCCAGTTCTCGTTTACGGCGGCGATTACCCTGCTGGCGCTGATTTATCTGCTGGATATTGCGGCGACGCTGTTCCTGCTGCCGAAGAAACAGGGTCAGGAAGATACGCTGGGCGCGATCGGCTGATGCTGCCGTGATGGTATGGCTGGAGTAAGTATCATTCCGGCCATTCCGGGTCAGTAATATGGCTCACGATCACCTGTTCTGCCTTCATTACCCCCTGGCATTACATGGCAGGGGGATCCGTTAACAGGCGATTTAAATTCATAACAGGCAGAGCGTTCTCGCAGGTTTACTTCATCAGCGGCAGGAGCTGTTGATAAAGCGTCGCAAAGGTCTCCCGACGCGGCTGGTAGTGCGCTACCCGGGCCGGATCCGGCTGGTGTCGCTGCACCAGAACCGGGGTCGGCACGGTGACCTCTGCATCCAGCGCCTGCTGCGCCAGCCTGGCGGCCCCCAGCGCCGGGCCAACCTCCCCGCCATGGCAGTAATCCAGCGTCTGGCCGCTGATGTCTGCCAGCATCTGACGCCACAGTGCACTGCGTGCGCCGCCGCCGATCAACATAATGCTCTTTGGCTGAACGCCACAGTCGTGCAGCGCGTCCATGCCCTCCGCCAGCGCAAACCCTACGCCTTCCAGCACCGATCTCGCCAGCTCGGGACGGCCATGCTGGTGGGTAAAGCCAAAGAAAGCACCCCGGGCATTCGGGTTATTGTGCGGCGTGCGCTCACCGGAAAGATAGGGCAGAAACCACAGCCCGGGCACGTCATCGCGCGCGCGTTCAGCTTCAGCCAGCAGCTCAGGAACATCTCTGCAACCGGTCAGCGTCGCTGCCCAGTCCAGGCAGGAGGCTGCGCTGAGCATCACCGACATCAGATGCCAGCGCTGGGGTAACGCATGACAGAAGCTGTGTACCGCGCGCTGCGGATTGCTGAGATAGCCGTCGCTCACCACGAAGTAGACGCCCGACGTACCCAGCGACAGCATACCCTGGCCCGGTTCGGTCATGCCGACACCAATCGCACCCGCAGCATTGTCGCCACCGCCCGCCGCCAGCGGCACGGCGTTCATCCTCCAGCGTGTGGCCAGTTCGGCATGTAAGGTGCCGGTCAGGGCATTGCCCTCATAGAGTTGCGGCATCTGATCGCGGCTGAGGTCGCAGGCGCGCAGCATCGCATCGCTCCAGTCACGCAGCGCCACATCCAGCCACATCGTGCCTGCTGCATCTGACATATCAGTGGCGAAGTCGCCACTCAATCGCCAGCGCAGGTAATCTTTGGGCAACAGCACGTGAGCGATCTGATTGAATATTGCTGGTTCATGTTGCTGAACCCACAGCAGCTTGGGAGCCGTGAAGCCGGGCATCATCAGGTTGCCGGTGATCGCCCGCGAATCCGGCACCTTCTGTTCCAGCTCCCGGCACTGCGCCTCGCTGCGCCCATCATTCCAGAGCATGGCCGGTCGTAATACCTGATTTGCACTGTCGAGCAGCGTTGCGCCATGCATCTGTCCGCTCAGCCCGATGGCCTGCACCGCGCGCAGATCCTGCTGCGCGCTCAGCGCCTGCATGGCCAAATCCAGCGCCTGCCACCAGCTTTCGGGATCCTGCTCGCTCCACAATGGCTGCGGACGCGAAACCTGCAGCGGCGCTGTTTCCGTCGCCACCACGTTGCCTTGTGCATCCATCAGCACCACTTTGACGCCAGAGGTGCCTAAATCGATCCCGATAAACATGCTCTGCTCCTGAAGGGTTAGAAATCAAACAGGTAGTGATTCACCAGATTTTCCAGTTGCTCCTGACGTCCGCTCTGATGCTGCGGATTGAGCTGCTGCTGCTGAGCATGCGCCGCCAGCGCCTCCAGTGAAAACTCACCTTTCAAAATTTGCTGGCCGAACTCACCATTCCAGCCGCTGTAGCGCTGTGCCACACGCTTATCGAGTTCACCGTCGCTGATCATGCGAGCGGCGACTTTCAGCGCCAGCGCCATGGTATCCATCGCGCCAATATGACCGTAGAAGAGATCATATTTATCAGTGCTCTGACGACGCACTTTGGCATCAAAGTTTAAGCCGCCAGTGGTAAAGCCGCCCGCCTTGAGAATTTCGTACATCACCAGCGCATTCTCTTCCACGCTGACCGGGAACTGATCGGTATCCCAGCCGCACTGCGGATCGCCGCGGTTGGCATCCACTGAACCAAAAATGCCCAGCGCAATGGCCGTCGCAATTTCATGATGGAAAGAGTGACCCGCCAGCGTGGCGTGGTTCGCCTCAACGTTAACCTTGATCTCTTTCTCCAGTCCGAACTGTTTCAGGAAGCCATAAACCGTCGCGACATCATAGTCATACTGATGTTTGGTCGGCTCCTGCGGTTTCGGTTCGATCAGCAGCGTTCCCTGAAAGCCAATTTTGTGTTTGTGCTCGACCACCATCTGCATAAAGCGGCCAATCTGCTCGCGCTCCTGGCGCAGATCGGTATTCAGCAGAGTTTCGTACCCTTCGCGTCCGCCCCACAACACATAGTTTTCGCCGCCCAGGGTTTTGGTCGCCTGCATGGCGCTGCAGACCTGCGTCGCTGCCCAGGCAAAAACTTCAGGATCGGGATTGGTGGCAGCCCCGGCTCCGTAGCGTGGATGGGTAAAGCAGTTGGCTGTGCCCCACAGCAGTTTCACGCCGGTCTCCTGCTGTTTCTCCAGCAGTTTATCGGTCATGGCGGCAAAATTCTCTTTGTAGCTGTGCAGCGAATCGCCTTCTGGTGAGACATCAACGTCATGGAAGCAGTACCACGGCACATTCAGCTTGTGGAAAAACTCAAAGGCCACATCCGCTTTCAGTTTTGCCAGCTGCAGCGCATCTCCGCTTTTCTGCCACGGACGATCAAAAGCGCCGACACCAAACATATCCGCGCCATTCCAGCAGAAGGTGTGCCAGTAACAGGCGGCAAAGCGCAGATGCTCCGCCATGGTCTTGCCGAGGATCACCTCATCGGGATTGTAGTGGCGGAAAGCGAGAGGATGAGTCGACTGGGTGCCTTCATAACGAACCCGATCGATCTGATCGAAATAAGCGTGCATGGTTTGCTCCTTAGCATCAGTACCCGAATGGCCTGCGTTGAAGCAATATTTGATATTGGCTGCTGCCTCAGCTCAATTACGATATTTCACTACGGGTGTCAGATAATTATTATTTGTGCGCTGGCTCGCAAAATAATGTTATTTACGGGATGGTTTATCATTATCGCTCTCTTGTCCGAAAAAGATGAAACCTCGATCGCGCTCATAAAAAATGAAATAAACCAAAAAACGTAATAGCCGGATAAAAATCAGTAATTGCTGTAACAGGAAAATAAGGGCAACAATTCATCCGCCTGGTTTATAGGCCTGAAACGACAATAGCCTCAACCTACAGGATGATCACAATGAAGATGAAACATGCACTGCTCGCCGCCTGTGCGGCGCTGGCGCTGTTCAGCCAGACCAGCGTGGCAAAAGAAGTGAAGATCGGCATGGCGATTGACGATTTGCGACTCGAGCGCTGGCAGAAAGACCGCGATATTTTCGTAAAACAGGCTGAGACGCTGGGCGCGAAGGTGTTTGTTCAGTCAGCCAACGGCAACGAAGAGACACAGATGTCGCAGATTGAAAATATGATCAATCGCGGTGTCGATGTGCTGGTGATTATTCCCTACAACGGTCAGGTATTGAGTAATGTTGTCGCTGAAGCGAAACGGGAAGGCATTAAAGTGCTGGCGTATGACCGAATGATAAATAATGCCGATATCGACTTTTATATCTCTTTCGATAATGAAAAAGTGGGCGAACTGCAGGCCGAGAGCATTGTGAAACAGGTGCCTAAGGGCAACTATTTTTTAATGGGCGGATCGCCTGTGGATAATAACGCACGCCTGTTTCGTGCCGGACAGATGAAGGTGTTAAAACCCTATATTGATAACGGCAGCATTAAAATTGTTGGCGACCAGTGGGTCGATGCCTGGCTGCCGGAAAATGCCCTGAAAATTATGGAAAATGCCCTGACCGCCAACGGCAACCATATCGATGCGGTGGTGGCCTCTAACGATGCCACCGCAGGCGGCGCGATTCAGGCGCTGAGCGCGCAGGGGCTGGCAGGAAAAGTGGCGATCTCCGGTCAGGATGCCGATCTGGCAGCCATTAAGCGTATCAAAGCGGGCACCCAGACCATGACGGTTTACAAACCGATCACTGAGCTCGCCACCGAAGCGGCGAAAATTGCCGTCGAACTGGGCGAGGGCAAAACACCTGCCAGCAACAGCACGCTTAACAATGGTCTGAAAGAGGTTCCGTCACGGCTGCTGAAGCCGATTCCGGTCAACAAAGACAATATTGAAAGCACCGTGGTGAAAGACGGTTTCCACAAACAGAGCGAACTCTGACTGCGCATAGCGTGAGGGAGAACAGTCGATGCTGCTGGAAATGAAAAATATCACCAAGCGTTTCGGTGCCGTGAAGGCGCTGAATGATGTCAGCCTGCAACTTGAGGCGGGCGAAGTGATGTCGCTGTGTGGTGAGAATGGATCGGGCAAATCGACGCTGATGAAAATCCTGTGCGGACTCTATCCGCACGGCGATTTTGAAGGGCAGATTCACTTCTCTGGCGACGACATTCAGGCGCAGACCATTCGCGATACCGAGCGTAAAGGCATTGTGATTATTCATCAGGAGCTGGCGCTGGTGCGGCAACTGACGGTGATGGAGAACATTTTCCTCGGTGCCGAACTGAGCCGTTTCGGCATGGTGGATGATGAAACCATGACCCTGCGCTGCCAGCAACTGCTGGCGCGGGTCGGGCTGAACGTTTCTCCCGCCACCCGGGTCGGTGAGTTAGGCCTTGGGCAGCAGCAACTGGTGGAGATTGCCCGCGCCCTTAACAAACAGGTCCGGCTGCTGATTCTGGATGAGCCGACCTCTTCCCTGACGGAGCAGGAAACGGACGTGCTGCTCGGCATCATCCGCAATCTGCGTGAACACGGCATCGCCTGCATCTACATCTCGCACAAGCTGAATGAGGTTAAGGCGATCTCCGATACCATCTGCGTGATTCGTGACGGCCAGCATATTGCTACCCGTCCGGCAGCGGGCCTGAGCGAAGATGACATCATCACCATGATGGTGGGACGCGAGCTGACCGCGCTCTATCCCCACGCGCCGCATCAGATTGGCGACGTGATACTGAAAGTTGAAAACCTCACCGCCTGGCATCCGGTTAACCGCCACATCCGCCGCGTTAACAATGTTTCGTTCTCTCTCAGACGCGGTGAAATCCTCGGCATTGCCGGGCTGGTAGGCGCAGGCAGGACGGAAACGGTGCAGTGTCTGTTTGGCGTCTGGCCAGGACGCTGGCAGGGCGATATCTGGATCAATGGCAAACAGGTCAACATCACCGATTGCCGCGCCGCCATTGCGCACGGCATCGCGATGGTGCCGGAAGATCGTAAAAAAGATGGCATCGTGCCGCTGATGGCGGTGGGCAAAAATATTACCCTGGCGGCGCTGGACCAGTTCAGCCACCGGCTCTCAACGCTGGATGAAGCGCAGGAGCAGCAGGCGATCAACGACGCGATCGGTCGGCTGCGGGTGAAAACCTCCTCATCAGAACTGCCGATTGGCCGTTTAAGCGGCGGCAACCAGCAGAAAGCAATTCTGGCGAAATGTCTGCTGCTCAATCCAAAAATCCTGATCCTCGATGAACCGACGCGCGGCATTGATGTGGGCGCACGTCAGGAGATCTACCTGCTGATCAATGCGCTGGTTCAGCAGGGTATCGCGGTGATTGTGATTTCCTCTGAGCTTCCGGAAGTGCTGGGCCTGAGCGATCGGGTGCTGGTGATGCATGAAGGGCAGATCAAAGCCGATTTGATTAACGATAACCTGACTCAGGAGCAGGTGATGGAAGCTGCCCTGCGGAGTGAACATTATGCTTAAAAGTGAAAGTACCCAAAGCCGCCTCTCCGGCACGCCGGGCAAACCGTCACCGGGCAGGTTCACACTGCCTAATCTGCAGGTTCTGGTGATGCTGGGCGCAATTGTGCTGATTGCCCTGTTCTTTACCTGGACCACAGACGGCTCGTGGCTCAGTGCGCGTAACGTCTCCAACCTGCTGCGTCAGACCGCCATTACCGGCATTCTGGCCGTGGGTATGGTGTTCGTAATTATCTCGGCGGAGATCGATCTGTCAGTAGGTTCCATGATGGGCCTGCTGGGTGGCGCGGCGGCGATATTCGACGTCTGGCTCGGCTGGCCGTTGCCGCTGACCATCGTGGTGACGCTGGTGATGGGATTACTGCTTGGCACGTGGAATGGCTGGTGGGTGGCCTACCGTAAAGTGCCTTCGTTTATTGTGACGCTGGCGGGGATGCTGGCTTTCCGCGGTGTTCTGGTCGGGATTACCGATGGCACTACGGTTGCGCCGATCACGCCGGGCATGTCGCAGATTGGTCAGAGTTATCTGCCGGGCGGCGTCGGTTTCGGCTTTGGCGTTGCCGGTCTGGCGTTGTTTATGTTGTGGCAGTGGCGGCTGCGGCTGCGTCGTCAGCAGCTCGGACTGGCGCAGGGCGCAGCCAGCGGCACCATCGGACGTCAGGCGATCACCGCCATCTTAGTGCTGGGTGCCATCTGGTTGCTCAACGACTATCGCGGCGTGCCGACCCCGGTGTTACTGCTGGCCGTGCTGTTGCTGGCGGGCATGTTTATGGCAACCCGCACCGCGTTTGGCCGTCGTATCTACGCCATCGGCGGCAACATTGATGCTGCGCGCCTGTCTGGCATTAACGTGGCGCGTACCAAGCTGGCGGTGTTTGCCATCAACGGTGTGATGGTGGCGATTGCCGGGCTGATCCTCAGTTCACGGCTGGGCGCAGGTTCGCCGTCGGCGGGTAATATTGCGGAACTCGACGCTATCGCCGCCTGTGTCATCGGCGGCACCAGCCTGGCGGGTGGCGTGGGTTCGGTTGCGGGCGCGGTAATGGGAGCCTTTATTATGGCCTCGCTGGATAACGGCATGAGCATGATGGATGTGCCGACTTTCTGGCAGTACATCGTCAAAGGCGCGATTCTGCTGCTGGCGGTGTGGATGGATACGGCAACGCGGCGTCGGGTGTAATCGCGCGGGCGATCACATTGTGGCGCAAACAATTTTTTTGCCCCTTTCAGCCGTGTTATGCAATGCGCTGAGGATTTAAGGGAACGCGCCATCATGCATGAGAAACGCTATCGCATTACCCTGCTGTTTAACGCCAACAAAGTGTATGACCGTCAGGTTGTGGAGGGCGTCGGTGAGTATCTGCAGGCGTCGCAGACTGACTGGGATATCTTCATCGAAGAAGATTTCCGCTGCCGCATCGACAACATCCGGGAGTGGCTGGGCGATGGGGTGATCGCCGATTACGACGATCGCTCTATCGAAACCCTGCTGTCGAATGTTTCCGTGCCGATTGTCGGCGTTGGCGGCTCTTATCATCGGCAGGAGGATTATCCGCCGGTGCACTACATCGCGACTGACAACGCCGCGCTGGTGGAGAAAGCCTTTCTGCATCTGAAAGAGAAGGGCATTAATCGCTTTGCCTTTTATGGTTTACCAGCCTCCAGCGGCAAGCGCTGGGCACAGGAGCGTGAACAGGCGTTTCGCCAGCTGGTGGGACGTGAGCGCTATCAGGGCGTGGTCTACCAGGGCATGGAAACCGCGCCGGAAAACTGGCAGCACGCCCAGAACCGTCTTGCCGACTGGCTGCAGACGCTGCCGCCGCAAACCGGCATTATCGCCGTCACGGATTCACGGGCGCGACACCTGCTGCAGGCGTGCGAACACCTGAAAATTCCGGTGCCGGAGAAGCTTACGGTTATCGGGATTGATAATGAGGAGCTGACCCGCTATCTGTCACGCGTGGCGCTCTCGTCCGTGGCGCAGGGCTCACGGCAGATGGGCTATCAGGCGGCCAAACTGCTGCATCGGCTGCTGGATAAGCAGCCCTTACCGCTTCAGCGTATCCTGGTGCCGCCGGTGAAAGTCATCGCCCGGCGCTCTACCGACTTCCGCTCGCTGCGCGATCCGGCGGTGATTCAGGCGATGCACTACATCCGCTTCAACGCCTGTAAGGGGATCAAAGTGGAGCAGGTGCTGGATGCCGTCGGGCTGTCGCGCTCTAATCTGGAAAAGCGCTTTCGGGATGAGACCGGCGACACCCTCCATGCGATGATCCACCGTGAAAAACTGGAAAAAGCGCGCGAGCTGCTGGCCTCTTCATCGCTCAACATCAACGAGATCTCGCAGATGTGCGGCTATCCTTCGCTGCAATACTTCTATTCGGTCTTCCGCAAAAGCTACGACACCACGCCAAAAGAGTATCGCCAGCATTTTGGGGAGAATGTGTTGTAGCAGGAAGCGTTCAGTCTGAGGTGGATGGATACCGGATGAATCAGGGCGGCTTGGGCCACTAGATCATCCGCTGCTCACTCTGCTCCAGCACCGCCAGCGCCAGCCCGTTGGCCGGATCGATCCGTTGCTCAGGAAAGTGCAGCAGGGTATGTGCGGCGGTAAAGGCCAGCGCGTTGCCGTGGGCGGTAGTGCGCACCGCCTTGCAGAAGACCTCACTGGCGTTCCACGGACAATCAATGATGATGGTGGCGGGATTGAGCAGCAGCATAATCTGACTCAGCGCCGCACCCAGATAGCCACCCGCCTGCGCCATCACCTCATCCACCACCCGTGGCGCGCTGTCGCGGTTCTGCCAGCTCAGGCCAGGCTGACGCTGCGCCAGCTGCTGTTTAACCGCAGGCTGGCTGACCAGCGCTTCCAGGCAACCGCGGCGGCCACAGCTGCAACGCGGGCCGTCGGGCTGGACAACCAGATGTCCCGCCTCGCCCGCCGTCCAGCTGTGCCCGGTAAATACTTCGCCATGCTGTACCAGTGCGCCGCCAATTCCCTCGGAAATACGCAGATAAAAGTGACCGCTCTCCACAGATAATCCACGCAGCTGTACCGCCAGCAGCGCAGCGGCTTTGACATTATTCATAATGCGGATGGGGAGACTGACGTGCTTACTCAGCGCGCCCAGCAGGTCAACATCCTGCCATTCGAGGGGCAATGAAATATGCATCCAGCCGCGCCGGGGATCGACGATACCGGGAAAACCCAGGCCAATGCCGAGCAAATCAGGATAGCTTTTCATCAGTTCCCGGCACAGCATCGCCAGCTCAGCCAGCAGTCGGGTCGGGTTACTGGTATCGGTGCGCAGCGTCTTTTCAGCCAGCACCTGTGAAAAATAGTCGCAGACCCGCCAGTGGATGACGTTGCGTTCCACCATGATGCCTGCGCTCTTGAGTTTTTCCGGCCGCAGGGTAATCCCGATTTTAGGCCGTCCGGCGGAAGCGACGCTGACCGGCCCCAGCTCCTCTATCAGGCCCTGCTCCAGCAGGTCATCAATGATTAAGGAGACGGTGTTTTTGCTGAGTGTCAGCGCCTCCGCCAGATCCTGACGCGACGTCACGCGCAGCTTACGCAGCTGAGTCATCACCCGTTTCTGGTTATTCAGTCGCAGTAGTGCAGGGCCTTTGCCGTTCGTTTTCATTACGGGTTCACTCAACAGAGGAGTAAGAATTGAGTGTATCAGCCCATACGTATTCCACATCCCACACTTTTGCGGGCGGTTTCACACAACCCGATCGCCTGTGGCTAAGATCGTGACCGCGATCCGATCGTGGGATTAATGCCGGGTTTTCTGCTGCACCAGTGGCCGGACGTCGGAATGATCCTGACTCAGCGCGTCCGGCTGCGCCGGGCATGGGCGGAAGGGCAAAGGCGGTATAGCGCGTCGTTATGACGAGGGGCTTCAGGCCCGATGAGCGCAGTGACCCGGCGCTGCCGGGTCACTGTTTAATATTCGTCGCCGCGTACCCGACTGCGATAGCTTTCCCAGTCGAAGCGCACCCACAGGCTGTTGCCGAGGCGCATACGGTCCATGACACGTTCGCCCAGCAGCGTATTCATGCCCGCATGGTCGAGGTTGGATAACATGCCGGTCGGGCGTTTCGAGGAGGATCGGCGATCGACAATCTGGTTAATAATCACTTTTTCGTAGCGCGATTCGCTCTGCATACCGATCTCATCAATCACCAGCAGATCAACACTGCTGAGATCCTGAATCAGCCGCTCTTCGGTAATGCCGCTGCTGCCGCTGAAGGTGCCCTTCATGCTCGACATCAAATCAGCAACCGTCACGATCAGCACGCTTTTACCGCGCAGGATCAGGTCGTTGCCAATTGCGGCGGCCAGATGGTTTTTACCGGTGCCGGGACGGCCTGAAAAGACAAAACTGGCGATGCTGCCATCAAATTCAGCGGCATACTGACGCGCCAGTTCCAGCGCCTTGCGCTGTCCCTCATTCTCTACCCGGTAATTATCAAATGAGCAGTTCATATGCAGCTCGCGAATGCCGGAACGGCCCATTACGCGCTGCATTTTCATTGCGCGATTCTCACGCACAATCGCCTCTGATCGCAGGCGACCCTGCTCCTGATTCCACGCCAGTAGCTCTTCGCCATTAGCAAATTTAGGACGGGTGCCTGCGGGCATCATTTTTTTCAGACGGTTAAAGAGATCGTTTGGCGTTTTCATCATTCACCTCGGAAACCATCGGGAATGGTACGGTCAGGATCGGGCAACTGCGTGATATCACGCTTCGGTTGCCCGCCGTTTGCGGCACGGTTCATCTGAATGCTGCGTGCCAGTTTCTGTTGCCACTGTACATGATGGAACATCCGGCCTTCCGCCTGCCAGTAAGCCACAAAGGCTGCCAGCTCGCTGGGGGTCACTGGTTCGCCCAGCGACACACCCCAGATCGCGGCCTGGCGCGTAAAGTCGGCATCCGGCTGCCAGCCCTGATACATGGCGAACTTACCAGCCGGCGTATGGATCGCGGCGGGAGAATCGTCATACAGGCTGTCATCCAGCGCCACATCATTCGGCTGCCGGGCGGCGGCTTCCAGCGCCAGCAGCTCAGCCAGACGCTTAGGTGTGATGGCGTACATCACCGGCGCATAATTATCTAACACCGCCAGCGTGCCCTTTTCCGCCTGCTGCAGGGCAGTCAGCGGATCCTGTCGGAAGGCATCCAGGCCAATGAGCGTTGAAGTTAAGATTTTAGCTGACATGAAAAGACCTGAGGTTAACGAACACCTTGCGCCGGGAACCCGTCGCCGACGCAGAAGTGTTTATTGTACCTTTTTTAATGATGCGGATCGCTTAAAAAGCAAGAGTGCGGATCAGTGCGAGGTGACCGGAGAAGTGGCGTGACGGGCCGGTGCAGATTCGGTGGCGTGCACGCTGACGGCCGCGGCGGCCGGACGGGTCTGCCATAGATAGCGAACCGAGGCCAGCCAGCACAGGCCGTAACCCAGCAGTTCGGTACCCTCTTCGGCCATGTTTTTCACCACGCGGTTGTAATCCCCCAGCATCAGGTGCTGCCACAACGCATGAATACCAAACAGTCGTGAGAAGACCAGCACCACTAAAAAGCCGGAGGCCATCACCGGCCAGCTGCGGTGTTGCAGCAGCCTGGCCAGCGCATGCAGGGTTTTTTTCGGCGTTCGCAGCGCGACGGCCAGACAACCGGCCGTCACCGCCAGGGCGAACCAGATCCAGCTGCCATGCTGGATGGCATCAAACACAAAGTCGAGCTCACGGATTAGCATACAGCTATAGAAGCCCGCCACTAAGGTCAGCGCGCCGCGCTGAGCCGGACGGCGCTGGGCCGCAATAAAGAACAGGGCGGCAATCACCGCCAGCATGATTTCCTGGGTGGTTTCAGTAAAAGAAGTTTCGTGCAGCGCATCATTCATCCAGGCCACATCAATATAGATGGGCAATATCATCAGAGCGAGAAAGAGTGCTGCCAGTATGAAGACCGTCATTTCACGGCCAATAATTGTCAAATCGTTGCGCATAGTGTTACCAGTATAATGATTAGCGGACTCATTATATTTTAAACGCCCGATTCCCTTTCTCTTTTCATGCCCCGGTCAGAAGCTGGCGCTGAAGCCAAAGGTATAAAGTTGCTGCTCCTGGTTATTCAGCGCTTCGCTTTGTGAAAACGCGGCGAAAGCCGCCAGATTATCGTTCAGAGGCACTTGTGCACCGATGCTCAGATCGATGCCTTCGGACTGATCGGTGCCGTTCGTCGCCTCACGCCGGGGATTCTGCGGCGTGTCTGCCAGCAGATAGTGATAACTCAGCTGCGCCCAGGGCGATATCCATCCCTGCTGCGAATCGATGCGCCAGCCGACGCTGGCGCTCTGCTCACGACTCTGCTGATCGCTGTAGTCACATTGCAGACAGTTCATCTGCTGCGGATCAACGGCATACTGCGCCACCGGCCCGGTGGTAAATGACGGGGCAATGGGCAGGTCAACCCCAGCCCGATAGCGTTTTCCCAGCGGGGTGGTGCCTACGCTGCCGGTTTCACTGTGGACGGCGATGGGTGACGCGGTGGGAGAGTTGATGGCGGCTTCAAACAGGGCGCGGCTCTCATCGCTGAAGGCGAGTGGCGTCAGGGCGATCTTCTCCGCCAGAATCGTATCGTAGTCGGGCAGAAAGTCGGGATGTTGAGGCGCAGAGATGCCGCCGCGCGCAAAAGTCGGTTGCGTTAAGATTAACAGCCATACAGCACAGCAGATCCGCAGACCTTTCCAACCGCTTCTCGGCAACATCGCTTCTCCAGGCAAGGCTGAAGTTATTATCCGGCGTTTAAATTAAATTTCGGCCCGTCTCTGTTATTTAACCGGTGATCGTTTAACTATCAACCGATTAATTCTAAGATCAAGCGGACCGCTAAAATATTCTCATTATAAAGGAACAATGCGATGCAACGATGTGGTTGGGTAACGCAGGATCCCCTCTATCTGGCTTATCACGACAGGGAGTGGGGTGTGGCACAGAGAGACAAGCGTGCGCTGTTTGAGATGCTCTGTCTGGAAGGACAGCAGGCGGGGTTATCCTGGATAACCGTGCTGAAAAAGCGGGAAAACTATCGGGCGGCGTTTCACCAGTTTGATCCGCAGGCCATAGCGTTGATGGATGCGGCAGAGATCGACACGCTGATGCTCAACAGCGGCATTATCCGCCACGCCGGTAAAATCGCGGCGATTATCGCCAACGCTCGTGCTTATCTCCAGATGGAAGCGCAAGGCGAGGATTTCAGCCACTTCGTCTGGCAATTTGTCGATAACGCGCAAATCGTCCACCATTATCCTGACTATAGTCAGGCTCCCACCACCTCAGAGCAGGCCATTGCGCTCTCGAAGGCGCTAAAGCAGCGTGGTTTCAAATTCATCGGCCCCACAATCTGCTACTCCTTTATGCAGGCCTGCGGGCTGATAAACGATCATCAGAGCAACTGTTTTTGCCATCCTGACAACCAAAAGGCGTAATTCCCGCTAAATCAGGATTTTTCCTCACTACATTCCCGGCCACCAGGCGGCATAATCGTGCCACTTATGGGAAAGGTTTTCCCCTGTGTGTCGAATGTAAGGGAACAAAAATGCAGAAGAAATTAATCGCCATCACCTTGTTATTAAGCGGCAGTCTGGCCCTGCCAGGTTGTACCACCAATCCTTACACCGGCGAATCTCAGGCGGGTAAGTCAGGTGTGGGCGCAGGCCTGGGTGCGTTAGTGGGTGCCGGTGTCGGCGTACTCTCCTCGTCGAAGAAAGATCGCCGTAAAGGTGCGCTGATTGGTGCTGCAGGCGGAGCCGCACTGGGCGGTGGCGTGGGCTACTACATGGATGTGCAGGAAGCGAAACTGCGCGACAAGATGCGCGGAACGGGCGTCAGCGTGACCCGTAATGGCGATAACATCGTCCTGAATATGCCAAACAATGTCACCTTCGACTCCAGCAGCAGCAATCTGAAACCTGCCGGCGCGAACACCCTGACAGGTGTTTCAATGGTGCTGAAAGAGTATCCGAAAACTGCGGTAAACGTAGTGGGTTATACCGACAGCACCGGCACCCGCGCGCTGAACATGCGTCTGTCACAGCAGCGTGCTGAAAGCGTCGCCAGCGCGTTGATCGTGCAGGGTGTTGCCAGCGATCGCCTGCGCACCCAAGGTGCAGGCCCGGATAACCCGGTTGCCAGCAACAGCACCGAAGCAGGCAAAGCGCAAAATCGTCGTGTTGAGATCACGCTCAGCCCGCTGGGATAAACGCGGTCGCCCCCGCCCGGGGGCGCCTTTTTTCTGTAAAGCATCGCGTTAAAAGTATCAGTAATGTTTCTGCGAATAGAGCCAGCAGAGGCTTTATGGTAGTCTGATCAAAAATTGATCAATGGACGCCTTCCCATGTCTCTTAAAGCCATCGCTACGGTTTTAGGTCTTTCCGTAACGACCGTCAGCCGCGCCCTCAATGGTTATCAGGATGTCGCTCCGGAGACGCGTAAACGCATCGAAGAGGAAGCGCAGCGGCGTGGCTACCGGCCTAATGCGGCGGCCCGGCGTCTGAAAACCGGCCGTGCTAACGCGGTGGGGTTCGTCTACCCGATCGGTGCCTCTCCCCTGAATGGCAGCGACTTCAGCGACATGCTGCTGGCTCTGGAGCATCACCTTGCCCGTTATGACATTAACCTGCTGTTGCTGGCGGATAAGCAGCAGAGTCAGGCGACGCTGACACGCCTGCTGCGCAGTGGCGCCGTTGATGCCCTGATCGTCGGCCACACCACGCCAGAAGACAGTCGGCTTCATGCTCTGCTCCAGACCAATTTTCGTTTTCTGGCGCTGGGCCGCAGCGATCTGCCATCGACCTATGCGTGGTTTGATGTTGATCACCTTGCCGGTTCACAGCTGGCGGTGGGCTGGTCGCTGGCGCAGGGACGGCAGCGGATAGCCTGGCTTGGCAGCAATGAAAACAGTACGCGGGTGCGTGACCGGCGTCAGGGTTATCTGACGGCGCTGGGGGAAGTTACGCCTTACGCGATGGCGGCGGTGGCACCGTCGCGTCGCGCCGGCTATCAGCAAACCCGGGAGTGGCTGGCAGAGGGGCCAGTACCGGAAGTGATCATCACCGACTGCGCTGCGCTGGCTGAAGGGGCGGCTCTGGCGCTGCAACTGGCCGGGCGTGCAGCGGGCGAGGGTGCCATTCTGCTGGCGGGCTGGGAAGGATTGCCGCGAGATGCGATTCTCGATCATCCCATTGTCGCCATTCGTCAGGCGACGCCGCATCAGGCCGGTGAACAGGTGGCTGAAATGGTCATCCGGCTGATTGATGGCGCACCGCCGGAGACGTTACAGACTCTGTGGCAACCCTGGCTGCAATTACCGGCGTAGCGCTTTTTGCGCCGGGCTTTGCTTGTGCTAGTCTCTGCCGGGTTTCTTATTACGCAGGATATCTCATGAAAATCAGGCCGCCTCGCGCCACCATCAGCGATGTTGCTCACGCGGCACGAACCGGTAAAACCAGCGTTTCACGCTATCTCAATGGTGAACTGCATCTGCTCTCTGCCGGTCTGAAAGCGCGGATCGAACAGGCTATTGCTGATCTCAGCTATCGCCCGAGTCAGATGGCGCGCGGCCTGAAGCGCGGACGTACCCGCCTGATCGGGCTGATTATCGCCGATATCACCAATCCCTATTCTGTTGATGTCATGAGCGGTATTGAAGCCGCCTGCCGCGAGCAGGGCTTCACGCTGCTGATGTGTAATACCAATAACGAAGTGGATCTGGAGCAGCACTATCTGCAATTGCTGAGCAGCTATCAGGTTGAGGGCATTGTGGTTAACGCCGTCGGGATGCGCGAAGAGGTGCTGAACCATCTGCAACAATCCCTGCTGCCAATGGTGCTGATTGACCGTAAAATCCCCGATTTTCCCTGCGATGTGGTGGGCCTGAATAACGCCGAGGCAGCCGAAACGGCAACGCGGCATCTGGTCGACAATGGCTACGATGCGCTGCTGTTTCTTAGCGAGCCGCTGGGCAGCGTCAACACGCGCCGTGAGCGCCTGCAGGCCTTCCGCCAGCTACTGGCAGAGCATCCGCAGGTTGAGCATGAGAATACGGAAGTGGCGCTGCACCAGCCCGCCGCGCTGGATCAGGCGCTGCTGGCCTTTCATCAGCGTCACACCGGCAAACGTTGCGCAGTGATGGTCGCCAACGGGGCGCTGACCCTGCAGGTAGCGCGATCGCTACAGCGACTCAATCTGCACTGGGGCCGCGATATCGGCCTGCTCGGTTTTGACGAACTGGAGTGGGCGGCGCTGGCCGGTGTCGGTATCACCACGCTGAAACAGCCCACCTGGCAGATTGGCTACAGTGCGCTGGAACGACTGATTACGCGCATCGAAGGCAGCGGATTGCCGGTTGCCGAGCAGGTCTTTTCTGGCGAACTTATCGTTCGCGGCTCCAGCCAGCCTCTTAACTGAATTTCAGATTTAACCTTCCGTTTACGTGCTCGCTTCGTGAGCACGATCATAATTTCACAGTTTGCTGCTTTGCTTTGGAACCGGTTCCATTTAGGGTTTTTGTATTCGTTATGAGCAGAACCCTGCCATGGAGTAGAACATGAAACCTGACATCATCGTGGTGACCGCCGCATATGGCCACGCACAGATCGCCGCTCTCGGCGGTCAGCGTGCGCTGCTGCCGATTATCCAGCAGGCGGGCGCAGACGGGGTCGAAATCCGCCGCGAACTGCTTGATGACGCGGCACTGGCCGATCTGCCGGCACTGGCCCGGGCGGTGGCGCAGCATCAGCTGCACAGCAGCTATTCGGTGCCCGATACGCTGTTTTGTGACGGCGGCGAAATCAATCCCCGTATAACCCACTACGTTGAAGAAGCACGCCAGTTAAACGCTCAGCGGCTGAAAGTGGCGCTGGGAGAGTTCACTGGTGCGCTGCCTCGCGAAGCGTTGCAGGCGCTGCTGGCAGATCTGCCGTTTCAGCTGACGGTGGAAAATGACCAGACTAAGCATGGCCGACTGGCTCCGTCAGTCGCCTTTTTCACGGCGGTCAGGGAAGCGGATCTGCCGATCAGCATGACCTTTGATATGGGTAACTGGTGCTGGACCGGTGAGGATGCCGATCAGGCGGCGCAGCAGCTGGCTGCGCAGGTGGGCTATGTGCATGTCAAAGCCGCCGTGGCGCACCAGGATAGCTACCGCGCGATTGCGCTGGATGAGGCTGATGACCACTGGCGCACACTGCTGCAACAGTTGCCCGCACAGGCACCGCGCGGTATTGAATTTCCGCTGGAAGGCGACGATCTGACTGCGGTGACACGCCACTACGTGTCGCTGCTGCGTAACGTGTAAGGAGTGAAGATGACCACGCATCACACTATGCATCACAACGGTCCGCTTGATGTTGTCACTATCGGTGAAGCGATGGCGATGTTCATCGCCCGTGAAACCGGCGACCTGGCCGCAGCAGAGACCTTTGTTAAACGCGCGGCGGGCGCTGAACTCAATGTGGCGACCGGCCTGGCTCGTCTTGGCCTGAAAGTGGGCTGGGTCAGTCGTATTGGCGATGACGCTTTTGGCCGGTTTATCTGCCAGCAGCTGGAAAAAGAGGGTATCGACCACGCCCGGGTGACGGTCGATAAGCGCTATCCCACCGGTTTTCAGCTCAAGTCCAAAGTCGATGACGGCTCTGATCCACTGGTGGAATATTTTCGTAAAGGCTCGGCGGCCAGCCATCTGTCGGTCGACGATTTTAACGCGGACTATTTTGGTTCGGCGCGACATCTGCACCTGAGCGGTGTGGCGGCGGCGCTGTCAGAGAGTTCGCTGGAGTTGCTGAAGCACACCGCCAAAGAGATGCGTGCGCGCGGTAAAACTATCTCGTTTGACCCTAACCTGCGGCCGGTACTGTGGCGCAGCGAAGAGGAGATGCGTAAGCAGCTCAATCTGCTGGCGGAGTATGCCGACTGGGTACTGCCGGGCGAAAAAGAGGGGCTGATTCTGACCGGCTATCGTCAGCCAGAAGCGATCGCGGATTTCTATCTCGATAAGGGGGTGAAAGCGGTCGTGATTAAAACCGGTTGTGACGGTGCCTGGTATAAAACGGCGCAGGGCGAGCAGGGCCAGGTTGAGGCGATAAAAGTCGACAACGTGGTGGATACGGTAGGCGCCGGAGACGGCTTTGCCGTTGGCGTCATCAGCGCCCTGCTGGAAGGTCAGTCGCTGCCGCAGGCGATTCGTCGCGGCAACAAAATTGGTTCGATGGCGATTCAGGTCATTGGTGACAGCGAAGGTCTGCCGACGCGTCAGCAACTGGGCGACGTGTAGTTCGCGCCCCTCTACAGTCACAGGAGTTCCCGATGAAAAAGCAGACAATCGCGCCAAAACGCTGGTGGTTCATCATGCCCATCGTGTTTATCACCTACAGCCTGGCGTATCTCGATCGTGCAAATTTTAGCTTCGCTTCTGCTGCCGGGATTAATGACGATCTCGGCATCACCAAAGGCATGTCCTCGCTGCTGGGTGCGCTGTTCTTCCTGGGTTACTTCTTTTTCCAGATCCCGGGTGCAATTTACGCCGAACGCCGCAGCGTCAAGAAACTGATCTTCTGGTGCCTGATCCTGTGGGGCGGCTGTGCCTCACTGACCGGCGTGGTCAGCAACATTCCGATGCTGGCGGCCATTCGCTTTATTCTGGGCGTGGTGGAAGCCGCGGTGATGCCCGCGATGCTGATCTACATCAGCAACTGGTTTACCAGGTCGGAACGTTCACGCGCCAACACCTTCCTGATCCTGGGTAATCCGGTCACGGTGTTGTGGATGTCGGTCGTGTCAGGCTATCTGATCGAATCGTTTGGCTGGCGTGAGATGTTTATCTTCGAAGGGATTCCGGCGGTGGTCTGGGCGATCGCCTGGTGGTTCCTGGTGCAGGATAAGCCGGCGCAGGCGCGCTGGATGAGCGATGCCGAGAAAGCGGCATTGCAGGCTGAACTGCAGAAAGAGCAGGAAAATATTAAAGCGGTGCGCAACTACAGCGAAGCGTTCCGCAACCGCAACGTGATCATTCTCTGCCTGCAATATTTTGCCTGGAGCATCGGCGTCTATGGCTTTGTGCTGTGGCTGCCGTCGATTCTGCGTAACGGCACGCAGATGGGCATGGTAGAAGCGGGCTGGCTCTCTGCGGTGCCTTATCTGGCGGCGACCATTGCGATGGTGGTGGTCTCCTGGGCGTCGGATAAAACCCAGAACCGTAAGCTGTTCGTCTGGCCGCTGCTGCTGGTGGGCGCGCTGGCGTTCCTGGGCTCTTATCTGGTGGGATCGAACAATTTCTGGATGTCCTACACCCTGTTAGTGATTGCCGGTGCCGCGATGTATGCGCCTTACGGGCCGTTCTTCGCCATTATTCCTGAGATGCTGCCACGCAATGTCGCCGGTGGCGCAATGGCGCTGATCAACAGTATGGGTGCGCTGGGGTCGTTTATCGGTTCATGGATTGTCGGCTATCTTAATGGAGCCACCGGCAGCCCGTCCGCGTCCTACATCTTTATGGGATCGGCCCTGCTGGTTTCGGTGTGGCTGACGCTGATTGTGAAACCGGCGCAGAACAAAGCGCCGCCGCTGCAGGGTGCGAAACCCGCCTGAAAGCGTAAACGTTAGCCTCTATTTCTCCGGGCGGCCTGCAAGCCGCCCGCTACTTATTGACCGGGAGCCACCGAATGAAACCCGCTGTAATTCTCTATAAAAAACTGCCCGACGATCTTTATGCTCGCCTGGCTGAACAGTGTGACGTGACGGAAATCAGCGATCTCTCGCCGGAAAGCCAGCAGGAACATGCTGCGGCGTTCCAACAGGCAGAAGGTCTGCTGGGATCGGGCGGTAAAGTGAATGGTGAGCTGCTGGCGAAGATGCCCAATCTGCGCGTCTGCTCCAGCGTCTCTGTAGGCTATGACAATTTTGATGTGGATGCGCTGAATCAGCGTCACGTGGTGCTGATGCACACGCCGACCGTGCTGACCGAAACCGTGGCGGACACCATGATGGCGCTGGTACTGAGCACCGCGCGTCGGGTACCGGAACTGGATGCCTGGGTCAAAGCGGGCAACTGGCAGAAGAGCATCGGTCCGGCACAGTTCGGCATCGACGTGCATCATAAAACGCTGGGTATTCTCGGCATGGGACGTATCGGGATGGCGCTGGCACAGCGCGCCCACTTTGGCTTCGGTATGAAAATCCTCTACAACGCCCGCCGCGAGCATGAAGAGGCGCAGTCGCGCTTTGGCGCACAGCGCTGTGAACGGGAGGCGCTGCTGAAGCAGAGTGATTTCGTCTGCATCAGTTTGCCGCTGACCGAAGAGACGCACCATCTGATCGGTGCCGCCGAGCTTGAACTGATGAAGCCGGATGCGGTGCTGATCAACGCCGGTCGCGGGCCGGTGGTGGATGAAAATGCGCTGATCGCCGCGTTGCAGGCGGGCAAACTGCATGCCGCCGGGCTGGATGTGTTTGAGCAGGAGCCAGTCTCTGCCGACTCTCCGCTGCTGTCGCTGCCCAATGTGGTGACGCTGCCGCATATCGGTTCTGCCACCCACGAAACCCGCTACGGCATGATGCAGGATGCGGTAGAAAATCTCCTCGCTGCACTCGGCGGAAGCGTCGAGAAAAACTGCGTGAACCCGCAGGCGCTGAAGTAATCCCCTCGCCTTTCCATTGCGCCCGCCCATGGCGGGCGTTATGGTGGACCCCCGATTCGCTATCACAAATATTTAACCGCTATGTCTTTTTCTCAGTTCGGCGACAAATTTACCCAACATTCCGGCATCTCACGTCTGATGGAAGATATGGGCGCGGGCCTGCGAACGCCCGGCACCATCATGCTGGGCGGCGGTAATCCGGCGCAGATCCCGGCCATGAACGACTACTTTCAGCAACTGCTGCAGCAGATGCATGAGGAAGGCAAACTCAGCGAGGCGCTGTGCAATTACGACGGCCCGCGCGGAAAAGCGACGCTGCTGGCGTCGCTGGCCGGACTGCTGAGCGATCAGCTTGGCTGGCCCATCACCGCACAGAACATTGCGCTGACTAACGGCAGCCAGAGCGCCTTCTTCTATCTGTTCAATCTGTTCGCCGGTCGTCGGGCCGATGGCAGCAAAAAGCGGGTGCTGTTCCCGCTGGCGCCTGAGTATCTGGGCTATGCGGATGCCGGCCTGGAAGAGGGGCTGTTTGTGTCGGCGAAGCCGAACATTGAGCTGCTGCCGGAAGGCCAGTTTAAATATCATGTCGATTTTGAGCATCTGCCGATGAATGAAGAGGTCGGGCTGATCTGCGTATCGCGCCCGACCAACCCCACCGGCAACGTGATCACCGATGATGAACTGATGCAGCTCGATGCGCTGGCACAGCAGCATGACGTGCCGCTGCTGATCGACAATGCCTATGGCGTGCCGTTCCCCGGCATCATTTTCAGCGAGGTGCGCCCGCTGTGGAACCCCAACATCATTCTCTGCATGAGTCTGTCGAAGCTCGGCCTGCCGGGTGCGCGTTGCGGCATCATTATCGCTGACGAGAAGACCATCACCGCGCTGAGCAATATGAACGGCATCATCAGTCTGGCGCCCGGCAGTATCGGTCCGGCCATTGCCAATGAGATGATCCGTCGCGGCGATCTGTTGCGGCTCTCCGAAGAGGTGATTAAGCCGTTCTATCAGCAGAAGGTGCAGCAGACCATTGCGATCCTGCGGCGCTATCTGCCGGAAGACCGTTGCCTGATCCACAAGCCGGAAGGGGCTATTTTCCTCTGGCTCTGGTTCCGCGATCTGCCGATCACCACCGAATTGCTTTATCAGCGGCTGAAAGCGCGCGGCGTGTTGATGGTGCCGGGCCACTTCTTCTTCCCGGGACTGGAACAGGCGTGGCCGCACACCCATCAATGTATGCGGATGAATTACGTGCCGGATGCAGAGAACATTGAGCGGGCGGTGCAGATTCTGGCGGAAGAGGTTGAGAACGCCTGGCGCGACAGCTAATCCTGCGTATCGGTTAAAGACAGCTGGCACCACTGTGCCAGCTGCTGAATCGCCTGTTCCACCTCTGCATTCCAGCCAAAACCTGCATTCAGCCGGAAACAGTGATCGTAGCGCTGGTCGGTGGCAAAAATGTGGCCCGGCGCAATGCCGATGCCCGCGTTGCGCGCTTTCAGAAACAGCTCGCGCACGTTCAGCGCCTGTCGGGGCATCTCAACCCACAGCACATAGCCTCCTTCCGGATCGGACACCCGGGTTCCCGCCGGAAATTCCCGTAACACCGACTGGCGCATTTCACGGATTTGTCGTGCCAGCTCACGCCGCAGCTTACGCAGATGAGCATCATAGCCGCCGCTGCGCAGCAGTTCCGCTACCGCCGCCTGCGACAGCACCGAGGTGCCCATGGTTGAGGTATATTTCAGTGAGGCGATTTTACGCATGTAGTTGACGCTGTGAACCCAGCCAATACGAATGCCTGGCGCCACGGTTTTAGAGAAGCCGCTGCAGAGAATGGCGTTGGGGCTGAAGGCGCGCATCGGGAAAGGGCGGCGTTCACCGAAGGCAGTATCGCCAAAAATATCATCCTCAATAATCACCACGTCGTTTTCATCCGCCTGCCGCGCAATATAGGCCTTATGCTCGTTGGGAATGCTTTTTCCCAGCGGATTGTTGACGTTGCACAGAGTGAGAAAGACCCGCACCGCCTTGCGCTGAAACAGCCCGGTGAGCTTCGCGACATCGACATACCCTTCCGGCCCGGCTTCCACTTCAATCACCCGTAAATTGAGGTTATGCAGCATCTGCAGCAGCACGAAATAGCAGGGTGATTCCACGGCGACCACATCGCCCGGCTGGGTCGTGGCGCGCAGCGACAGCGAGATCGCCTCAATGCAGCCGTTGGTGATCAGAATATCGTCAGCGCTGATATTGCAGCCGTAACCCACTGCCCGGCGGGCAATCTCTGTTTTCAGCGGTGCATAGCCGGTGCCCTTCACCGTATTCCCGAGCAGGGCCGGTTTGCTGTAGCCCATCTGACGCATCAGCAGGCCGATGCGCTTGACCGGATAGAGCGCACTGTCACCGTTGGCCAGATCGAGACGCACCCGGCAGTCTGAGCCAAGCATCGCCAGATGGAGTTCTGTCTGCTCATCAAGCGGCGCGATGGCGCGCGGCTGTTCACTGACGGCGGGCAGCTGACGCGAAGAGGGCCGCTGCGGGGCAACAAAAAAGCCCGATTTGGGGCGGGCAACAGCGTAGCGCTCATCTTCCAGCGTGCGCAGTGTCTTCAGGGCGGTGGTAAGGCTGACATTGTACTGCGTCGCCAGCGTGCGCACCGACGGCAGACGGCTGTCAGGTGCCAGCGAACCGGCATGAATGGCCTGCTTGATCTGTTCTGCGATCTGGCGGTAACGACTGCTCTGACTCTCCTGTTCCCCGATAATATCGGCCATCTGTTCCACCCCATATCGCGCTGATCTGTGCATATTCAACAGAGTACATTCAAAGTACTTTAGGCTGCATCTCTTAATTATTCATAACGCTAAACGGCCCGGCGACCCCGTCAGCCCCGGGCTTCAGACCATAAAGTGATTCTTTTCACCTGAGGAAAACGTGAGAAATGAATAATCTGCCCGCCATGATGAAGGAGATGGAAGCGTATCTGTCACCCGCCATCATTGAGTCCGCTCAACGCTGCTCTCTTCGCCTGCTGGCAGCGTTGCCGGATCAGCAGCAGCTGGAGAATAACCGTGTGCTGCTCGCCTATGGCGGAGGAAAAGATAGCAGCTACATGGTGGCTTACGTGCGTTACATTCAGGGACTGATCTGGCAGCAGCAGGGCAGCACCTTTCATCTGCGGATCAGCACCAATCGCCATGCGGCGATGAATCAGAGCGTAATGGAGAATATCCACCGCGTTTATCAGTCGCTGGCGATGCATGACGATGAGCGGGTGGAGTGTCTGGTCGTGGATGGCCTGCTGATCCGGCCGTTTGACCGCGACCTGCCGATGCCGGAGAGCGTGCGGCAGCAGAACCGCAATGACGTGCTGATGAATGGCCACCGGTTTCGCGCCGACGCGCGCTCGACCTTCTGCAACGCCTGTAATCTCAGCATGGTGAACTCCTTTGGCCTGGCGGCAGACTACAACGGTGGCGTGGATCTGATTGTTACCGGCGACTCGCCACAGGAGCAGGCCGCCTATGTCGCCTGGGCGCGGCACCTCTCACGGCTATTTGATGCGCCAGTGGCGGACAAAACCCGGGGCTTCAGCGGGTTTCTGCAGACGCTGGATGGTGTGGCAGAGCGCTACTTCAGCGATGTTTATGGCGCCGATCAGCTGACGCCTGCGCACCGCATCACCCACCAGCTGGCGCGCAATCCACTGTTCTTCAACATCTATCAGGACACCGCCTATGAAGCGGGCGCGCACTGGGCACTGCTCAGCGAATTTATGCGCTTCCGTTTTGATGCGCTGATGTTCAGCTTCTCCGAATCCGACTGCGGTAATCCGACGCTGATGGCACACCTGCGCGGATTGCGGGCAGAAACGCTGCTGCAGCGCCACTATGCCGAAGGGATCCGCGAATATGTGCGCTTTGCGCTGGGACTGATGGTGAAGAAAGATTTTCCGCCCGCGCTAATCGATGAGATGGCGGCACGCTATCAGGATGACGCCGCGATCCAGCGGCAGCGGCAGCGCGCGGCGGACTTCGCCATACAGGCGTTTGACCTCAGCGAAGATCAGCTGATCTGCATGATCTACTCCCCGTTCCTGGCGCAGGGAGAGCAGCTCGGACACTGGCTGATGCAGCAGCAGATTACGCTGGATGAGGCGGCCATCCGCGATCTGCTTGAGCAACGCAGTGAAGATCGCGCGCTGGCACAGCAGTTAACCCGGCTCTCCGGCATGACGCTGACGCAGATGCGGCACTGCTGGCAGAGCAAGCCGGTCAGTTCGCTGCTGGAGGGCAAAAGCGCCGATCCGCTGTCGCGCGTGCTGCGTTTTGATCCCCACAAAGCGGTGATTCAGGTCAATAACGGTGTACTGAATGACATCGTGACAGAAATCATTTCCGGGCGTTAACCCGGTAAGGCGAGGCGATGAAAAAGATTTTTCTGCAAATTGGCGCCACCCGCGACGGGCAAAATCCTTACTGCGCGGTGGCGAAGCGCGACGGCTATTTTACCGTGCTGGCTGAAATGGGTGATTTCGTCGATTACCAGTCGTTAAGCCTGGCTCTGCCGTTTGATCTGATCATTCGCCTCGATCGCCCCGAAAATCCCTGGGAGGTGATGCAGGCCTATCTGCACGCCGGTTTACTGGCGCATCCGCTGGTGGTGCTGGCGGGCTTTGAAGCCTACAACGCCAGCGCCGGACGACTGCGCGAGATGCTGGCCGGGCCGGATGCGCCCGCTGCCTTTATTCCGCTGGATAAATATGCGCAGCGTATGGCGCTGAAAAAAGCCTGGCCGCGCTTCCCGCAGCCGGAGTTCCGCTTTTTCGCCTCGCCGCTCAGCATTCTGGATGCCGGACAGGCGCTGATCTATCCCTGCGTCGTGAAGCCGGTGGATGGCGGCGGCGGCCTGGGCATCTGGCTGATTGAGCATGCCGATCAGCTGCATAGCGTAGTGAAACAGCTGGTACAGACCATGAATTACGGCGGACGCGGCTTCAGCGGCTTTATTGTGGAAAGCGCGCTGATCGGCGATGAGTTTTCATTACAGGGCGTGGTGCATCAGGGACATCCCCAGGCGCTGACCTGCTGCCAGAAGGTGATTGAGCAGCACCGGGATGCTGAGGGCTGCGTCAGCTTTTATGAGTCGGGGCATGTGGCGATGGCGGCAGCGGCCCTGCCGGTCTCGTTCAGCAGCCTGATGACATTCTGTTGCGAAACCTTTGGCTACCGTCAGGGTGCATTTCATATCGATTTTATTGTGGTCAACGGCGTGCCACATTTCCTGGAGATGGGGTTCCGGCTCTCCGGCATGGGCGTGGCGACGCTGGTGCAGGAGGCGACTGGCATCAACTGGGCGGAAGTCACCTTCCGGTTAGAAGCGGGCGGCGCGTTACCTGTCTTTGCCTTCACCACACCCGGTGCGGTCGGCCAGCTGCGGTTGCGGCAACCGGCGCAGCTGCAGGCTGCCGAACGCTGGATCGATCAGCATCAGCAGGGCGCGTTGTTACCGCCACTCAGATTGCCTGCGTTACAGGTTTCGTCACGCTCATCGCTCTATGCCGACCTGACGCGTCACGCGGGCATTCTGGCCACTTTCAGCCTGACGGCCACAGCGCGTGAGCCGATTATGACCACTTTTCAGCAGGTGATTGCCGCGCAGCCGGTGGCGGCCGGGAGAGATAAAGTATGTGCAGGATGATTCTGGCGCATGGCCGGTTCGACAGCGCAGAAATTCTGGAGGCGGCGCGCGCCATGAGCTGCGGTGAAAGCGCCGAACACGATGGCCCGATCAAATCACACCCTAACGGCTGGGGCTGTCTGTGGCTCGAAGAGGGTGAGATTCGTACCCTGCACGGCACCGGCGCGTTCGCAGAAGCGCTGCCCGGTATCGATGTGGATCGGCTGCGCAGCCGGTTTCTGGCGGTGCATGTGCGGCACGCCACGCTGAGTAAAAATCAGGGACTGGCGTTTTCTCATCCGCTGTGGCGCAACAGCGCCGGACATCAGTGGTACATGATGCATAACGGCTTTCTGCCGACGATTTACCGCCAGCTCGGTCTGGCCGAATCGCGCTTCGATTCAGAAGAGTATCTGCGTTATCTGGTGGATCAGACCACGCCTGCCGATTTCACCCGCGACTATCTGCGCGCAAAGATGGCGCAGGTAGAGCCGGGCGGCAGCGCAGGGAATGCCATTTTCGTCACCCGTGACAAAGCCTGGGCGTGGCAGTGGTATCCGCACGACACGCCCTGGCCCGACTATTTTACGATGCATTTTCAGCAACAGGATGGTTGCACGCTGATCGCCTCTGAACCCGTGGCAATACCAGGCAGCGCTGGCAACTGGCGGCGAATGAACAATCATGAACTCTATGAAATACCGTTTAGGGAGTGATAAACATGGCAATTTTCAATCAGTTCCGCGTGATTAATCCCAACATGTTTGTGGAATCGACCTGGCTGGATGACATCGTTACCGCACGGGTGCCGCTGCTGGTGTTGCGTAATTTCCTGACGCCAGAGGTGCGGGAAGCGGTGGTGACCGACCTGCAGAGCTGCCGGGAAAAGATCCGTGTCTCCCACTATCCCAATGGCGCGCTGACCACGCTCGGCCCCTATCTGGCGCGTCATACTGCGGCTCCCGATAACTATTTTACCGAGCTGCGCGATATCCAGCCGGCGTTGCCGCCCTCACTGAATACGCTGCGCGAACAGATTTACCGCTGGGTTCAGCATGCGCTGCGGCTGGAAAGTTTACGCATCGCCCACGAACCGGGTAGTGGAGACTATGCCGGTTCTATCGTGCGCTTTCATGCCAATGGCGTCGCGAACCCGCTGCATAACGACAATATCGTGCGCGACGCCGCAGAGACTTCGCTGGTGGTGACGCAAATCCTGCATCAGCTCAGCTGCGTGGTCTGCCTGCAGGAGTGCAACGCGGGTGGGGCACTGCGCATCTACAACAAAAAGTGGTCGCCAGAGGATGAGCAGTTCAAAACCGCCGGGGAGCTGGGTTATCGCAGTGGGGTGATTGAAAACAGCGAGATCTGCGAATTTTCACCACGCAGTGGCGATATCTATCTGTTTAATCCTGCGTTTTATCATGAGATCGATCGGGTCGAAGGCGATACCCGTATCACCATGGGTTTCTTTTTCGGGCTGACCGATAAAAAAATGAAACACGCTATCGCCTGGAGCTAAGCCGGGCTGTGCCAGAACAGGAGAAGGGAATGACGACGTTTGAAAAAATTACTGCGCTGCTGGATCAGCAGCAGGCCAGCTACCGCGTGGTGGAACATGAGGCGATAGGGCAGACCGAACAGATCAGCCAGATACGCGGTAACCTGCTGGGTCAGGCGGCCAAAGCGATGGTGCTGGAGGTCAGCATGCCGGACGGTGCGCCATCGCGTCAGCTGCTGGCGATAGTGCCGGGCGACTGCCGGATCAATTTCAAAAGTGCGGCGCGCGCCATCGGCGGCAAAAAATCCTCTTTTGCTGCTCCGGAGCTGGCGCAGGCGCTGACGGGCTGTGTGATGGGCGCGGTACCGCCGTTTAGTTTTGATGACCGGCTGGCGCTGCGGGTGGATACCCGGCTGCAACAGGTCGGAACGTTATGGTTTAACGCGGGCGAGCTGGATAAGTCGATCGCGCTGGCTGTAGATGATTATTTTCGCATCGTGGGTGAAGGCTGCTGTGCCGATATCGCGACCCCGATTGCGGTCACCGCCTGACGGCAGGACAAGGAGTTTCTGATGTCGGTAAAAGATATGCTGTTAGCGCTGTGCGTGGTGGTGGCGTGGGGCGTCAATTTTGTGGTGATCAAGCTGGGGCTGCAGGGTATGCCGCCTTTTTTGCTCGCCGGGCTGCGTTTTACCCTGGTCGCCTTTCCCGCCATTTTCTTTGTGCGTCGCCCGCCGATTCCGCTGCGCTGGCTGGTGGTTTATGGCATGACCATCAGTTTTGGTCAGTTCGCCTTTCTGTTCCTGGCGATCAAGCTCGGCATGCCTGCCGGTCTGGCCTCGCTGGTGCTGCAGGCGCAGGCATTCTTTACCCTGTTGCTGGGCGCGCTGTTGCTGGCGGAGAGGCTGCGCTGGAATCATATTGTCGGGATTATCATCGCTACGCTGGGGATGTTTTTGCTGGCAACGGCAGGCATGGAAGGGCAGACCAGCGCCGGTATCACGCTGACCACCATGATGCTGACGCTGTCGGCGGCGCTCTCATGGGGGCTGGGTAATATCACCAATAAGATTATTATGCGGAACCGTAGCGTGCCGATCATGTCACTGGTGGTCTGGAGTGCGCTGGTGCCGATCGTTCCTTTCTTTGCCTGTTCGCTGCTGTTTGATGGTCAGGCCGCCATCGTTAACAGCCTGCTGCATATCGGCCTGCAGACCGTGCTGGCGCTGTTCTATCTGGCATTTGTCGCCACCATTGTGGGTTACGCCATCTGGGGGAATCTGCTGAGTCGCTACGAAACCTGGCGCGTCGCGCCGCTGTCGCTGCTGGTGCCAGTGGTGGGGATTATTACCGCCGCGCTGGTGCTGGATGAGCATCTCTCCGGGCAGCAGATGCTGGGTGCGGTGGTGATTATTCTGGGGTTACTGGTCAATGTGTTTGGTGGCGTGCTGGGTCAGCGTTTAGCGATGCGAACGCAGCCGTAAGGACAAGTCTGCCTTCAGATATAAGGGCAAAAAAAACGCCGCTAACGCGGCGTTTTTAATGACTATTTCAGAACCTCAATATTACTTCAGAATCTCAATACGGCGTGGTTTCGCCTCTTCCGGCACCAGTCGTTCAAGATCGATGCTCAGCAGACCATTTTCGAGACGGGCATCGCGCACCACAATGTGGTCGGCGAGCTGGAATTTACGCTCGAAGTTACGCTCGGCGATACCCTGATACAGGTATTTACGCTCGGTCTGCTCTTCAGGATGGGCACCCCGCACGATCAGCACGTTATCGTGCGCCGTGATATCCAGTTCGCTCTGAGCAAAACCGGCCACCGCAATAGTAATGCGATAGTGATTTTCATCGACCAGTTCAACGTTATAGGGAGGATAGCCGCCATTGCTCTGATTCTGATTAGATTCGAGCAGGTTAAACAGGCGATCAAAACCGATAGCAGAGCGATAAAGTGGGGTGAGATCAAAATTACGCATATTAAGACTCCTGAATTTCAGCAAGTTTTGGCAACCTTCCACTACTGGACAGGCTGGATACGGCACCCCACTGTCCCTTGCGGCAACGGTGAGTGCGTCCGTAAACTAAAAATGGGTGCCACAAGACCATTTTCAAGAGGGTGAAATGCAATTTTTTTCGCCAATTTGAGGAAATGACATACACTCAGGACTACATTTGCCAGACCCAGACGGACTTCGCCCCAGAGTGTTGACGTTGTCTGGCAAGCAAACTCAGCCAGGCTTATGCCATGACTGAAGGGATGATGATGATGAAATTGATGAAGACCTTACCTCTGGCTGGAGTGGTGTGCTGCGCAATGGCAACAACCGGCTGTTCCAGCGTGATGTCTCACACAGGTGCGAGTCAGGGCTACTATCCAGGCACCCGTGCCAGCGCTGATATGCTGTCCGATGGTGATACCAGCTGGGCGCTGAAGCCGCTGGCGTTAATCGATCTTCCTTTCTCTGCTGTGCTGGATACGCTGCTGCTGCCGTGGGACTACTACCGCAGCGACAAAGATAAATCTCTCGACTCTCCACGTGAACGCATCCTGCAGAGCGAAAGGCTGGCGCATACGCAGGAAAGCCTGGCGCAGGCGCAGCCTATGCCTCCTATGCGGTCACTGCCGCAACCGTAAAGAGTTGCCGCCAGCCATTCACCTCACGCATATAAGCAATCTGTGTAACATCAGGTGACCAGACCACCGCGTCACCTGATGGCGCCTCTTCCGTTCTGCGGGTCAGACGCTGACACGCGCCGCTCTCAACGTCACATTGCATCACGCTGTTATCGCAGACAAAAGCGATCGCCTGGCCGTCAGGATGCCAGCTAAAGGCGGACTGAATGCTGTGGCTGAGTCGGGTGATCTGACGCGGTTCGCCGCCGTTGGGGGAGACCGTCCAGAGCTGGATCACCTCTGCGGCATCCGCCATCAGAAACGCTATCTGGCTGCCATCCGGTGCGGCGCGCAGCCAGTGGCGAGGTTGCAGAGCCACACCACGGCTGTGCGTCAGGCGACGCTGCTGCACGCCAGCCGGTGGCGCAGGTAACTGCTGGCTGCTGCCCTCCAGCGGCATTTCTCCGGCGCGGGCGTAATCCTCCAGCGCATCAGGCAGATCAACAATAAAAACTTCAGGCCGTTTTTCGCCCTGCGCCGTCAGCGTGTCGCCAATAAAGGCGATCGCCCAGCGCTGCCAGCTGCCGTCCGGCTTCTGGTAGCCACGCTCACCGACCCAGCACTCCTCACAGGCACGATTAATCTGGTCACTGCCTGGCAGCGGTTCCGCATGCGTCTGGCTCACCAGCAGGCAAAAAAAGGTGCCGTCATATTCGCGCGGATGTTGCTTTTCGGGCGTTACAGCGCAAAGGGGCACCGCGATGCCGACGTTGCGCAGATCGAGCCGGCTATCCAGTTCGTGCATCACGTGGTCATTGTAGGTAAAGCTCAGGCGAGAACCATCGGGACTGAAGACATGTACATGCGAGCCGCCACGCAGCGCGCCAGGAGTAAACGGCGGCGTGATATCGCAGGCATCCAGATTCACCGCTGCACCGTTCTGAACGATCACCCCGCGCCGGTGGTGGAAGTCATACTGCCAGCTGGCATCGGGATGTTCCGGGCCATGAATGCAGACGTAGCGCGGTGGCAGGTCGGGACTGACCGTGACGACGCCAACATGGGCACCATGCCGGGCCTGATAGAGCACCTCCACCTCACCGGTCATCACATTGACCCGCTCAATGGTCTGACTGGTAAACGATGCGCCCGATGGACGAACGTCAAACGCCAGCCACTGGCTGTCGGCAGTCCAGACATTAATATTGGTGAGCTGATGCTGACGGGCAGCAAAGGTGATCTGTTTTTCTGACATGATGAAACCCACGGAGAAAGAGTTGCCCGACAAATTACGCGATTCTGTTTTGCGGTGCAGCATTTTTGCCGGGTTAGGGGATCCGGGCCGAAGCGGCCCGGCAGAGAGCAGGCCGTTACAGCACTAACTCTTCGATGGCATGCGCGACGCCATCTTCCATATTGGTTTTGGTGATGAACTGAGCAATTTTCTTAACAGAGTCAATGGCATTCCCCATTGCGACACCCGTTCCTGCGTATTCAATCATCGCCAGGTCATTCTCCTGATCGCCAATCGCCATCACTTCTTCCTGCTTCAGGCCGAGCTTCTCAGCCAGCATTTTGACGCCCTGGCCTTTATTCACCCGACGATCGAGGATTTCCAGGTAATAAGGCGCGCTCTTCAGGATGGTGTAAGTCTGCTGAGCATGCCCGGGCAGGCGGGCAATCGCTGCGTCGAGCAGAGCGGGCCGGTCGATCATCATCAGTTTCGGGAAGCGCATGGCACGATCCATCTCCTCCACCGCGCGGTAGCGCACCGGAATGCCGGTCAGGCTCGCTTCATGGATGGTGTATTCGCTGATGTCTTTGTTAGGGGTATAGAGATGGGTTTTGTCGAATGCCTGGAAATGTACGCCAAGCTCATGCGCCAGGTTCTCAATGTAGAGGTAGTCGTCAAAGGTCAGCGTCACTTCCGCCACGCACTCACCATCTTCGGCCTGATGAACCAGCGCACCGTTGTTGCTGATCGCGTACTGGCCGGGCGTCTGCATATCCAGTTCCATGAGATAGCGCTGGATACCCACAAACGGCCGGCCGGTGGTCAGCACAATCGACACCCCTTGCTGACGGGCGCGATCCAGGGCGGATTTCACCGCCGGTGTGATCTCATGTTGCGGGTTGAGCAGGGTGCCATCCATGTCGATAGCGATCAATTTAATAGCCATAGAGTCCTCGTAGCGTCTGGGTTTTGTTCAATGCTAGCGCGATTCAGCGCACATTGACCAGTTTCATGGCAGGCGAGAACGGCCAGCTGACCACCAGGTTCAGGCGGTAAAGAGATCGCGGTGGATTTTAATCACGGCTTTTCGGATTGTTGCGGGTTCGCCAGGGGCGCAGCAGGGACGATGGATATCGTGCGGGAAAAAGAGCGCGAACATGCCGGGCATCAGCGTAATCACAGACTCATTCAATATCTTCTGATAAAAAACGACGTCTCGCTGCTGGGCAAAATCTTCGGTGATGTGCTGGTCGGGATGGGCGCGGGCCACGCCAATATTTTCGGTGCCTGCCAGCAGATACTGAATATCGATGTAGTTGAAGTGGGACTCCGCTTTACGCGCGCTGGCCGGTTCGGTCATCATCTCCTGCACCAGACAGAACATTTTGTTGTCGGGCAGGATCTCATATTTGCCGGTTTCCAGCTGGCTGAAATCTGTGCTGGCAATCCAGCTTATCGCCTGATCGACTACCGGATGAAAGGCGTGACGTTCTCTGTCCCAGTCGTGACGATCGCAAACAATCATGGTGTAACTCCCTGTGTGGAATAGTGCGCGGTAAATGCGCAAAGAGGGGCAAGAGTAAGGGAGCTGACCGGGTTAAAACGTGATCGGGATCGCAGCATGCGGGCAGGAAGGCACGCCCTGGCGGGTTTTCCGCCCGGACGGCACAAAAAAAAGGCCATCACCTGGGTGATGGCCTTTCATCGCTGATGCCGGTTAAATATCGATATTGGCGGCTTTCAGCGCATTTTCTTCGATGAAGGCGCGGCGCGGTTCAACCGCATCGCCCATCAGGGTAGTGAACAGCTGATCAGCGCCAATCGCATCTTTAATGGTAACGCGCAGCATACGACGGCTGTCTGGATCCATGGTGGTTTCCCACAGCTGCTCCGGGTTCATCTCGCCCAGACCTTTGTAGCGCTGGACCGAGAGGCCGCGACGCGACTCTTTAATCAGCCACTCAATCGCCTGTTCGAAGCTTGCCACTGGCTGACGACGCTCGCCACGCTCGATGTAAGCATCCTCTTCCAGCAGACCACGCAGTTTGCTGCCCAGGGCGCAGATTTTGCGATACTCAGGACCCTGAATGAAATCAGCATCCAGCGGATAGTCAGTATCTACACCGTGGGTACGGACGCGCAGTACCGGCTCGAACAGGTTTGATTCGCGGTTTTCACGCACCTGTGCCAGATAGGTGCTGCCATGCGCTTCGCGCTCCGTCAGATAGCTCACCAGACCATTCAGCCAGGTTGTAACCTCTGCTTCGCTGGTCAGGTCGCTCAGCGTGTCGTGATAAATCATCGCACGCAGCATGGCCATCGGATAACGGCGCTCCATACGCTTGATCATCTTCTGGGTGCTGTTGAAGTCAGTGACCAGCGTCTCCAGCGGCTCACCGCCCAGCGCCGGCGCGCTGGCATTGGTGTGCAGCGTCGCGCCATCAAGCGCGATAGCGATCTGATATTGATCCATCGCTTCATCATCTTTGATGTACTGCTCCTGCTTGCCTTTCTTCACTTTATAGAGTGGCGGCTGGGCGATATAAACGTGGCCGCGCTCAATGATTTCAGGCATCTGACGATAGAAGAAGGTCAGCAGCAGGGTACGGATGTGCGAACCATCGACGTCGGCATCGGTCATGATGATGATGCTGTGATAGCGCAGCTTGTCCGGGTTGTACTCGTCGCGACCAATACCGCAGCCCAGCGCGGTGATCAGCGTGGCCACTTCCTGGGAGGCGAGCATTTTGTCGAAACGCGCTTTCTCAACGTTAAGAATCTTACCTTTCAGCGGCAGAATCGCCTGGTTTTTACGGTTACGGCCCTGTTTGGCCGAGCCGCCTGCGGAGTCACCCTCCACCAGGTAGATTTCAGACAGCGCCGGGTCGCGCTCCTGGCAATCCGCCAGTTTGCCTGGCAGACCCGCCAGGTCCAGCGCGCCTTTACGGCGGGTCATTTCACGGGCGCGGCGTGCCGCTTCACGGGCACGGGCGGCGTCGATGATTTTGCCGACTACAATTTTGGCGTCTGATGGGTTTTCCAGCAGGTATTCAGCCAGCAGTTCATTCATCTGCTGCTCAACCGCTGTTTTCACCTCGGAGGAGACCAGTTTATCTTTGGTCTGCGAGGAGAATTTAGGATCCGGCACTTTCACCGAAACCACAGCGATCAGACCTTCACGGGCATCATCACCGGTGGCGCTGACTTTGGCCTTCTTGCTGTAACCCTCTTTTTCCATGTAGGCATTCAGGGTACGGGTCATCGCTGAACGGAAACCGGCGAGGTGTGTACCGCCGTCGCGCTGTGGGATGTTGTTGGTAAAGCAGTAGATATTTTCCTGGAAGCCGTCGTTCCACTGCAGCGCCACTTCCACACCAATGCCATCTTTCTCGGTAGAGAAATAGAACACGGTAGGGTGAATCGGGGTTTTGTTTTTGTTGAGGTACTCAACAAACGCCCGGATGCCGCCTTCATAGTGGAAGTGATCGCTTTTGCCATCACGCTTATCATCCAGACGAATCGACACGCCGGAGTTCAGGAATGAGAGTTCACGCAGGCGTTTCGCCAGGATGTCATACTCAAAATCGCGCACGTTGGTAAAGGTTTCGTGGCTCGGCCAGAAACGCACACGGGTCCCGGTAATGTCGGTCTCACCCGTTACCGCCAGCGGTGCCTGCGGTACGCCATGGACGTAAATCTGCTGATGCACTTTGCCTTCGCGACGAATGGTCAGCTCCAGCTTCTGCGACAGGGCGTTAACCACGGAGACGCCCACGCCGTGCAGGCCGCCGGAGACTTTATAGGAGTTATCATCGAACTTACCGCCAGCATGCAGCACGGTCATGATCACTTCAGCGGCAGAGATGCCCTCTTCTTCGTGAATACCGGTAGGAATGCCGCGTCCATCATCCTGCACCGATACGGAGTTATCGGCATGGATGGTGACCACAATGTCACTACAGTGACCAGCGAGCGCTTCGTCGATTGCGTTATCCACGACCTCGAATACCATGTGATGCAGACCGGTACCGTCATCGGTATCGCCGATATACATGCCCGGGCGTTTGCGTACCGCATCAAGTCCTTTCAGGACTTTAATACTTGAGGAGTCATAAGAATTCGACATCAACGTTTCTCGCTCATTTTAATCTTCAGGTTGAACCGCTATTTTACCCTGTTCCACGCGGAACATCTTGCCCTTTTCGTCGGTCATGTCGATTACATGTCCGGCAGAAATTGCGCTGACAAACACCTGAGCCTGAGTGGCTTTTAACCGTTCCGCCAACAGGCGTCGGCGGCTCTCATCCAGCTCAGAAGCAAAGTCATCAATAAGGTAAATACAGCGGCGTCCGCTCTGGCTTGTCAGGAACTCGCCCTGTGCCAGACGCAATGCACACATCAGCAGTTTTAACTGCCCGCGTGAGAGTAAATCTTCTACCGGCGTCCCTTCAGCCCGAATACGAAAATCCGCTTTATGGGGACCGCTGGCGGTATAGGTCAGTGCGCGATCGCGCTCGAAGTTACGTTCCAGCAGTTCGGCGTAGTCGCTCTCTTTGTCCCAGCCACGCTGGAATGAGAAGCGCAGCTCAAATTCCGGCAGAAACTGGCCACAGGTGGCGGTGATTTCCGCGGAAATCGCCGCACTGTATTCCGCCCGCCACTGGCTGATCTGTTCAGCCAGCGGAACCAGCTCCTGATCCCAGGGACGAATCTGGCTGTAACGTGAGACCTGGCGCAGCGCCGCGTTCCGCTGTTTAAGCAGGCGGCGCATGTTGTTCCAGGCGTTAAAAAAGCCGGGGGTGTTATGAAAGCAGCCCCAGTCGACATAGGCTCTGCGATATTTGGGGCCGCCATTCAGCAAACTAAAGCCTTCAGGGGTGATTAACTGCATCGGCAACAGCTGCGCCAGCTCCGCGACCTTGTGACCATCGCTGCCATCAATGCGCACTTTGCTGTCACCGGCACGGTTTTTGGTCAGCCCGACTGAAATTTCCCGCTCTTTGTTTTCCAGACGCCCATGCAGCACAAACGCCGCCTCGTCGTGACGAATCACGCGTCCCGCCTGCAGGCTGCGAAACGAACGGCCATGCCCCAGAGTATGAATCGCTTCTAAAACGCTGGTTTTACCACTGCCGTTGGCGCCGACCAGGAAATTAAAGCCGGGTGCCAGCTGCAGGTCAGCCTGCTCAATATTACGAAAATCTTTGATAAGAAGGCGGGTTAAAGCCATGAATCAGTCCAGCGTGAAGGGCAATAAAGTTTTGGGCCTGGCGATCCAGGGCGTCAACGGCAAAGCAGGTTTGCCCGATACCTCAGTCACCAGGCCGTCGGCGTCGCAGCTACGTTGCGCCCCGCCAGCGCACAGCCACCGGAGCGTACTGAAGTACGTGAGGATGGCGAGCACTGCCGGGGCACAACGTAGCAAGTAAGCCAGGCCGATATATTCTACAAGAAGCGCGCAGGCCCTGGGAGCATACTGAAGTATGTGACCAGGGGCGAGCACTGCCCGGAATCAGAATGGCAAGTAAGCCAGGCCGATATATTCTACAAGCGCATGGGCATGACGACATAGGCCGCTGCCGGACTCGCCACATCCTCAATCTGCACGCTCGACACTGAATCGGTCAGCAGCAGACGGACGTTTTCGCACTTCAGCGCGTTCAGCACATCCAGCACGTAACTGACGTTGAAGCCAATCTCCAGTTCCGTGCCGTTGTAGCTGACATCCAGCATCTCTTCCGCTTCTTCCTGTTCAGGGTTATTGGCGGTGATCTTCAGCTGATTTTCGGTGATATAGAGCCGAACACCGCGGAACTTCTCGTTAGAGAGGATAGCGGCGCGGGCAAAGGCCTGTTTGAGCAGATCGCAGCCCGCTTCCAGCGCTTTGTCCGGATTCTTCGGCAATACGCGACGATAATCGGGGAAACGGCCATCAACCAGCTTAGAGGTAAAGATGTAGTCGCCGACATGCGCACGGATATTGCTGCCGCCAATCTGAACCTGCAGCGGAGTATCGCCGCCATCCAGCAGACGCAGCAGTTCAATCACGCCTTTGCGCGGCACAATCACCGAATGACTCGGCAGCGCCTGACCAATCGGCATGGAGCAGACAGCCAGACGGTGACCGTCAGTGGCCACGGTGCGCAGCTCTTCCCCTTCGGTTTCAAACATCATGCCGTTGAGGTAGTAACGCACATCCTGATGCGCCATCGAAAACTGGGTGGCTTCAATCAGCCGTTTCAGCGTTGCCTGTGGCAGGGTGAATTCAACCTCACTCTGCCAGTCGTCAAGATTCGGGAAGTCACTGGCGGGCAGGGTCGACAGCGAAAAACGGCTGCGGCCAGAGCGCACCAGCATGCGATCGCCTTCCAGTGCCAGAGTAATTTCTGCGCCATCCGGCAATCCGCGGCAGATATCGAGGAATTTGCGCGCCGGAACGGTGGTGGATCCAGGCTCATGTGCCTGAGTCAGCGCCACGCGTGCGACCATCTCCATTTCCAGATCGGTACCGGTCAGCAACAGCGAACCTTCAGTTACCTGCAGCAGCAGGTTTCCAAGGATCGGCAGCGTCGGACGACCACCCAGGGGACCACTTACTTGTTGCAGCGGCTTCAGCAGCTGCTCACGTTCAACAATAAATTTCATAGCGTCAGGAAGATAATGTTCTGATGAGATTAGAGAAATCTTCTTTGATATCGTGGCTCTCTTCACGCAGCTGCTCAATCTTGCGGCAGGCATGAAGCACCGTTGTATGGTCGCGACCCCCAAAAGCATCGCCAATTTCTGGCAAGCTATGGTTGGTTAACTCTTTCGCCATCGCCATCGCCATCTGGCGCGGACGTGCCACCGAGCGCGAACGGCGCTTGGAAAGCAGATCCGCCACCTTAATTTTGTAGTACTCAGCCACGGTCTTCTGAATATTATCAATGGTGACCAGCTTTTCCTGCAGCGCCAGCAGATCGCGCAGCGCTTCGCGCACGAAGTCGATGGTAATCGCCCGGCCAGTAAAGTTGGCATTGGCGATCACGCGATTCAGCGCGCCTTCCAGCTCACGCACGTTAGAGCGTAACCGCTTGGCAATAAAGAAGGCGACTTCACCAGGCAGACGGATGTCGTTCTCATCCGCTTTTTTCATCAGGATCGCCACACGCGTTTCCAGCTCAGGCGGCTCGATCGCCACCGTTAAACCCCAGCCGAAACGTGATTTAAGACGATCTTCCACCCCGTTGATCTCTTTTGGATAGCGATCCGAGGTGAGGATGATCTGCTGGTTGCCCTCTAATAAGGCATTAAAGGTGTGGAAGAACTCTTCCTGCGATCGCTCTTTATTAGCAAAGAACTGAATGTCATCGATCAGCAGCGCATCTACCGAACGGTAGTAGCGTTTGAACTCTTCAATCGCATTGTTCTGCAGTGCTTTAACCATGTCCTGCACGAAGCGCTCGGAGTGCATATAAACCACTTTTGCATTGGGTTTACGGGCAATGATGCCGTTGCCCACCGCATGCAACAGGTGCGTTTTACCGAGACCGGTGCCGCCATACAGAAACAGCGGGTTATAAGCGCCGCCTGGATTATCCGCCACCTGACGTGCCGCCGCGCGCGCCAGCTGGTTAGATTTACCCTCGACGAAGTTATCGAAGTTATGACGGTTATTCACATTTGAGCGATAGGTCACGTCGGCTGGTGCCGGGACATTATCCCAGCTGGGACGCATAATCTGCGTCGGGGCCGGACGAATATGGCTCTGTACGGGCATCACGGGCGCGCTGACGCTGGCCATTACGGGCTGGCTGACCGCTGCCGCCTGCTGCTGAACCGGGCGCGTTCCCACTTCAAAACGCAGTGCGGGCACGTTTGGACCGCAGAATTCATTCAGCAGTGCATTGATACTATTAAGGTATTTGTCCCGAACCCAGTCGAGTACGAAGCGATTTGGAGCATACAAGGCAAGCGTATTGTCGTTTAACTCAGCCTGTAGTGGACGGATCCACATGCTGAATTCGGTGGCAGGAAGCTCATCCTGCAAACGGGCAAGACACTGTTGCCAAAGCGTAAGTGACACGGCGGACTCCACTCGTACAAATTCGAAAAGAATAGTAGGCGTTACTCTAAGAAACGTTCATTTTTGACACAGACGCTAAGAAAGCGCCTGCGACCGCTATCAGCGGTTTTCCGTCCTGCAATCACCGGAGGATCGTCAGCGGAAGGGCGGATCATAGCGCAAAGCGAGGCAGAGATCTTCCCTTTCTACACAGTTTTGATCCTTTTTATCCACAGGCCAGAGGCGCGCAAAGAAGTTTACGCCAGTTGCGGGAAAAACCAGCAGGGATCTGGCGCAATCCATTAAAATTTCGGGCGACATCTCATTTTATCCCCAGGATCCGGCCAGCCGATCGCAATAAGATCCCGTGCGATCCTTGCGCTTTAGTGCGGAGCCCGTATAATTCTCCACCCGACATTGAGCCATCAGGCGCAAAGTCGGGACTCTGCGGGCTGTATGCGGGTTTTCAGGCACTATGACACGCGAAGTAAATTGACTCGGGACTGTACAATTATTACAATCCCGCCTCTTTATTAAAGACACATTGAGGCGTAGGTCGATTTTCTGGCCCGAAACGCGTCACCCAGTGAAAATTTTCAAGTTTAGGTAGAAACCGCCATGAAACGCACTTTTCAACCGTCCGTACTGAAGCGCAACCGTTCACACGGTTTCCGTGCTCGTATGGCAACAAAAAATGGTCGTCAGGTTCTGGCACGTCGTCGTGCTAAAGGCCGTTCTCGTCTGACCGTTTCTAAGTAATAAAGCAAGCCCTGATGGGTAAGCTCGCATTTCCCAGGGAGTTACGTTTGTTAACTCCCACTCATTTCACTTTCGTCTTCCAGCAGCCACAACGGGCTGGCACGCCGCAAATTACTATTCTCGGCCGCCTTAACGCGCTGGGGCATCCCCGCATCGGTCTCACCGTCGCTAAAAAACATGTGAAACGCGCTCATGAACGCAACCGGATCAAGCGATTGACCCGCGAAAGCTTTCGTCTGCGTCAACATGAACTGCCGTCGATGGACTTCGTGGTGGTCGCGAAGAAGGGGGTTGCCGATCTGGATAACCGTATGCTGGCGGAAGCGTTGGAGAAATTATGGCGTCGTCACTGTCGCCTGGCGCGCGGCTCCTGATCGTCCTGATACGCGTCTATCAACGCGGCATCAGTCCATTACTGGGACCACACTGTCGGTTTCACCCGACCTGCTCTCATTACGGAATTGAGGCATTACGCAGGTTCGGCCTGATAAAAGGCAGTTGGTTGACATTAAAACGCGTATTAAAATGCCACCCCTTGAACCCGGGTGGTGACGATCCTGTGCCGCCAAAAACCTTTGATACCAGAGAACATTAACGATGGATTCGCAACGCAATCTCTTTCTCATCGCTTTTCTGTTCGTGACCTTTATGATCTGGCAAGCCTGGCAGACGGACCACGCTCCGCAGCCACAGCAGACGCAGACCACACAAGGCACAAACAGCGTAGCGGGTGATACCGCCAGTCAGGGTGTACCGGCCAGCGGTCAGGGCCAGACGATCACCGTTAAGACTGATGTCCTGTCATTGAATATCAACACCCGAGGCGGTGATGTTGAACAAGCACAGCTGCTGACTTTCCCGGACAAACTGGGTTCTAACCAGCCGTTCCAGCTGCTTGAAACAACGCCAGCGTTCCTTTATCAGGCTCAGAGTGGTTTGACCGGTCGTAATGGCCCGGATAACCCGAACAACGGCGCGCGTCCGCTGTTCAACGCTGCGCAGGATCACTTCGAGATGGCTGATGGCCAGTCCGAACTGCGTGTGCCGATGACCTACACCGCTGAAAATGGCGTGGTTTACACCAAAACCTTCATCTTCAAGCGTGGCGAATATGCCGTTAATGTCGATTATCATGTCAACAACACCACCCAGCAGCCGCTGGAAGTGTCGCTGTTTGGCCAGCTGAAGCAGACCATCGATCTGCCTAAGCATCGTGATACCGGCAGCAACAACTTTGCTCTGCACACCTTCCGTGGCGCGGCCTACTCCACCAGCGAGTCGAAATATGAGAAGTATAAATTCGACACCATCGCGGATAACGAGAACCTGAACGCCACCACCAGCAATGGCTGGGTTGCGATGCTGCAGCAGTACTTTGCAACAGCATGGGTTCCGCGTACTGAAGGCACCAACACCCTTTACACCAGCAACCTGGGTAATGGCGTGGCGGCGATTGGCTATAAATCTGCACCGGTCACCATTGCCGCGGGCGCACAGCAGAATCTGGGTGCAACGCTGTGGGTCGGCCCGGAAATTCAGGACAAGATGGCAGCGATTGCGCCGCACCTTGATTTGACCGTGGATTACGGCTGGTTGTGGTTTATCTCTCAGCCGCTGTTCAAACTGCTGAAATTTATCCACAGCTTCATCGGTAACTGGGGCTTCTCCATTATCGTGATCACCTTCATCGTGCGCGGCATTATGTACCCGCTGACCAAAGCGCAGTACACCTCGATGGCGAAGATGCGTATGCTGCAGCCGAAAATTCAGGCGATGCGTGAGCGTCTGGGTGATGACAAGCAGAAGCAGAGCCAGGAAATGATGGCGCTGTATAAAGCAGAGAAAGTGAATCCGCTGGGTGGCTGTCTGCCGCTGGTGATTCAGATGCCAATCTTCCTGGCGCTCTACTACATGCTGTCAGGCTCGGTTGAACTGCGTCATGCGCCATTTATTCTGTGGATCCATGACCTGTCAGCGCAGGACCCGTACTACATCCTGCCGATTCTGATGGGCATCACCATGTTCTTCATTCAGAAGATGTCACCGACCACCGTGACCGATCCGATGCAGCAGAAGATCATGACGTACATGCCGGTGATTTTCACCGTGTTCTTCCTGTGGTTCCCGTCAGGTCTGGTGCTGTACTACATCGTCAGCAACCTGGTCACCATTCTCCAGCAGCAGCTGATTTATCGCGGCCTGGAAAAACGTGGTCTGCATAGCCGCGACAAGAAGAAAGCGTAAGCGATCCAGAGCGGGAGCAATCCCGCCCTAAAATAGTCTATTCTCAGGCGGTCAAAGCGACCGCCTGTGTTTTTTGTAGCGAGAGAAAATTTATGAGCCACAGCGATACCATTGTTGCCCAGGCGACGCCGCCCGGACGCGGCGGCGTAGGCATTCTGCGCGTCTCTGGCGCCCAGGCGGCAGAGGTCGCCCGCCAGCTGCTGGGCAAACTGCCTAAGCCGCGTTACGCCGATTATCTGCCGTTCACCGATAGCGATGGCCGCGTGCTGGATCAGGGCATTGCGCTGTGGTTTCCCGGTCCTAACTCCTTTACCGGTGAAGATGTGCTGGAGCTGCAGGGCCACGGCGGCCCGGTGATCCTCGATCTGCTGCTGAAGCGCATCGTGGCGCTGCCGGGCGTGCGTATCGCTCAGCCGGGTGAGTTTTCAGAGCGTGCGTTTCTGAATGACAAGCTCGATCTGGCGCAGGCCGAAGCGATTGCCGACCTGATTGATGCCAGTTCGGAGCAGGCGGCGCGTTCGGCCGTGAACTCCCTGCAGGGCGTCTTCTCCACCCGTATCAATCATCTTGTGGAAGCACTCACTCACCTGCGGATCTATGTCGAAGCCGCTATCGACTTCCCGGATGAGGAGATCGATTTCCTCTCTGACGGCAGAATCGAAGCGCAGCTGAATACGGTGATCGGCGACCTGGATGCCGTCCGTGCCGAAGCGCGTCAGGGCAGCCTGCTGCGTGAAGGGATGAAAGTGGTGATTGCGGGCCGGCCTAATGCGGGCAAATCGAGCCTGCTGAATGCGCTGGCGGGCCGTGACGCCGCCATCGTCACGGATATCGCAGGCACCACCCGTGACGTACTGCGTGAGCATATTCATATTGATGGCATGCCGCTGCATATCATCGACACCGCCGGTCTGCGTGAAGCCAGCGACGAAGTGGAGCGCATCGGGATTGAGCGCGCCTGGCAGGAGATCGAACAGGCTGACCGCGTGCTGTTTATGGTGGACGGCACGACGACCGACGCCACCGAAGCGGCGGCTATCTGGCCCGATTTCGTCTCTCGTCTGCCGCCCGAACTGCCGATTACCGTGGTCCGCAACAAGGCGGATGTCACCGGGGAGTCTCTCGGTCTGACAGAAGTAAATGGTCACTCACTGATTCGCCTGTCGGCACGCACCAGCGCGGGCGTGGACGAGCTGCGCGATCACCTGAAGCAGAGCATGGGCTTCGCCGGCAATATGGAAGGCGGCTTCCTGGCGCGTCGCCGTCATCTGCAGGCGCTGGAGCTGGCGGCAACGCACTTACAGCAGGGTAAAGCGCAGCTGCTCGGTGCCTGGGCCGGTGAGTTACTGGCGGAAGAGTTGCGTCTTGCCCAGCAGGCGTTAAGCGAGATCACCGGCGAGTTCACTTCTGACGATTTGCTGGGTCGCATCTTCTCCAGCTTCTGTATCGGTAAATAACCTTGCTGGCCTGATAGCGACCTGCTGTCAGGCCAGATTTCCTGCCACGCTGCCTCCCTGTTATTCCCGCCTCTGCGTTGATTCTTGCTGATATGTTATTTTGCGGCGGCACGGCATTGCCGTATAACGGTTGAAGCGCCGATCTGACGTGCGGCGACGGATTGCGGTGAATAATCCCCGCCTTATCCCGCCGCGTCGGACCGGACGCAAACCCACTACGTGAACACCGTTGGGCGAACTTTTTCGCCTGAAACAGGAGAGTTGCATGAGTACACCGCTCGACACTGCCGCACTGGACACGCTGTTTAATGACGCCCGCACCCATAGTTACTGGCAGGCTAAGCCCGTCGATAACGCCCTGCTGGAGCAGCTCTATGCTTTAACGGCGCTGGGCCCGACCTCGGCGAACTGCTCGCCTGCGCGATTTGTTTTCGTGACCTCGGCGGAAGGCAAAGAGAAGCTGAAACCGGCACTCTCTTCCGGCAATCTGGAAAAAACCATGAGCGCGCCGGTCACGGTGATTGTGGCCTGGGACCGCGAGTTCTATGAGCAGCTGCCCGCCCTGTTCCCGCATGCTGATGCGCGCAGCTGGTTTACCGGCAGCCCGGAAGCGGCAAAAGAGACCGCTTTCCGTAACAGCAGCCTGCAGGCGGGCTACCTGATTCTGGCGGCGCGTTCGCTGGGTCTGGATGCCGGTCCGATGTCCGGGTTTGATCCGGCCAAAGTCAATGACGCCTTTTTCCCCGACGGTCAGTATCAGGTTAACCTGCTGATTAACCTCGGCTATGGTGACGCGTCAAAACTGCATCCGCGCCTGCCGCGACTGAGCTTTGAGCAGGCGAGTCGTTTCGCCTGATGCTGCCCGCGTCGCGAGTCGAATCGCGACGCGGATGACCTTAAACAGCGTGTCACCCTCCGAACCGTTCAGCGGCGCAGCATTTTTTGCAGGCGCTTTTGCTGCCAGCGCTGCGTCAGGCCATGAAAAACAAAGGTCCTCAATGCCCGGACAAACAGCACCGCTCCCCAGATCGCTGCGACCCAGAGCGACCAGTGATCATCCGGTGCCGTCACATGATTAAGCACAAACAGCAGTCCGCAAACCACTACTGCGGTAATCAGTGAACGGTAAAAGCGCGCCTCACCGAGGAGCCTGCTGCGTGCATCAACAATCCGCTGATCCAGCGCCTGATCCTCCCCGTTCTGTGGACCGGTCAGATCAGCAACGTTCACTTCAAAGACGGCAGCCAGTGCACTCAGTGTTTCCAGCCCCGGTCGCTCGCCATTTTCAATCCGCTGCACGGTGCGGGTGCTCAGTCCCGCCATTTCTGCCAGTTGTTCCTGTGACCACGCCCGGGCCAGTCGATGTTCTTTGAATCTGTTGATGCTGCTCATTCGTATTCTCCGTAGTAACAGACAGGAAGGAAAAGTGTGCGGCGAAACGTCCGGCAGTAACACGATCCTGACCCGACAGCAGCCTGACACTCGCATGACAGCAGTGTCACAGCCTGCTCGTTGTCAGTAATGAGGCTCGCGGATAAAACCCGGTTCCGCTGCAGGCGTCCCCTGATGAAACACCATTCGCCAGTTCTGCTCCTCGCGCAGCCAGTGTGAGGCGCGCAGTGCGGCCCGACTGCCATCGGCATCACAGCTCTGGTAGTGCAGTATCAGACTCCTCTCGCCCGTGCTCACCAGCTGAAAGTTACTACTAAGCATATCGGGCATCGCATCTTCTTTTATCAGCGCCGCGATGGTCTGCGCGCGAGTCACAAAGCGTCCTGAACGGGTTATCTCACAAAAGTCAGGATGGAGTATCTGCTCCAGCCACGCCAGTTCCCGTCGCCTGGCACTGTGCAGGCTGCGCTCTCGTTTCACCATTTCGTCCAGCAACATGGCTGACCCTCCTGTTATTCTGTGCTGACAGGCAGCGGCAATAATTCCTTTAAGCTGTTGAAGATGGGCATCGTGACGCTTCTGTCCGGTTAGCTCTCCCTCGCGACTCTGCTCATCCTAATCCGAATTTACCCCAATCTATGCGTTGCCAGGTGCATTAAGGTAAGAAAATTCCTACAATGCTTCTGATGATTATCTGACCATTTTCACGGAGCGACAGATGGCTGGTCATTTTGTACGCTGGACGGGCGATCCCGGCTTCCCGGCTAATGATTTACGCATTCCCCAGGCTATCACCGACACGGCACAGCAGTTTGCTGACAAACGCCGTGGGCGATTTCTTGCCGCCCGTACCCTGCTGGCACAACTGATGCTACGGGTTTATGGCATTGGTGAGCTGCCGCGCCTGCTTATCCAGAGCAACGGACGCCCCGTTTTTGCTGACAGCGATCTGCCCGATTTCAGCATCGCCTATGCGGGCAATACGGTGGGTGTGCTGCTGGCCGAAGAGGGCGGACGTGCCGGTCTGGATATGGAGATTGTGCATGCCAGAAGCCGTTAGACTCAGGAGCAGCTGATTCAGGGATTAACCTCGGGCGAGATCGCCTGGATCAATGCCCAGCAGGATGCCATGGAGGCGGTGACGCAGATCTGGACATTACGCCAGAGCATTCTCAAGCTGACGGGAGAGGGCGATCGGGGACTGGATTCGCTGCGCCTGTTGCCCGGTGCGGGTCGGCTGCGATCTTCACTCTATCCCGATATTCAGGTGGTGTGCGATGCGGAGCCCATGCTGGTCTGGTCGTGTGCGCTGTCGTCTGCGACTCAGCGTCTGCATCTGTGGGAGATGGATAACGCCTTTCAGTGGCACGCATTACGCGAAATAGAGATGGGTAAGCCCAACATCGGGCCTCATGCTCTGCGGCTGACCAGCCTGCCCAGCGAGCGCAGCCTGCATCCTGAAATGTAAAAAGCCGCAACCCGGAGGTTGCGGCCCTGAATGCGCTTAGTGCGCGTCTACAAAGACAATCTTCAGCACAAACAGCAGAGCAACAATCACTACGCAGGGGCTGATTTCACGCCAGCGGCCAGTACCCAGCTTCATGACGCAGTAAGCGATGAATCCCAGCGCAATGCCTTCGGTGATGGAAAAGCTGAAGGGCATCATGGCGGCGGTCACAAACGCCGGAACGGCTTCGGTCAGATCATCCCAGCGTACGCGCGACAGGCTGGCGGTCATTAACACCCCAACGTAAATCAGCGCGCCCGCAGCGGCGTAGGATGGCACCATCGCGGCCAGCGGTGACAGGAAGGTCACCAGCAGGAACAGCAGGCCGGTGACCACGGCCATCAGGCCGGTACGGCCACCAATCGCCACGCCCGAGGTGCTTTCGATATAGGCGGTCACGGATGAGGTGCCTGCCAGCGCGCCACTCACTGAACTGATGCTGTCGACATAGAGCGCCTGCTGCATGCGCGGGAAAGTGCCGGTTTCATCGGTCAGTCCCGCTTTGTCGGTGACGCCGATCAGCGTGCCGGAGGAGTCGAACAGATTGACCAGCATAAAGGAGAAGATTACGCCTGCCATGCCGATGTTGAAGGCGCCTTTGATATCCACCTGGCCAACCACAGAAGTAATGGAAGGCGGCGCAGAAAACAGGCCGACAAACTTCACGTCGCCCAGCATCCAGCCGATAGCGGTGGTAACCACCATCGAGATCAGCACTGCCGCGTGGATATTGCGTGATGCCAGAATAGCGATGATAAAGAAGCCCAGCGCGCCCAGCAGTACGCTGTGCGAGGTCAGGTTCCCCACGGCCACCAGGGTATCGGGATTCGGCACGATAATACCGGCATTCTTCAGCCCCATCATGGCGATAAACAGGCCGATACCGGCGGTAATGCCGACGCGCAGGCTCAGCGGGATATTGGCAATCATCCAGTAGCGAACCCGCAGCAGCGTCAGGATCAGCAGGCCGACCGCACCCCAGAAGATCGCGCCCATACCCACCTGCCACGAATAGCCCATCGCACCGACCACCACAAAGGCGAAAAAGGCGTTCAGCCCCATTGCGGGCGCCAGCGCCACCGGCAGATTGGCAAACAGTCCCATCAGAATGCTGCCGAAAGCGGCAATCAGACAGGTGGTCACAAACACCGCCTGGGTATCCATGCCGGCGACGCCGAGGATCTGCGGATTGACGAAGACGATGTAGACCATCGTCAGAAAGGTGGTGATACCCGCGATCACTTCGGTGCGCACCGTGGTGCCATGTTCCTGCAGCCTGAAGATGCGCTGCAAAACGCCTTGCTTGCTCATGCCATCCATCCAGAAGAAAAAATCATCGGCGCGTATCCTGGCGATTTTACCGGGGCAATACAATGATTTTTCGCAACCGATTGCCAGTCTCGCAATCTGCGCTGAGTGCGGTAGAGTGTGGAGCACACCCCTGAATCGAAGGATAGAGTCTGATGTCAGTAGAATGCGTCTTTTTTGATTGCGATGGCACGCTGGTGGACAGTGAGTTGCTCTGTACCCAGGCCTACGTCAACACCTTTGCCCGTTACGGCCTGGAACTGTCGCTGCAGCAGATGTTTGAAAAGTATAAGGGCGTCAAACTCTACGACATTATTCGTGACGTCGGCGACGCGCATCAGGTGACGCTGCCGATGGAAGAGGTGGAGACTGCTTATCGCGCAGAGGTCGCGCGGCTGTTTGATCAGCAACTGCAGCCCATCCCGGGCGCGAAAGCGCTGGTTGAGCAGATCAAGGTGCCGATGTGCGTGGTTTCAAACGGGACGGTAAAAAAGATGCAGCACTCGCTGGGCTTAACCGGCATGCTGCCGCTGTTTGCGGAGCACCTCTACAGCGGCTATGACATTCTGCACTGGAAGCCCGATCCGGAACTGATGTACCACGCTGCGGAACAGATGCAGGTGCCGATTGAGCGCTGCATTCTGGTGGATGACTCCGAAGCGGGCGCCCGCGCCGGTATCGCCGCCGGCATTCCGGTCTACTACTACTGCGCTGACCCGCACAACCCTGAACTGGATCATCCGCTGGTGACGCGCTTCGACGATATGGCGCAACTGCCTGCGCTGTGGCGCGCCCGTGGCTGGGATCTGGTATAGCCCGGGCCAGCATGACACACACCGTCTGGTTTTTAACCCTGCCCGGCGTGATGGCGCTGGATCTCACCGGCCCGGCCGAGACGCTGAAGCTGGCGGGCGAGCACTTTATGCTGCGCTACATCGGCCCGCAGCCGGAGGTGGTCTGCTCCACCGGCATGACCATTGGCGGCATCGAACCGTTACCGGAACAGTTGCCCGCCGGGAGTCTGCTGGTGGTGCCTGGCGTCTATGACTCGCAGGTCTGTTACGCCACGCCGCAGGCCGGAGAGGCTCGCGACTGGCTGATGCGCCAGCACGGCGCGCTGCGCGCGCAGACCTTTATGCTGGTCTGCGTCTGCTCGGGTGCGCTGCTGGCGGCGCAGGCAGGCATGCTGGATGACGTGCTCTGCACCACCCATCATGATGTGATTGCCCGCCTGAAAGCCGCAGCCCCGCGCGCACGGGTGCAGGAGAACCGGGTGTTTGTCGGGCATGAGAATATCTGGACCAGCGCAGGCATCACGGCGGGAATCGATCTGGCGCTGCATCTGATTAATCAGCTCTGTGATACGCAAACCGCGCTGGCGGTAGCGCGGGAGATGGTGGTCTGGTTCCGCCGTGCCGGTGACGATCCGCAACTTTCGCCGTGGCTGCGTTACCGCAACCACATGCATCCGGCCATTCACCGGGCGCAGGATCTGATGACTGCCCATCCGGAGCACGGCTGGACCCTGACCGAGCTGGCTGGACGCACGCATGTCAGCAGCCGCCATCTGGCGCGGCTGTTTCGCCAGCATCTGGGGATTAGCGTGCGTGAATACCATGAGCAGCTGCGGGTTGGCGTGGCACGCCAGCGTCAGCAGCAGGGTGAATCTGCCGAAAAAGCGGCGCTGGCGGCGGGGTTTTCATCGGCGCGCCAGCTACGGCGCGCCCGCCAGCGTGACGCCGATCAGCTGACAAAGTGACGGGTATCGACGCGTTTCAGTGCCATACCCAGCAGCAGGCTGCCGCCCAGCGTCAGCCCGAATACCCAGGGCAGGTCGAGCCACGGACGCGACATATCATCGTAATGATGCGTTCGCAGGTAGTGAATGAACAGCGCATGAAAGCCGTAGATCGGCAGTGAATAGCGCGCAATCACCGTTAAACCGGGCAGCGTGCGCTGGTTCAGGCTGTTTTTAAACACGATGAGCAGGCTGATCGCGGCAATAAACACCAGCGGTCCGCAGTAGAGATACCAGGTGTCATTAAACGCCCCGTTGACGATCAGCGCCTGTTTTGTCCCCAATGTAATGCCAATCACACAGGTGATAAACAGCCCGGCAGCCAGCGGCGTCAGACCACGCCGGGTCGTCTCCATGGTGCCGATAGCCCGTCCCAGCAGCGCATAGAGCAGGTAGTAGATACTGTCACCGCTGACATAGAGATTAACCGGCAGAAAGTGAAACGGCCCCAGCGACTGGCTGACCGTATTGGGATTGGCGAGCACCGCCAGCACCAGCACCAGCAGTACCACGTAGCGCGCCTGCACGGTTTTTACCTGGATCAGGGGCGACAGCAGATAGATGCCGATCAGCGCAAAGAAGAACCACAGGTGATAAAACACCGGCTTCTGCAGCATCTTCAGGATTGATCGCCCTTCGCTGATGGGGGTCAGCCAGGTAATATAGGCCAGCGATACTGCGCTGTAGAACAGCAGACAGAGCACCAGCCGGAGCATATGGCGCGGCTGGGCGCTGCGTTCGCCAAAAAACAGATAGCCGGAGATCATAAAGAACAGCGGAACACAGACGCGTGATGCTGAGTTCAGCAGATTAGCCGCATCCCAGGTGATGCCAGTCACCGCCATCGGCCCGGTGATATACCAGGTGGTGGTGTGAATCACGATCACCATCAGGCAGGCAACCGCGCGTAAATTATCGATCCAGTAAATCTTATGCGGCATGGCATCCTCTTGCGCATCGCGTCCGTGCGCAAAAGGGTAGCCAAATGCGACCGGAGCAACAACTGCTGCCAGCAGGATTCGGAGCCATCTGTATGCCAGCGCCCTGAATCACCGCGAAAACGCGCCGGTAGCGCCTGGGATTTACGGCTGCACATCGCGCGGTCAAAGGGTATACTGTCGGCCTCTTTTTTTAATCTAACCGAAGCGCGTGCACACTCAACATGCAAAAGTTTGATACCAAAACCTTTCAGGGGCTGATCCTGACCTTGCAGGATTACTGGGCGCGTCAGGGCTGCACCATTGTCCAACCGCTGGACATGGAAGTGGGCGCTGGCACTTCACACCCGATGACCTGCCTGCGCGCACTCGGCCCGGAGCCGATCGCCGCCGCTTACGTGCAGCCATCACGCCGTCCTACCGATGGCCGCTACGGTGAAAACCCGAACCGCCTGCAACACTATTACCAGTTCCAGGTGATCATCAAACCCTCACCGGACAACATTCAGGAGCTCTATCTTGGCTCGCTGAAAGAGCTGGGTATGGACCCGACGGTGCATGACATTCGCTTCGTGGAAGATAACTGGGAAAACCCGACGCTGGGTGCCTGGGGACTCGGCTGGGAAGTGTGGCTCAACGGCATGGAAGTGACGCAGTTCACCTACTTCCAGCAGGTTGGCGGCATGGAGTGTAAGCCGGTGACCGGCGAGATCACCTACGGTCTGGAGCGTCTGGCGATGTACATCCAGGGCGTCGACAGCGTTTACGATCTGGTGTGGAGCGACGGTCCGCTGGGCAAAACCACCTACGGCGACGTGTTCCATCAGAACGAAGTGGAGCAATCCACCTATAACTTCGAATACGCCGACGTTGATTTCCTCTTTACCTGCTTCGAGCAGTATGAGAAAGAGGCGCAGCATCTGCTGGCGCTGGAAAAACCGCTGCCACTGCCCGCCTACGAACGCATTCTTAAAGCGGCACACAGCTTCAACTTGCTGGATGCCCGCAAAGCGATCTCGGTAACAGAGCGTCAGCGCTATATTCTGCGCATTCGTACCCTGACCAAAGCCGTGGCTGAAGCTTACTACGCCTCTCGCGAGGCAATGGGCTTCCCGATGTGCAATAACAAAAAGTAAGAGGCAGCCATGACTGAACAAACCTTCCTGGTGGAGATCGGCACCGAAGAGCTGCCACCAAAAGCCCTGCGCAGCCTGGCAGAAGCCTTTGCCGCGCAGGTAACGGCTGAACTGGATGCCGCTAACCTGAGCCACGGCGAGGTCAGCTGGTTTGCTGCGCCGCGTCGTCTGGCGCTGAAAGTCGCCAACCTGAGCGCCTCACAACCCGATCGGGAAGTAGAGAAGCGCGGACCGGCGATCTCTGCTGCGTTTGACGCTGACGGCAACGCGACCAAAGCCGCTGAAGGCTGGGCGCGTGGCAACGGCATTACCGTCGATCAGGCTGAACGTCTCGCCACCGATAAAGGCGAATGGCTGGTTTATCGCGCTCAGGTCAAAGGCGAAGCGGCTCAGGCGCTGCTGCCCGCAATGATCGCTACCGCGCTCAGCAAGCTGCCGGTGCCAAAACTGATGCGCTGGGGCAACAGCGATGTGCAGTTCGTTCGTCCGGTTCACACCGTGACGATGCTGCTGGGCGATGAGCTGATCCCAGGCACCATTCTGGGCATTAAGTCAGATCGGGTTATTCGTGGTCACCGCTTTATGGGTGAAAGCGAAATCACGCTCGACAACGCCGATCAGTACCCTGATGTGCTGGAAAAACGCGGCCAGGTCATTGCCGACTATCAGGTCCGCAAAGCGATGATTAAAGCCGATGCTGAAGCAGCAGCACGCCGTTTAGGCGGCAACGCTGATATCAGCGACAGCCTGCTGGAAGAGGTAACATCGCTGGTGGAGTGGCCGGTGGTCCTGACCGCGACCTTTGAAGAGAAATTCCTCAAGGTGCCTGCGGAAGCGCTGGTCTACACCATGAAAGGCGATCAGAAGTATTTCCCGGTGTATGACAATGACGGCAACCTGATGCCGAACTTCATTTTCGTCACCAACATCGAATCCAGCGATCCGCGCCAGATTATCTCCGGCAACGAAAAAGTGGTACGTCCACGCCTGGCCGATGCGGAGTTCTTCTTTAATACCGACCGCAAAAAGCGTCTGGAAGATCACCTGCCGCGTCTGGAGACGGTGCTGTTCCAGAAAGAGCTGGGCACGCTGCGCGATAAAACCGATCGCATTCAGGCCCTGGCGGGCTGGATTGCCGGTGAAATTGGCGCAGATGTGAATCACGCCACCCGCGCGGGCCTGCTGTCGAAGTGTGACCTGATGACCAACATGGTCTTCGAGTTCACCGACACCCAGGGCGTGATGGGCATGCACTACGCGCGTCACGACGGCGAAGCCGAAGATGTGGCGGTGGCGCTGAATGAGCAGTATCAGCCGCGCTTTGCCGGTGACGATCTGCCGTCCAGCCCTGTCGCCTGTGCACTGGCGATTGCCGATAAAATGGATACGCTGGCCGGTATTTTCGGCATTGGTCAGCATCCAAAAGGTGACAAAGATCCGTTCGCACTGCGTCGTGCGGCGCTGGGCGTGCTGCGTATCATCGTTGAGAAGAACCTGCCGCTCGACCTGCAGACTCTGACCGAAGAAGCGGTGCGCTTGTATGGCAGCAAGCTGAGCAACGCCCGCGTGGTGGATGATGTGATCGACTTTATGCTGGGTCGCTTCCGCGCATGGTATCAGGAAGAGGGTCACAGCATCGACACGCTGCAGGCGGTTCTGGCGCGTCGTCCGACCCGTCCGGCTGACTTTGATGCACGCATGAAAGCGGTGTCGCACTTCCGTACGCTGGAAGCAGCCGCAGCACTGGCGGCGGCGAACAAGCGCGTCTCTAACATTCTGGCAAAATCGACTGAAACGCTGAATGAGAGCGTGCAGGCGTCGCTGCTGAAAGAGAATGAAGAGATCCAGCTGGCGACCTTTGTCACTGCGCTGAGCAGCAAGCTGCAGCCTTACTTCGCTGAAGGTCGTTATCAGGATGCGCTGGTCGAACTGGCACAGCTGCGTACTGCGGTAGACAACTTCTTCGATAAAGTGATGGTTAACGCCGACGATCAGGCGGTGCGGGTTAATCGCCTGACGCTGCTGTCAAAACTGCGTGAGCTGTTCCTGCAGGTCGCGGATATCTCGCTGCTACAGTAATGCTATTTGTTGTGCGAAAAAGGGACGAGCAATCGTCCCTTTTTTTATGGGATTTTTTTGGCCTGATGTCTTCGACTCATACCTGAGTGTGACCGCTATAGCGGCCATTTTTTAGGGTGCAAATGAATACGCTAAAGTGCTCAAACTGCCATTGCCGGTCATCAGGAATCGGCTGTTGTGATGCGCCAGATTATAAATGTTTCATATATATCAAATGGTTACTTGTTAATTTTTCTCCTGTCATACTCTAAATTTTTTCATCAATCCGGTGGTTAAGAAACCGCCCTAAAAATAGCCAGCCCTCTTGTTTTTCCCCTCTCCTGATGGATAATTCGCCAGAATTTACACCCGGTTACATTTAGTGAAATGGAATTTTCATGAAAAGGATTTGTTTATCGCTCTGTCATCCGCCAGTGCGTCTGCTCGCCATGGTGGCAGGCGCGCTGCTCTGCTCTGCTTTCCCGGTGATGGCAGCTCCGCCAGCCGATAACCTCCGTGAAGAAGGCCAGGCGATTGATGCCCGCGAGCAACTGCGTCAGCAGACGCGCGAGCGCGTGCTGCAACAGCAGAATGCGCCGCAGGCGAATGAACATCTTCCCCGTCCTGATAGTCGTCTGCCCGGTTATCCTGCCAGTGAGCAGCCCTGCTTTACCATCAATCAGATCGTCCTGACTGGCGATGAAGCCAGCCGTTTTCAGTGGGCGCTCGACGCCGCCGCGGATGCCACCGGCCGCTGCCTGGGCGGACAGGGCATCGTGCTGGTCATTAACAAAGTGCAGAATGCAATTCTCGCCAAAGGCTATGTCACCACCCGCGTCATGGCACAGGAGCAGGATCTGACTAAAGGCGTATTAACGCTGACGTTACAGCCGGGCCGTATCAGCAGGATCCGTTTTGATGAACCGGTTTCCTGGCGTGGACGGCTGTGGAATGCGATTCCGGCGTCATCGGGCGAGATATTAAATCTGCGGGATATTGAGCAGGGGCTGGAAAACTTCAAGCGGGTGCCCAGTGCCAGTGCCGACATTAAAATCGTGCCGGGCGAGCAGGAAGCCACCAGCGATCTGCAGGTCAACTGGCGCGAAGGCAGACCGGTGCGGCTCAGTCTGGGACTGGATGACAGCGGCTCCAGAAGTACCGGGCGCTACCTCGGTTCCGCCACCCTCGCAGTGGATGCGCCCTTTGCGCAGAACGATCTGTTTTACGCCAATATTGGCAAAAATCTGTTTGAGCATGGGCCGTTCGGTAACCGCTCGCACACCCTGAATTACTTTTTCCCGATAGGCTACTGGGCCGTTTCCGCCAACTACAACGACTACACCTATCACCAGAACATCCCCAATGCCAATGAGGTGCTGCGCTACAGCGGCAAGAGCGATAATTTCCAGCTCACGGTCTCCCGGTTGCTCTACCGCGATCAGTCGAACAAAACCACGCTTAATCTGCTTGGCTACCGCAAACATTCCACCAACGCCGTCAACGATATCGACATTGTGCAGCAAAAGCGGCGCACCGCGGGCTGGGAACTGGGCCTGAATCAGCATAGCTATCTGGGCAGCAGCACGCTGGACGCCAGTATCGCCTGGCGGCGCGGTACTGGTGCGTTTAATGCGCTTCCTGCACCAGAAGAGTCGCGTCATCAGGGCAGCGCGCGTACCGGCATATTGCTGGGCGACCTCGGCATCAACCATCCTTTCGCTGTGGGCGAGCAGCCCTGGCGGGTCTACAGCAGTGTGCGGGGCCAATGGAGTCCGAATGCCCTGACGCCACAGGAGCGCATGGCGATTGCCGGCCGTTATACGGTACGCGGCTTCGACGGTGAACAGATGTTGTCGGGGGAAAAAGGACTGCTGTGGCGCAACGAAATTGGCTGGAATCTTTTCTCGCACGGACATGAGCTCTATCTGGCTGCCGATTATGGCCGGGTAAGCGGACCTGCGACTCGCGACCTGGTCGGACATCAACTGGCAGGCAGTGCAATAGGCGTACGCGGCGCGCTCTGGGGGCGCTTCAGCTACGACCTGTTTGCGGGCATTCCGCTTTATAAACCTGCGGGATTTCATACCTCAGGCGCGACGGCGGGTTTCAGCGTTAACCTGGAAATCTGACCACCAAAGCGGGCGATCCCGCTATCTGAACTGAGTGACTTTCACATGGATGTGACCCATGAATAAACATTGCTATCGCATTATCTTCAGCCGCACCCATGGGGAACTCCGGGTGGTGTCAGAACTTGCCCGCAGTTGCAGCACGGAGCCCGGTCAGAGCCGTGGCAACGGCACGCCGCGTCTCTGGGTCACTTTACGCCGCGCGGCGTGGCTGCTGGGAATGGCCCTGTTTGCCGGGCCTGCAATGGCGAACGGCATTGTGGCGGATAGCAATGCTACGCCAGGACAGCGGCCGGACGTCATCGCCACCCAGAACGGGCTGCCGCAGGTTAATATCACCGCCCCCAATCAGGCGGGTATCTCGCATAACCAGTATCAGCAATTCGACGTCGCGCAGAACGGCGCCATCCTGAATAACTCCGCAGTGATGACCTCAACACAACTGGCCGGAATGATTCAGGGCAACCCGAATCTCAACCCAAAGACCCCAGCGGCGCGGGTGATCATCAACGAAGTAAACAGCAATAATCCCAGCCAGCTGCGCGGTTATATGGAAGTGGCGGGCAGACGGGCGCAGGTGATCGTTGCCAACCCGGCCGGGATTGTCTGTAACGGATGCGGCACCATCAACGCCGGCCGCATGACGCTGACCACCGGCAAACCACAGCTCAACGCTGACGGCAGTCTGGCGGGTTATCAGGTCGAACGCGGCGTGGTGCGCATTGAAGGCGGCGGACTCAACGGCGATCCCCGTCATGATACTGAGTATGTTGACGTACTGGCCCGCGCGGTGGAGATCAATGCGGGCGTCTGGGCCAAAAAAGAGCTGGCGGTGGTGGCCGGTCGCAATCGCGTAAGCGCAGACGCACAGACGGTCACACCGCTGGCTGATGACGGCAGCGCCAGACCTGAACTGGCGATCGACATGGGGCAGATGGGCGGCATGTACAGCGGCCAGATCCGCATGATAGGCACTGAAGCGGGCGTCGGCGTGCGAAATCAGAACGCTCAGGTGCAGGCGGGCAAAACGCTGGTGGTGAGCAGCGAAGGTAAGCTTGTCTGGCAGTCGGCGGCGCAGGATGGCGTGACGCAGGCCGGAGGCGACATCAGTCTTGCGGCCAGAGAGGATATCGATTATCAGGGCAAGCTCCACAGTGGCGGTCAGCTGACGGTCCGGAGCCGCGAAGGCGGAATCACTCAGTCCGGCACCCTGGCGGCGGCAGGTGATGTGCGGCTGACGGCGGCCCGCAGCATACAGAGCAGTGGACACCTGCTGGCAGGCAGCGATGCCAGCAGCCAGGTTGTGCAGGAAGCGAATCTGCAGTTGGAGAGCCAGGATACCATTCGTGCCAGCGGCAGCCTGCTGAGCAAAAAAGAGGTCAGCGCACGCGGACGCCGGGTCGATCTCAGTGGCGCTCAGGTCGCCGCCAGCCGCGCCACCCTGACGGCTCAGGATGAGGGTGTTGCCGTGCGTCAGTCGGTGATTAATGGCACGGAGCTGGTGATTAACACCTCAGGTGACATCGAGGCGCAGCAGGCGCAGATCAGCGCCGGGCGCTGGCAGATCGATGGACGCAGCCTGTTCAGCCAGCAGGCCGGATGGTCACAGACCGGAAGTGGTGAAAGCCGATTCACCCTGAGTGGTGGGCTGGATAACAGCGACGGCAATATTGAGAGCCGGCAGCTCAGCTTCCGGGCCGCATCCCTGAATAACCAGCGTGGACGCATGGTCGCACTCGACAATGCCGCCCAGAACTGGCGGATTGACGGTCTGCTCGACAACACCTCGGGTGAGCTGGGTAACAACGGCGATCTGACGCTTGAGACAGGCAGCCTGACTAACCAGGATGGCACCGTCAAAACTCAGGCCGCGCTGGCTATTAATGCCAGTGCGGCTGTTAACAACAGTCAGGGTAAGCTGCTGGCCGGTAATGCGCTGACGCTCAGTGCGGGCGGTGATCTCGATAATCACGCTGGCACCCTGAACGGCGGGCAGCTGTCGCTGACCGCACAGCATCTGAATAATGCGCAGGGTGAAATCGTCAGCCAGCGCGATCTCGACCTGACGACACTACAGGGCCTGGATAACAGCAATGGCTGGATCGAAGCGGGTCATCATCTCTCACTCAACAGCGGCGGACTCTGGCAGAACCGCGACGGAACGGCACAGGGCGGTGAGCGGGTCACGGCGGCGGCAGATCAGCTCAATAACGCCAGCGGCCGGTTGCAGTCTGGCGGTGATCTGGACCTGACCAGCCGTGGCGATATCCTCAACCAGAGCGGCAAACTCACGGCGAAAAATGCCCTCGCGGTCCATGGCACCGCAGCGACGCTATTTGATAACGATGGCGGATCTCTGCAAAGCGGCGGCGATCTGCTGCTGCAGGGCGGCGCACTGAACAATCGCCAGTCAGGACAGATTCTCAGCCAGCAGGCGCTGACGCTGAACCTGGCGGGCGACTGGGACAATCAGGGCGGCACCCTGACCGGTAATGGCCGCACGCAGGCCAGCGCCGCAAATCTGTTGAATGCTCAGGGCGCGATCAATGCGCTGGATACGCTGGATATGCAGGTTGCTGGTCGTCTGGATAACAGCAATGGCCGCATCTTCAGCCGGTTAAGCCAGACGCTTCAGGCGCAGGAGATGGGCAATGCGCAGGGCTGGATGGGCAGCCAGGGAAGCTGGACTGCCACGACTGCCGGTTTCGATAACACGGCGGGCAGCGTACAAAGTCAGCAGCAGGCTGAACTCTCGGCGAACTGGCTTAGTAACGCCAGCGGCGTGTTGCAATCGGCTGCTGGCATGGCGTTACGCATTGAGCAGGATATCAACAACCTGGCCGGTAAAGTCTCTGCTCAGCAGCAGCTTACCGTTCAGGGTCAGACCGAAGGCAGCCGCACCGGTAACATTAACAATGCGGATGGCCAGTGGCTGGCTGGTGAGGGGCTGACTATTACCGCTGCGCGTATCGATAACACCCAGGGCGGTCTGCTCTACAGTCAGCGGCAGTTGAAGCTGAATCTGGCCGGGGATCTGGATAACCAGGCCGGTAAGATGCAGAGCGGCGAAGCGTTCCAGCTGGATGCGCAGACGCTGAACAACGCAGGCGGCAACATCGACAGCCAGCAACAGCTGACACTTCAGCTGTCAGGGCAGTTTGATAACAATGGCGGCGCGGTACGCAGCAATGGCGGACAGCAGATCAATGCCGCAACGATCAATAACCGTCAGGGCGTGTTCAGCAGCCGTGAAGCGATTAATCTGACCACCGGGCAGCTGGAGAATGCCAGCGGCACACTGATCAGCCAGGGCGCGGGAAGTTATCACGTCGGCACGCTCAATAATCAGCAGGGCAAAGTCCACAGCGGCGCGGCGCTGACCCTTGAAGCCGCACAACTGAACAATCAGGGCGGCCAGCTTGTCGCCACCCAGGATCTTGTGCTGAACGCCACGGCGATCGATAACCGTACCCAGGGTGTGATCAGCAGTCAGGCGGGGCTCTCACTGCAGGCCGATCGCCTTATCAACCGCGACGGCGGTCTGTTACTCGGTACCACCTACAGCGACATTACTGCCCGTGATATCGATAACAGCGCCGGACGGCTGCAAAGCGCCGGAACGCTCAGGCTGCGCGGTGTTGCACAACTGGACAACCGGCAGGGAAGGGTGCTTGCGAATGGCGATCTCATTCTCAACGGTGATCTCTCACCGACTGATTCACCGCTGGTGCTGCTCAATCAGAGCGGACGGCTGGAGAGTGCTGGCGCATTAAACATCCATGCACACTCTTTCGATAATCAGGGCGGCACGCTGCTGGGCCTGCAAGCTCTGACGCTGAGCGCGCAACAGGACTACACCCGCCAGGCGAGCGAAACCATCAGCAGTCACGGCACGGTGACTGTCTCTCTGAGCGGGGCGTTTACTAACCTGGTGGACTGGCTGCTGCCGGGTAATCTGGTGCTGAATGCGGCAGGCATAACCAACCCGGCGATGCTGGTGGGCAAAACAGTTCAGCTTACTACCGTTGCGCTGCTGAACAGCGGGCGTCTTGAAGCCGACGACCTGACGCTGAATGTCGACTCGCTGGATAACCGTGCCACCGTGATAGGCGATGAGGTCACCGTGCGTGGCCGGGTGATCGACAACCACGGACAGCCTGCGGTCATTGCGGCAACTCAAAACCTGACCCTGCAGGCCCGCGAGCGGCTGAGCAACACAGATGGTGCGCTGCTCTATAGCGGCAATCGCCTGTCATTGCATAGCGATGACCTGATCGAGAACCGGGCGAGCTTTATTGAAGCGGACGGTGATATGACGCTGGAGGCGCGGCGGCTCAATAACCTGCGCGAAGGGCTGGTGATAGAGCGTGAGGCTGAGACCAGCGACTACAAGTGGCATCGTTATAACTACTACTGGCGCTCGTTTGGTACGACGATAATGCCCGATAAAAGCAGTATGGCACCGTCCACTCAGCAACTGACTTTCCAGGATGAGGCCGCGGCGCAGAGCAATCCTTACGGCACCCTTCTGGCGATTGACGCGGCGGGCAAACGCGCTCAGGTACGGGTCATGAACAATCAGGGCGTGCTGACCGATCTGTGGGTTAACTATCTGGCACTGAACCCCAGCGCCGATGGCACGTATGCCATGACGTTCTATGAAACGCGCGGATTTAAGCAGAAAAATGTGCCGACTCCTTACCAGAACACCGTATGGCGTGAACATGACCGTGGTCGTATCGAACAATGGGACCCTGAACAACATATCGATATCAATAACGCCCTCTTTATCAGCGACTACAGCGCCTTGCGTGAGCGTAGCGTAACCGGCACCCTGACGCGTGACAGACTGGTCAATGAAGGTATCGGTGCACGTATTCTGGCGGGTGGCGACATGCTCCTGCGCATCACCGGAGCGTTACTTAATGATGCCAGCGTGATCACGGCTAACGGCAATCTGACACTGGATGGCGGCGGAAGCATCGACAACCGGGGCTATTCGATCAATGAGCGGCGGCAGGAAGTTATTGTCGATCATTACGACAGAAGCACGCGCCACTGGTATCCGACCTTCAATTCCGATGAGACCACCGCCCTGGCAACCGTTGACGGCATCATTACCGGCAACGGCAACGTCAGCATTAACGGGGCCAGCATCAGCAATACCACCGTTAATCAGGCACAGATAAGCCAGCTTGAAGCGGCGCTGCAGGCAGTGGACGCTGAGCGCGCTGAGTATGAACGTAACCCACTGGCCTTTACCGTGGACGGGGTCGCCCGCCATGACGGCGACACAGAACTGACGACGGGTAATAACACAACGGGTCGCCCACTGTTACCGGCTGAACTGGCCCTGACGGCGCTACAACAGCTGGAGAAAGTCGCCACAACCATCCCCAATAATGGTCTGTTCAGCCAGCATACCGCGGCGGGCAGCCCGTATCTGATCGTGACTGACGAGCGTTTTACCAGCAAGAGCAAATTTATCAGCAGCGACTATCTGCTTGAACGGGTGGGTTACGATCCGTCACAGGTGCATAAACGCCTGGGCGACGGTTTTTATGAGCAGCGTCTGGTACGCGAGCAGGTCCTGAAACTGACCGGCAGGCCTTCCGTTAACGGCTGGGATGCGATGGCGCAGTATCAGGAGCTAATGAACAACGGCTCTAAAGTGGCGCAGGATTTCCATCTGGTGCCGGGCGTGGCGTTGACGCCGCAACAGATTGCGGCGCTGCAACAGGATATCGTCTGGCTGGTCAGCGAAACGGTTGATACGGCAGACGGCCCTCAGACGGTGTGGGTGCCGAAAGTTTATCTGGCACAGACCACGCTGCGCCTGACTGGCGCGGGCGCGGTGATTGGCGGCGGTAATCTGCAGCTCTCGGCAGAGAGCGTGACTAATGCCGGTAACCTCTTTGCGGACCAGGCGCTCTCCATCGACAGCGGGCAGTTTCAGCACCTGGGTGGCGACATCACGGCGGGCAGCATTGATGTGAAGGCGGAGACGCTGACGATCAGCACCGATCTGCAGAATGCCCTGCGTCAGGCGACGATGAGTGCTGAGGATATCAGCCTCAGCGGTACCGATATCCGGCTGCAGGGCGCGAAACTCAATGCCACCAATAACCTCAGTCTGAGCGCGCGCAACAACCTGGAGATCGGTGCCGCGAAAAGCAGTCACAGCGGCAGCCTGAGCGTTATCTCCGGGGCGATGGGTAACCGCACCAGCAGCGGCATAGAAGAAGCGGGCAGGCGCATGGCGCAGGTCAGCGGCGAGTGGCAGCAGGCGCAGGGCAGCGAGCTTAACGCCGGTGGCAATCTTCTGCTCTCGGCCGGGCGTGACCTGACGCTGACCGGTAGCCAGGCCAGCGCCTCCGGCTCTGCCCGGGTTCAGGCTGGCGGCGACATTCACATCGGCGCTGAAACCACCACCAATGCCACCCATCTTGAGGCTGGCAGCCGGACTTCATCGGTCAGCAACAGCCGCACGGAAGATCGCCTGGTGCTCAGCACCCTGAGCGGTGACCAGGGTGTGACGCTGGTGGCGGGTAATAACCTGCTGGCCGAGGGCGCGCAGGTTGACAGTGCCGAGGGCCGCATTGGCGTCAGCGCGCAGAACGTTACCATTAAGGACGCGCGTACCCGCACGCAGGACCTGGACAGCGAGAACAGGCGGCTGGGTAATACCCGCAGTCATCGTGACGAGGAGACGATTCGCGAGGGCAGCATGGGAAGCACCTTCGGCGGAGAACAGGGCGTAACGGTCATCGGGCGTGAGGGGGACGTGACGGTCACCGGCAGCACGCTGCACAGCGGACAGGGTGCTGTTGCGCTGCAGGCGAAAAAGGATGTCATCCTCAACCACACGACAGACAGCGAGCACCGCGTCTCAGAAGAAAAAAGTCGCGGTCGGAAAACTAAAGGTGAACGCTCAGAGGAAATGCTGAGTGAGAACGTGGTGGGGAGCACGCTCAGTGGACGTGATGGCGTCACGGTGGTAGCGCAGGACGGCAGCATCACCGCCACGGCCAGCACTCTGCACAGTGAGCTGGGGGCCGTTACACTGCAGGCGAAACAGGATGTGACCCTCAATACCGCCACCGAACGGGCATTGGACTTTAGTGAAGAACGTTCTGAGAGAAAAGGCTTCCTGAAAAAGAGCAGCAGCCACACTATTACGCAGGACGGCAGCACGCGCGAGAACGGCAGCCTGCTGAGCGGCGAAAGCGTCACGGTCATCGCCGGACGCGACCTGACGGTGACCGGCTCGGCGGTGGCCGCAGACCAGGACGTCAGTCTGCGGGCCGGACGCGACGTGGAGATCGGCGCGGCAACCGAGACCGACAGCCACTACCAGCTGAAAGAAAAGAAAAAGAGCGGGCTGCTGGGCAGCGGTGGCATCGGTTTCACCATCGGCAAGCAGTCCACGCGGCACGAAATTGATGAAAAAGGCACCACCCAGAGCCAGAGCGTCAGCACCATCGGCAGCAGCCAGGGCAGCGTGGACATCACGGCGGGCAACCGGCTGCACGTCGGCGGCGCAGACCTGGTGGCGGGTAAAGACATGAACCTGACGGGCGACAGCGTAACTATCGACCCGGGCTTTGATTCACGCAGCCGTAAGGAAACCTTCGAACAGAAACAGAGCGGTCTGAGCATCGCCCTGTCAGGCACGGCAGGCAGCGCGCTCAACACGGCGGTGAGCACCGCGCAGCAGGCGAGGAAGTCGGGCGACGGGCGGGTCAGCGCGCTGCAGAACACCCAGGCGGCGCTGAACGGGGTGCAGGCGGCGCAGGCGGCTCAGATGGACGGGCTGAACACTGCCGCCGCGGACGCGCACAATGCAGCCGGCGACCTGAAGCCCGGGCAGGACGGCTATCAGGCGGGATCGACCAACACCATCGGCGTCAGCGCCTCGTACGGCAGTCAGTCGTCGAAAAGCGAAACGCGAACTGAGAGCAGTCAGTCGCAGGGCAGCACGCTGACGGCGGGCCGGAATCTGACCGTCACGGCAACCGGCAAAAACGGTACGGCGCAGAGCGGCGACATCAGCATCGCCGGCAGCCAGCTGAAGGCGGGCGGCGATCTGAGCCTGGATGCGTCGCGGGACATCCTGCTGCAGTCGGCGCAGAACACGCAGAGTACCGACAGTAAGAACAGCAGCAAGGGCGGCAGCGTCGGGGTCGGTATCGGCGTCGGGTCAGGCGGCTACGGCATCAGCGTGTCGGCGAGCATCAACGCGGCGAAGGGCAGCGAAAAAGGCAACGGGCTGACGCACAGCGAAACCACGCTGGACGCGGGCAACCGGCTCAGCCTGACCAGCGGGCGCGACATCACGCTCACGGGCGCGCAGGCAAACGGTGAGAGCGTGAAGGTGGACGCGGGCCGCAACCTGACGCTGACCTCAGAGCAGGACAGCGACCGCTACGACAGCAAGCAGCAGAGCGCCAGCGCGGGCGGCAGCTTTACCTTCGGCTCAATGACCGGGTCGGCGAACGTGAACGTGAGCCGGGATAAGATGCACAGCAACTGGCAGAGCGTGGCGGAGCAGACCGGGATTTTTGCGGGCAAGGGCGGCTTTGACGTCACGGTGGGTGAGCACACGCAGCTGAACGGGGCGGTCATCAGCTCGACGGCCTCCGCCGATAAGAACCGGCTCGACACCGGCACGCTGGGCTTCGGCAATATTGAGAACCACGCGGAATATGAGGTGGAGCATCAGAGTGCGGGCATGAGCACGGGCGGCAGCGTGGGCGGTCAGTTCGCCGGGAACATGGCGAACGGCATGCTGGCGGGGCTGAACGACAGCGGCAGCGCGGACTCCACCACGAAGGCGGCGGTGAGTGAGGGCACCATCGTTATCCGCGATAAGGAACAGCAGACGCAGGACGTGGCGGACCTCAGCCGCGACGTGGCGAACGCGAATCCGGGGCTGGACGTCATCTTTGCCAAGGAGAAGGAGCAGAACCGGCTGAAGGCGGCGCAGCTTATCGGGGAAATCGGGGCTCAGGCGGGGGATATCGCACGGACGCAGGGTCAGATAGCGGGCCTGAAGGCGAAGGACGACCCGGCGGCGCTGGCGGCTGCGAGGGAAGAGCTGGCTAAAAAAGGGAAGCTGAACCCGACGGCAGATGAAATAGCGAAACAGGCTTACGACACGGCGATGAAGCCGTTCGGCACGGGTTCGTCGCTGCAGCAGGGCATCAGCGCAGTGACGGCGGCAGTGCAGGGCCTGTCGGGCGGGAACGTGGCGCAGGCGATAAGCGGCGCGTCGGCACCGTACCTGGCGGAAAAGATACACGAGCTGACCACGGACGCGAACGGTAAGGTTAATGTCCAGGCGAACCTGATGGCGCACGCGGTGCTGGGTGCGGTAACCTCGTACGCGGCGGGCAATGCTGCGCTGGCCGGAGCCTCGGGCGCGATGATGGGCGAATACATCGCGCAGCAGCTGTATCCGGGGGTTAAGCGCAGTGACCTGTCTGAGGAGCAGCGGCAGACGATAAGCGCGCTGGGTACGCTGGCGGCGGGTCTTGCGGGCGGCGTTGTGGGTGACAGCACGGCGGATGTTGTTGCGGGGGCTCAGGCGGGTAAAAATGCGCTGGAGTTCAACTCGCTGAGTGGTGACAAAGCCCGTGAAACGGCGAAGCAGGTAGCTGAATCGCTGAAGAGTCAGGTCAGGGAAAAGCTGGGTGAGGGCACAACCTCTTCCATCGCCAACGGCATTATTAATGCGCTTGCTGATACCGGCGATGCGGCATTAGGCGGAGCAGATTACGCTGCTGACGCAGCAATGGCGCTGGCGTCGTGCGCGACCGGGGACAGTTACTGCGGTACAGCGCTTAATGACCTGTCCGGTAAGAATCAGGCGGTGGCAGACAGCGTTAAAGCGCTGATGAGTAGTGATACCTGGTCTGCGGTTGCTGATACTATTAAGCAGGCATCCGAAGGGAACCAGGTAGCGCTGGAAGCAACCGGCGGGATGCTGGCCGGGATCATATTGCCGGGTAAAAAAGTCCCACATGTGCCTAATGCTGGAGCCGTAGGAAATATCGGCGAGTTTTTTAAACAGTCTGGCTTTGGCAGCGAAATTAAAGAATTATCTAAGAAAACTAGTAAGCAATATCAGGGGCAAGCTGTCTATAAAGCAAATAAATCGGTCGGTGATTATATTAAAAAGGGTGATCAATTTTACCTAGATGCTAAACATAAAGATCATATTGAGGTTTTTGATAGTACAGGGACAAAAGTAAAAGCAGTCCTTAATCTTGATGGTTCGTTTAATGATGCAAAAACTAAGGCAGCCAGAGCTGAAGGACGGAGGTTACCCAAATGATTGATATTAGTATGCTGGATAAATTCAAAGATGCTTATCTGGAGTTATTAAAACAGAGGTCATCAGAAGAGCTTGATGCAGACGATATTTACTTATCAGAAGATTATTCAATTGTTGAAAGTATTCAGAGAGATATAAATAATCTTAACTTGACAATTGAACTTTTTTTTAATGCGAAAGAAAATAATGACGAGTTAGCAATACAGGCAGCGTTGCTACGTATATCAACTTTCTTATCAGGAATATATGGCGTTTTTTATCAGGCAGGGGAGGATGTTGATAGATTTACCCTGCTTCCAAATACAGAAGATTTTCCTGAAAATTATAAGATCCCAGAGCATTACAACTATCCTGTTAAATAGTAAAAACCCCAGCCAACTGGTTGGGGTTTTTACTTTATAAGTCAGCCAGTTATCCCTCAGTCGCCAGCTGGACGATCAGCTGCCCCGGCCCGGTGATCACCTCGATCTTCTGCCCGGTCGTAAAGCCCATCGCCGGGCGTGAGCTGACGGTGGCCGCCGATCGGGACGTCAGTCTGCGGGCCGGGCGCAATGTGGAGATTGGCGCGGCGACCGAGACCGACAGCCACTACCAGCTGAAAGAAAAGAAAAAAAGCGGCCTGCTGGGCAGCGGCGGCATCGGCTTCACCATCGGCAGGCAATCGGGGCTCAGGCGGGAGATATCGCACGGACGCAGGGCCAGATAGCGGGCATGAAGGCGCAGCAGGACCCGGCGGCTCTTCAGGCGGCGCGTGAGCAACTGGCGGCAAGCGGTAAGCCTTATACGGAAGCCGATATATAGCAGCGGGCGTATGACAACGCGATGAAGCCGTTCGGCACGGGTTCGTCGCTGCAGCAGGGCATCAGCGCGGTGACGGCGGCGGTGCAGGGCCTGTCGGGCGGGAACGTGGCGCAGGCGATAAGCGGCGCGGCGGCACCTACCTGGCGGAAAAGATACACGAGCTGACCACGGACGCGAACGGTAAGGTTAATGTCCAGGTGAACCTGATGGCGCACGCGGTGCTGGGTGCGGTAACCTCGTACGCGGCGGGCAATGCTGCGCTGGCCGGAGCCTCGGGCGCGATGATGGGCGAGTACATCGCGCAGCAGCTGTATCCGGGCGTTAAACGTAAAGACCTGTCTGAGGAGCAGCGCCAGACGATCAGTGCGCTGGGGACGCTGGCGGCGGGTCTGGCGGGCGGCGTGGTTGGTGACAGCACGGCGGATGCGGTGGCGGGTGCGCAGGCGGGTAAGAACGTGGTTGAAAACAATAATCTTGCACTGGTTGCGCGTGGTTGTGCCGCACTTTCACCGTGCCGGAATGAGGTTGCAGAGCAGTTGCTGGAGATTGGTGCGAAAGCCGGAATCACAGGACTTGCCGGAGTGGCCATTAAAGATGTAGCTGATAAAATAACCTCCGACGAACTGGAGCATCTTGTTACCCTGCAAATGATGGGTAACGACGAGATCACAAGAAAGTATCTCAGTTCGCTTCATGATAAATACGCGCCTGTTCATACCGGTGGTGACCAGATAGCTGGGTCAGGTCCAGCCAACACAGGTGGAAATCAGCAGTTAGATCCAAATGATACGCCGACCAACACTGGTAATAATCAGGCTTCAGGACAGGGAGCTACTAATACCGGTAATACGGAAGGAAAACCTGATACTGTTGGGAATATCTTAGTCAATCCGGGAGCTGATCCTCTCACGAAGAAAGACATAGTTTATCTTTCAGAGAATTCAAACAGCAAGATAGATACTGTCATTAATGAGACCTTATCTGGTAAGAAAAACTTCACCAGTTCAACAGCTTTGAGTTCAGATGAAGCGTTAGCTGCTGGTTTAAAATTCTTAGGAACGGGATATAAAGAGATTGGAAAACCAGGATCTGGTGTTTACCATAGTGCTGATGGGACAAAAGAATTTAGGATTGACTCAGGTTCAATTGGTGGTGCCCATGCGCCGGGAGTTCCACACGTACATTTTGGTGTAAAAAATCCTACAACAGGCAAGTATATTTCGAACAACCATGTTCCTTATAAAGACTAAGGAAGCAAAATGCTCTTAAAGAAAGGCATCGTTAATGATGGCGAATATGCTGGATGGGAAATCCAAATTGTCGATGATACAGAGGGTGAAACAGGAGGGTTCTACCTAATTTTAAGTAGCGGAGAGGCTGAGGTTTTTGATTATTGGTTTGAGAAAAGACAGTTCCTAGATAATCAGTTAGCTGATTTTAATGTGGAATGGAATTAGTACAAAAATCCCGGCCAGTTGGCCGAGATTTGTGCTTTTACGCCCTAAAAACCCCATCCTCCCGCCGCCATGACCGACGTGCGCCGGGTGCAGCGGTGGCCTCCTGTTGTTCAGCGTCGGTAATATCGGACTCGATGATCCAGTCGCCATCCATCATCTATTCACCATACCGATATCGACCAACTGGTATCTTCAATCGTAGGTAAAGTGAGGGACAGGAAATTTTTTGTCATTACCGCCATGCCGTGGCGGTAATGACAAAATAACCTGGTCTGGGCTTCGCCCCGAGACCCCAAAGTGGATCAGGTTGAACGGCCCACTTAAAAAACAGGCTTTCCCGTCAATAATCAACTCGCCATTACCTCTGAAAGCGTTTACCCTGGCGCTATGTCCGTAATAAGTATTCGGGAAGTAATGTTAAAAATAGCTGATTCTATTCAATGATTACCTTTGAGTGGGTTATTTATCAGAGCTTGCCATTAGTGAAATTTCAGTGAGTAACTTATATTTAGCAACCTGAGTTGTCATATCACGGCGCATGATGCAGTAAGGTTAATGGGAACGATAATGGCTGGGTGTTTTTAGCAAAAATCCAATCAGTGATGTTAATTGAATGATGATCCTGCAGAACGATTAAATATTATTGTATAGCGTAAGCGTTTCAGGATGTTGTAGAATCACATGATTATTAAAAGGTTAATATAAATAAAAGACGATTGATTTAAGTGATTTTTGTATCAAATAAAAGATCTTATCAGGAAGCAGGAAGTGTGAAATGAATAAGGATGTGAGGATCACCGTATCAAAGGGACCATTCAAAAAAATACGCGAATGGAATCGAAGAAAAAACTACTATCTTAAAGAGGTGAAACTCGAGGCAAGAATCTCTATTGCAAAGCTTCTGTGGGATAAACGGAAAAAAGTCTCCTTTGAACCTGACTCCGTGAAAACTGTACTGCTTGTTCGCAATGAAGGAAAAGTGGGTGATATCATCGTTTCGATGCCACTCATCAGGTCACTTCATCAGGCTGGCTATGCAGTAGATTTGCTGGTAACTGAAGCCTGTTACGACATAATAAAATACAGCCCTTTTATCAGGCATATTTATAAGGCAGGAAATTGCAGTTATAACCATTACCTGAAGTCTTTTTATCATACCGTTTCACAAGCAACGATGAAAATGCTAAATAGAAATAAGTATGATCTGATTATCGATCCTTGCTTATCCGAAACGCCGGTGCATCGAATGAAGTTATTTCGGGATATCAATGCCAGATTCGTTATTGGCCTAAATAAGCAATCTGACATCAGCCATTACACAGTTTCGGTTCCCTATAAAAATGAAAAGCAGCATGTTACAGAGTTACTTTCTTTGATAAGTAAAAGCATTGGCGTTAAAGCGACAGGCAATTTCACTTACAGTCTTCATTTTCCTGATGTTGTGCTTGATGAGGTGAGGCACTTTCTTAGTCCCTGGAAAAGTAAGAAAAAAATTGTTATTAATGCTTTTGCTGGCACGCCGGAAAGGAACTTCTCACAACAGCAATTGCTGGAAATTATTAATATGATTAATAATAACAGCAGAGAGGTGAAAATCATCACCCTGGATCATCGTAATGAAATAGCGGTGCCGCTTCCTGGAAATGTTGTGAAAAATCCCTTTTATACTTTGCATCATGTGATGGCATTAATTAAAGAATCGGATATGGTGATAACGCCAGATACATCAATTGTACATATCTCTGCTGCGTGGAAAAAACCTCTTATCGCCGTTTACAAAAATGCGCCTAATAATAATATGTGGGCGCCAGGCTATGAAAACGCAAGCCACATCATTGTTCATGATGATAAAACATCCGATGCTGAGAATATCCCTGAGCGTATTTTTAAAGAGATAATCCGAAGGAATTTATTGGGCAAGCGTGAGATGAAATTTCAGGAATCCGTATCGGTGAACGAGTTGAAAGAACCTGTTCGTACGCACGGTTATCATGCTCCCGACTGCTGTATCGCCTCCTCTGATCAGCTCTGCTGCTGACCAGCAGATAAATCGTCCTGCCGTGCCATACACCATTGTCCTTCTTAAGTGGGCTGGCTTAGAAAGCTCTCACGCCGCAGCGGCACCATATCTTGCAGAGCAGATACATACGCTGACTATCACGAAAGGGGCTGACGGCAAAGATGTGGTGAATACTGAAGCGAACCTGATTGTGCATGCGATGGGGTATGCAGCTGGGTAAAAATTTGCCTGAAAACAATAATCTTTAATCCCCAAAAAGCCAGGTAATAAACTGCGAGGCGTCTCTGAACAAACGGATTGTTTTTTCGGCGGGTTTTGTGTGATTTTTCTATTCCTGAACCCCTCTTCAGTTCCTTTAAACAGCCAGCTATTCAATCTTTAAGTCCAGGTTATGCACATTATAATCTGTATGGTTTTTACCCTGTCCGATAATGACAGTGCCTGAACCGCTGATAAGATGTGCTATCGCGCTGTTGAAAACCGGATACCCTCGACGACATCTGTAAGTCCCCAATTCTCAGGAGAGAGCGACTCAACAGAGTATGAAACTGACAGCTGCCAGAAAGGTGAGTATGATTAAATCCTATCAGGCAGAAGAAAGAGGTTACCCATGAGAACAACACAGCAGATGAGTATCACGCTGCCCAATGAAATGGCAGCACAGGTTAAGGCACGTGTTGCCAGCGGCGAATATGCATCGGAAAGCGAAGTGATCCGTGAAGGATTACGTGCGCTGATGGCACGGGATCATGCCGTGGAGCAATGGCTGCATGAAAAGGTAGTGCCCGCATGGGAAGCGCTTCAAAGTGGCGAAACACAAAGCCTGAGCGCTAACGACCTCAGGAACAGACTAAAAGCGGAACACAGGAAGGCAACCGGGGAGGAGTAATGGTTTACAGGGTGGTGTTCGCACCAGAGGCGCAGGAACAACTGGCAGAACTTTACCGTTATATCGCGCAAGCAGCGACACCCTATACCGCTTTAAACTTTACGGAAAACGTCATCGATTATTGTGAGTCTCTTGCACAGTTCCCACATAGAGGGAACTGTCGTGATGATCTTCTGCCAGGACTGAGAATCACCAATTACCGCAGACGGACAATAATTGCTTTCATGCTGTCTGAGAAAACAGTGAGTGTTTTAGGCATATGGCATGGCGGGCAGGATTATGAAAATGACCTGTCTGGAGACGAAATTGACTGAGTTGTCAGACCAGCAGGCCGATTATATTTTTCCTGTGCAGCGTAACAAAATGTCGCTTCCATGCCTGCCCGGGGCGCTTTGATAGTTATTTCGCCTGACCCATCACGCCGCAGGCGGCGTCGTCCGCGCAAAGCTCTCGCGCTGAAACAGCGTTTCCGCCAGCTTCACCAGCGCCGGTCGTTCAACACACCAGTTCGGCACTACGCGGCGGAAATTGAGGTAGCCGATCATGCAACCGGTGGCGATATCCGCCAGATTGAGCTGGCCGTTGTTAAGCCATTTCCCCTCTGCCGCCTTCGCTTCCAGCATGTCGAGGCTGCGCTGAATCTTTTCACGATTGCGCAGCAGCACCTCTTCCGACTGCAAATCCCCCGGACGCATCTGCTCGCGCACGATCACCAGCGCGGCATCGCTGACGCCATCCGCCAGCTTCTCCAGCTGACGGATGTTAAGCGATTCAAGCGGATCGGCAGGCAGCAGAGCAGGCTCCACGCCACGCAGTTCCAGAAACTCCGCAATGATGCTGGAATCGAACCAGATTTGCTTATCGTCAGCGACCAGCGCCGGAACTTTGCCCAGCGGATTGTAGTGCGGCACGTGGCTGTCATCGCTGTAAGGCGATGCGTTAACGAATTCAAAAGTAATGCCTTTTTCCAGCATGATAATCGAAATCTTACGCACAAACGGGCTGGTATAGCTGCCAATCAGTTTCATCGGGTTCTCCAGAGTCAGTGACTATTCGCCAGGAAACATAAAGGGATTGAGACTGCTGCGTGCGAAGCCTTCCTGCTCCATTTTGGCATCCAGTATCAGCGATGCCAGGTCATCTGCCACCGGTTCAATGGCCGGATCTTTCTCCTGATAGAGCATCTTCAGGTAAGTGCCGCAGTCGCCACAGCTCTCTGCTTTCACCGCCGCCCGTTCGCTGTCGATCGACCAGTAATGCAGATCACGGGACTGTTCGCACTGGGTACATTTGCTGCGCACCACATGCCATTCACTTTCGCACAGATTACAGTGCAGATAGCGCGCGCCTTCATGACTGCCCATATGCACCACGCTGGCGACCGGCATACTGGCGCAGACCGGACAGAACTGACGCTGATCACCCATCTCAGCGCGTGCTTTGCCTGGGATCAGGGCCGCCATCTGCGCCCAGTAGAGCGAAAGCGCCGCCCAGATAAAGGGTGCTTTGTCGCTGCTGACCAGCGCATACTCGCCGGTAAAGAGCGCGCTGGCCAGCGTTTCCAGCTCGGTGGCGGACGCCTTCTCCAGATTCTCCAGCACCGCCAGTGCCTGACCGCTCATCTCTGGTTTCAGCTCGGCAATCAGTGAATGCAGCAGTCGCTGCCAGTGGGGATCGCGCGGCAGGGTATGAATATTCAGCGGCGGCTTGCCCTCGCTGGCGCTCTGCGTCAGGCGGGCATGCAGGTCGATGTGCAGCGGATGGTCATACAGCACAATCTCCTGCGCTTCAGCGATCACCGCCGCAAAGCGCAGGTAGTCGCCGAGTGGGTTTTTCGCCGCCAGGTCACGCAGTCGCGCAGCACGACGGCTGTATAAATTTTTCAGCCGTGGAAAAAGTAACGGCGGAATCATCTCCGCCGTTGTCTTTTCGCCTTTCTCCAGCTGATCTTGCGGGATTATGCGAATACTCATCAGGGGCGTTTTTCCTGTTTTATTGGCGGATTACGCTGCTCGCGATACCAGCGAGGATGGTGCTGCCTGGCCCATTCGGCGCTGACCCAGCCTTCCACCATCGCGGTCAGTGTGCCTTTGACCCACAACGCAGCATAAATGTGCACCATAATGACGATGATTAGCGCCACCGCTGACACCGAATGTACCACCAACGCCAGACGAATCAGCGGAATGGCGAAGGCATCGGCAAAGTAAGGTCGCCAGATCACGATGCCACTGGCAAGCAGCAACACTAAGCTGATAATAGCAGCCCAGAACACACACTTCTGACCAAAGTTATATTTACCGGTATCACCCACCTCTTCATTCAGCGCAATCCGGTGAATGTTTCTGGCCCAGTAAAGGTCATCGCGATTAATCAGGTTGTGTTTCCAGTAACGCAAAAACATCAGCATAAAAGCAACGAACATCACCACGCCGACAAAAGGATGCAGAATACGCGCCAGCTGTGGTGTGCCAAATATCTGCATCAGCCAGTTGAACGACGGAAAGAAAAACCCTAATCCGCTTAACGCGGCCATGACAAAGCAAATCGCGACAATCCAGTGATTGATGCGTTCGGGTGCGCGGTAACGCACCAGATGATCGGGCTTTTTCATTATTTGCGCTCCTCAGGGTGATCGTCGTTGTCGTCGTGCTCTTCAGTGACGCGATTCGGGCCAACGCCAACATAGTGAAAAATAGAGGCGGCGAACGTAGCGGCAAAACCCACCGCCGCCAGCGGTTTCCAGATCCCCTTCCAGAAGGTCACCGTCGGGCTGATGCCCGGGTTAGCAGGCAGCCCGTGATAGAGCTGAGGCTTGTCGGCATGATGCAGCACATACATCACGTGGGTGCCGCCCACGCCTTCCGGGTTGTAGAGGCCAGCCTGCGCAAACCCGCGCGACTTCAGCTCCGCTACACGTTCCTCCGCCAGCGTCAGCATGTCACTTTTGCTGCCGAAATGAATGGCGCCGGTCGGACAGGTCTTCACACAGGCAGGCTCCTGGCCGACGCTGACGCGATCCACGCACAGGGTGCATTTGTAGGCGCGGTTATCCTCTTTGTTGAGCCGCGGCACGTTGAACGGGCAACCCGCAATGCAGTAGCCGCAGCCGATACACTGCTCAGACTGGAAATCGACGATGCCGTTGGCGTACTGAATAATGGCACCTGCCGACGGACAGGCTTTCAGGCAGCCGGGATCGGCGCAGTGCATGCAGCCATCTTTGCGAATCAGCCAGGCCAGCTTGCCGTTCTCTTCAACTTCCGAGAAGCGCATCACCGTCCAGGATTTGGCGGTCAAATCGGTAGGGTTGTCATAGACCCCGATGTTATGACCGACTTCATCGCGGATGTCGTTCCATTCGGAGCAGGCGACCTGACAGCCTTTGCAGCCAATACAGGTGGTGACGTCAATGAGCTTCGCGACTTCACGCTGGTGATCGCGCGCCTGTGGCGGTGGGGTGAAGCCGTTGGTCGCTGAGCGACGGATAATATCTTGTGATTGATAAGCCATTGTCATCTACCGTTACGCTTTTTCCACTTTTACTAAAAATCCCTTGTATTCCGGGGTCTGCGAGTTGGCATCGCCAACCGACGGCGTCAGCGTATTGGCGAGGAAGCCTTTGCGCGTGGTGCCTTCAAAGCCCCAGTGACAGGGAATACCCACGGTATCAACCGGCTTGCCGTCAATCATCAGACGCTGCAGACGACGTGTTACCACCGCTTTGGCTTTGATATAGCCTCGGCGCGACGAGACTTTGACGCTGTCTCCGGCCTTGATGCCTTTCTCCTCTGCCAGTTCGGTGCCGATTTCAACAAACTGCTCCGGCTGCGCAATCGCGTTCAGCAGGGCATGTTTGGTCCAGTGCCGGAACAGTTCGGTGATGGAATAGGTGGTGGCGACGCAGGGATAGTCAGCGGCCTCGCCCAGTTGCGCGGCGTCGCTGCTGAACAGTCGAACGACCGGACTATGACGCTGCTGCGGATTCATAGGATTGTTGGCGAGCGGGCTTTCCATCGGTTCGTAATGTTCCGGGAAGGGGCCGTCGGCCATCTTATCGAGCGCAAACAGATGGCCAAGACCATCGGGCTGCATGATAAACGGACCGGCCTGCTGCTGCGGCGACAGCGTTACCGGATAATCCGGCACGTCGATGCCGTGCCAGCGAGTGCCATCCCACTCAATCAGGCGGCGATTCGGATCCCAGGCTTTACCCTGCGCATCCGCGGAGGCGCGGTTGTAGAGAATGCGGCGGTTAGCCGGCCACGCCCAGGCCCAACCGGAGACCGCGCCCAGCCCCGATGGGTCGGCGTTGTCGCGTCGTGCCATCTGGTTGCCTTCCGGCGTCCAGCTGCCGCTGTAGATCCAGCAGGCGCTGGCGGTGGTGCCGTCGTTACGCAGCTCTGAGAAGCCGTTGAGCTGCTGGCCTTTTTTCAGCAACAGCTTGCCGCTGGCGTCGTAAATGTCGGCAAGCGCCTGACCGTTGTTCTCCTGCGCCACCTCTTCCGGCTCAGGATTAGACGGATCGCGGTAGTCCCAGCGCATTGCCATCAGCGGTTCAGGGTTTGCTCCGCCTTCCAGGCGATAGAGCGCGCGCAGACGCATGAACAGATTGCCGAGGATTTTACCGTCGTGCAGCGCTTCAGCGGGCGGCTCCGCGGCCGCCCAGTGCCACTGCAGCCAGCGCGACGAGTTCGCCACCGATCCCGACTCTTCAGCGAAGCAGGAAGAGGGCAGACGGAATACTTCGGTCTGGATTTTCGACGGATCGACATCGTTGAACTCGTCGTGATGCTGCCAGAAGCTGGCGGTTTCGGTGCGAAGCGGATCGATCACCACCATATATTTGAGGCGGGACAGTGCCCGGACCGCTTTATTTTTGTCCGGGAAGGCGGCCAGCAGGTTGAAGCCCTGAATCAGGCAACCATTGAGCGCGCCCTGTTCCATCATCTCCGCCTGCGCCATGCAGTCGTAGCTCTTATCCCACTTCGGCAGCCAGTCGTAGCCCCACTGGTTTTCTGCGGTGGCTTTATCGCCATAGAAACTCTTCATCAGGCTGACGAAAAATTTGTCGGTGTTCTGCCAGTAGTTGACCTGATCCGGCAGTGTCGCAACCGGCGTGGCCTGCTGCAGGTAGGTTGCCAGGGTGGTCATTTTCTCTGAGGGCAATGGCAGATAGCCCGGCAGACTCTGCGCCAGCAGGCCGAGATCGGTGTAGCCCTGCACGTTGGAGTGGCCGCGCAGCGCGTTAATACCGCCGCCTGGCATCCCGATATTACCCAGCAGCAGCTGAATCATCGCCGCCGTGCGGATAATCTGCGAACCGTTGGTGTGGTGAGTCCAGCCCAGCGCATAGAGAATAGTCGCGGTGCGATTCGGCACACAGGTGGAGGCCAGCTGCCTGCACACCGCAATAAAGGATTCCTGCGAGGTCCCGCACAGGCGCGTCACCATTTCCGGGGTGTAACGGCTGGCATGGGTTTTCAGCAGATTCAGCACGCAGCGTGGGTGAGTGAAGCTCTCATCGCGTTTCGCATGGCCGTTTTCATCCAGCTCATAGTGCCAGCTCTGACGATCGTACTGACGGGTTTCAGCATTGTAACCGCTGAACAACCCGTCGCTGAAGCTGAAGCCTTCGCTGACAATCAGTGCGGCATTGGTGAAGGCGCGAACATACTCCTGCTGAATCTGATTGTGTTGCAGCAGATAGTTGATCACCCCCATCAGGAAAACCACATCGCTGCCGGCACGCAGTGGCGCGTAGAGATCGGCGACCGCCGCAGAGCGGTTAAAGCGTGGATCGACCACGATGACCTGCGCATTGTTATGAGTTTTGGCTTCAATCACCCATTTAAAGCCAACCGGATGCGCCTCGGCGGGGTTGCCGCCCATGATCATCACCACATTGGCGTTTTTGATGTCGTTCCAGTTATTGGTCATTGCACCACGACCAAAGCTGGGGGCCAGCGCGGCCACGGTCGGGCCGTGACACAGGCGCGCCTGATTTTCCAGCGCCAGAATACCCAGCGAGCGGGCAAATTTCTGATCGAGCAGGCCGGTTTCATTACTGGCGGCGGAAGAGCAGAGCATGGCGGTAGTCGGCCAGCGGTTTACCGTGACGCCAGCGGCATTGGTGGCCTGGAAATTGGCATCGCGATCCTGCTTCATCAGGCGGGCTATGCGGTCAAATGCCTCATCCCAGCTGATGCGCTGCCATTTATCCGAGCCTGGCGCGCGGTATTCCGGGTATTTCAGGCGCTGTTCACTGTGAATAAAGTCGAGCACGCCCGCGCCTTTGGGACAGAGCGATCCACGACTGACAGGATGGTCAGGATCGCCTTCAATATGGTAAATCGAGGCGCGGGCATTTTTAGCGCCATCACCCAGGCTGTAAATCAGCATGCCGCAGCCGACTGAGCAGTAGGTGCAGTTATTACGCGTCTCTCTGGCGCGAATGAGTTTGAACTCTCTGACGCTGGCTAAGGCTGTGGTGGGGGCAAAACCGAGTAACGCCGCGCTGGTGCCCGCCAACCCGCCAGCACAGATTTTGAAAAAACTCCGTCTGTTAATTTGCATTTTATCGTTCTTCTTTATTGGCTCCATTGCGAAGCCTTGCAAAATAGCAGCCCTATCTGCCTGTAAGTTGACCAGGGTCAACAGGTTAGTCATTAGTAATTCTTTTTCTAAATTTTGTTAAAAATCCTCGGCAACCAATCCCCGGCGCAAGCAGATTTCCCGTAGCGGCAGATAATTACTGTTGTTTTATGCTTACCGATGTTAAAGCCTGAAAGATACCCATTCTCATTCTGCCCGCCAGCAGGCGTGGCTGCGCCTTTCCCGGTGAGAAAACCGCATGAATTGCCCCGCTGTTTATTTGCGCCGCACCGGGCCAGAAGGCAAAATTAGTCTGCGTCTGATCACCGCTGTGCAGCCGCACTGACTGTCGCATTTCATTATTTATTAACAACAGGTCGTACTTTTTGAAAGCTATCCAGCCTGACTCAGGCGAAGATTTAACAATTGAGGCCGGCGTCAGCAGAACGCAGGTATGGCAGCGTGCCGATTTGACCGCAGCAGAGTCTGACTGGCTGGCGGACGAGGTGCCGGTGGCGCTGGTTTACAACGGCATCTCTCACGTGGTGATGATGACCACGCCCAAAGATCTGGAGGCGTTTGCGCTGGGTTTTTCGCTGTCAGAGGGCATTATCGACGCGCCAGGCGACATTTTCGGCATGGACATCGTGCCGGGCTGTCACGGCATTGAGGTTCAGATTGAGCTTTCCAGCCGCCGTTTTATGGCGCTGAAAGAGCAGCGTCGTGCGCTGGCAGGCCGTACCGGCTGCGGCGTGTGTGGCGTTGAACAGCTGGACCAGATTGGCAAGCCGCTCTCTCCGCTGCCGTTTACCCAGACCTTTGCGCTGGATCAGCTGGATCGGGCGCTGGGCCAGCTGAAAGCGTATCAGCCGGTCGGACAGAAAACCGGCTGCACCCATGCTGCCGCGTGGATCCAGCCTGATGGTCAGCTGGCCGGTGGCTGTGAAGATGTGGGTCGCCATGTGGCACTGGATAAGCTGCTGGGCTATCGCAGCCAGGCTGAGTGGGGGCCAGGCGCGGTGCTGGTCTCCAGCCGCGCCAGCTATGAAATGGTGCAGAAGTCCGCCATGTGCGGGGTTGAGATCCTGTTCGCAGTCTCGGCAGCGACCCGCCTGGCGGTTGAGGTGGCTGAGCGCTGCAATCTGACGCTGGTCGGGTTCAGTAAACCTGGACGCGCTACGGTTTACAGCCATCCTCAGCGGCTGCGTTAAACCACCATCACCTCTGGCAGCGTCTGCTGCAACGCCTCAAGGGCGGCACTGTTGTCGCCGCCACTATCCGTAATCAGCAGGTTGATCGCCGGTGACGGCGCGTAAACCGTGCGGCTGACTACCCCCAGTTTGGTGTGATCGGCCAGCAGATAGCAGGAAGTGGATTGCTGCACCATCGCCCTGGCGATGGCCGCTTCGTGCGGATGAAAACTGCTGGCACCGCAACCCGCCTCAATGCCGACCGGTGACAGCAGCGCCACATCGGCGCGATAGCGGATAATCTCACCTACAGTGATTTCGCCACGCGTCTGTTGCGCACCCGCCGACATTATCCCGCCCAGCAAAATAATCTGATTATTCAGCGGCTGATCTTCTTCTCCGGCGCTCAGCGCCAGCGCGGCCTGCAGGCTGTTGGTCACAATCGTCAGGCCGGAAAGGGCGTGCAACTCCTCTGCCAGCAGCGTGGTGGTGCTGCCCGCATCCAGAAACAGCGTCTGTCCGGGCTGCAGCAACTGCGCAGCGGCGCGGGCGATGGCGCGCTTCTCCCGGGTCTGGGTACTGCGGCGTTCCGTCAGCGGCGGTTCAGCCCGCGTTTCAATCGCCACCAGCCCGCCGTGAACGCGGCGCGCCAGACCCAGCGCTTCCAGCTCAATGATATCGCGGCGCGCGGTTTCGCGTGAGACCCCCAGCTCCCTGATAATGCGCTCGGTACTCACCTGGTTAAGCCGGGTCAGTAAGGCACGGATGCGATGAAGGCGCGTTTCCTGCAGCATAGAGGTTTCCTTTTAAAGCGCGAAGATCACGGATGATACGCCAGTGAAGCGAAAGATTCCGTCTGAATCAGGGAGCAAGCTTAGCGTGGCGATCTGCCTGCGTCATGTGTATTTTATTGCATTTGTGTATTTTGTTGCATTTTAGATTCAGGCAGGCATGATAAAGGCGTCAGCTCTTCCTCCTTCATCCTTGTAACGGGAGTCATTATGGCCACGCGTTCCACCATTATGGATACCAACAGTTTCCGTGCCGAACATGCCGATGCGCTCGACAGCGATACGCGCAAACTGACCGATAAACGCAGCAAAGTGCTTGGCGAATCTTATCGCCTGTTCTATCGCAAACCGGTGCATCTGGTGCGGGGTGAAGGGCAATATCTGTGGGATGCGGCGGGCGATAAATATCTCGACGTCTACAACAACGTGGCGAGCATCGGGCACTGCCATCCGGCCGTGACTGAGGCGGTGACGCAGCAGATGAAAATGCTGAATACCCACACCCGTTACCTGCATGAAAATATTCTGGACTACAGCGAAGCGCTGCTGGCGACCACGCCTGAGGCGATCGATCGCGCGATGTATATGTGCACCGGATCGGAAGCTAACGACCTGGCGATTCGCGTGGCGCGCGCCTTTAGCGGCGGCAGCGGGATTATTGTCAGTAAAGAGGCCTATCACGGCACCAGTGAGCTGACATCCGGCGCTTCTCCGGCGCTGGGCAGTGGACAGCCGCTGGCGCCCACCACGCGGCTGGTGATGCCACCGGATGCGTATCGTGTGGACGCGCCTGACCTGGGCGACTGGTTCGCTGGCCAGATTCAGCAGCAGATTGATGATATGGCGGCGCACGGCATTAAATTTGCTGGCTTCCTGGCGGACTCAATCTTCTCCTCGGACGGCGTGTTGCCCGATCCGCGCGGCTTCCTGAAAAAAGCGGTCGAGGTGGTGCATGCCAACGGCGGCATCTTTATTGCCGATGAAGTGCAGCCTGGTTTTGGCCGTACCGGCGACGCGTTCTGGGGCTTTGGCCGCCACGATGTGGTGCCTGACATCATTACCACCGGCAAGCCAATGGGCAACGGCATTCCGGTTTCCGGCCTGCTGGCAAAAAGTGAAGTGCTGGCCGCCTTCAGCGACTCAATTCCCTACTTCAATACCTTTGGTGGTAATCCGGTCGCGATGGCGGCGGCGCAGGCGGTACTGAAAGTGATCACCGAAGAGGGGTTACAGGAACACAGCCGCGTGGTCGGCGCGAAGCTGCTGGCGGAGCTACGAACCCTGATGGATCGCTATGAGTGCGTGGGGGATGTGCGCGGTGCCGGACTGTTTATCGGTTTTGAGCTGGTCACCGATCGTCACAGCAAAACGCCGGACAAAACGCTGGCGCTGGATTTAATCGAGAAGCTGCGTGAACATCGCGTGCTGACCTCGGTCGCCGGCCCGTATGGGAATGTGCTGAAACTGCGTCCGCCACTGGCGTTCCAGGAAGGGGATATCGACTGGCTGGTCGGCGCGCTCGACAGCGGGCTGCGCGAACTGGGCAGGTAACGCGCAGGGCAGGGCAGATGCGGCGTTCGGGCGGGATGAGTGCCTGCTGGTGGTGCTGGCAGAGTGCTTCGCTCTCCCTGTCTGATAAAGCTGAAAAGGCGGAGTCAGCAGCAGCATGCTGTAAAAACAACGGGTTGCTTTTGCCAGATTTCTCAAATCCTTATGGTTAATAGGGCATTGATTACCCTTTTACGCTACATGAATTTAACTATAATGATTCGACTGCTTACGCGGCACGTCCCGAATTCGTCGTGCTGCTCAAACTAAATGGAGAGGAAGAACATGAGTTATTCACTGCCATCCCTGCCTTACGCATACGACGCACTGGAACCGCATTTCGACAAGCAGACGATGGAAATCCATCACACCAAACATCACCAGACCTACGTGAACAACGCTAACGCGGCGCTGGAAGGCACTGAATTTGCCAATCTGCCGGTAGAAGAGCTGATCACCAAACTGGATCAGCTGCCAGCAGACAAAAAAGGCCCACTGCGTAATAACGCAGGCGGCCACGCTAACCACAGCCTGTTCTGGAAAGGCCTGAAAACCGGCACCACGCTGCAGGGCGACCTGAAAGCGGCTATCGAGAAAGATTTCGGTAGCGTGGAAAAATTCCAGGAAGAGTTCGAGAAAGCGGCTGCGACCCGTTTCGGCTCAGGCTGGGCGTGGCTGGTTAAAAAAGGCGACAAACTGGCTGTGGTATCTACCGCAAACCAGGACAACCCGCTGATGGGTGAAGCGGTTGCTGGCGTTTCTGGCTTCCCAATCATCGGTCTGGACGTGTGGGAACACGCCTACTACCTGAAGTATCAGAACAAACGTCCTGATTACATCAAAGCATTCTGGAACGTGGTCAACTGGGACGAAGCAGCAGCCCGCTTCGCAGCTGCCCAGTAAGTTAACCCAGTGTTAACGTGATAACGATAAACCGGTGGAATTTATTTCGCCGGTTTTTTTTATCTTTAAATTCTGTCGTCCCAGATTAAACCAAAAATAAACGGATCTCGCTTTTTAACCGCCGCGCTTTTAACCTTCTGCCACATTAACACGCCGTTGATACTCGTTGTCTTATGCTCAGTGACATTCCTGCTCACTGTGTGTCGATGACTATGTCAATTATAACTACTCATGAAACTACGACCGATTCTTCTGCATCGCTTTTTTTTCAGTTAATTAGCGGAAAATACGTTCCGAATAAACTCTGGATAAGTAAACGTTTCCGGCTGAAATTTGTGTTAAGAACCTTAATATCACCGCTGACTACGCTGCGTTATCTGGATGAGCTGTCGCATTTACCGCAACTCCCTCTGTTGATGAGTACTCAGGGATTGCTGCCAGCCAAGCTGCACCGGCCCTATCTGCGCTCAGGGTTGAGCATTGCTGCGCGCGCGCAGGCGATACTTGATCATTACAGTCTGATGAATAATCTGGAAAACCCTGCGCTGCGTCAGCTGCTGCAAAGCGCTACGGATAATCCGCTGGCTACGCTGACCGGTAAAAATGGCGAATCCTTTTTACTTTCCTGCAGTTCCGGTTATTTCGATCGGGAAGGGGAAGTGACGCTGGTATTACGTTATAACGACGAAATTATTGCTTCACTTTCATTTTCAATTCTCAATGAAAATAACCAGCGCACATTATTAATTGGCGGGTTACAGGGCCCGCGAAAACATATCAATAATGAGGTGATCCGCGAGGCGACCAAAGCGGCGCAGGGTCTCTTTCCGAAACGCCTGTTAATGGAAGCGGTATTTATTGTGGCGAAGCAGTGCGGTGTGGAGAATATTCTGGCGGTAGGCGATGAGACTCATGTCTTCCGCAGCCTGCGTTATCGCCACAGCAAAGGGGATAAGTTCTTTGCCAGCTACAGTGAGTTCTGGTTGTCGCTGAGTGGCGAGGCGCGCAGGGATGGGATGTTTATCCTGCCGCTGAGCCTGCCGCGCAAAACGCTGGAGGAGATTGCCAGTAAGAAGCGGGCTGAATATCGTCGCCGCTATGAACTGCTGGATGCGCTGGCGGAGCAGGTCTATGCTGCCGCCGGCGAACGCAAAGCCGATGTCGATCAGGCTGCTGCCTGATCGACCCGTCAGAATGCGGTTTTGGCGAAGCCGGTCATTGCTGTCAGCCCCATCTCACGTCCCAGCGCGGTCATTGGATGCACCACGACCAGGCCGCGCACGCTTTTCTTCAGCGCGCCCAGATTTGCCTGCTCTTTCTTGGTAATTTCGCGGCTGAAGCCCATTTTTTGCAGCTTCTGCGCCTCGGCACTGAGTTTTTCAACCCGCTGACCGCGCAGACGCTCAATCTCAATGACCAGCGCTTCTTTCTCTTTCAGCAACGCGCCCAGTTTCTCGACATCACCCGATTCCAGTAACTGCGGCTCTTTGCGGTTCAATGCGTCCAGCTTATCGCTGAGAAGTTTGATTTCGTTCTTTTCTTGCTCTTTCATGACAACAACTCGTTGAGGAAAACAGGCCAAGGATACACCAAATCTGGCGCATATTCCCGCTCAGGTTAAGACGAAAAAGGCGCCGTGATGGCGCCTGACAGGATTAGCTGCCGGACTTTTTAAACGCCTGCTTCATACTGATGCGGGCGATCAGCTCGGTTAGCGACAGGACCATGGTGGATCGCACCATCTGCAGATAGCGCTGCTGCTGCATGCTGCGCAGCTCTGCATCTTCGGTGTGAAACACCGGCGCGGGCGGCCAGGCGGTGACGCAGTGCAGTTCACCAAACGGGCCAAGGATCTCATCGTCGGTAAAACGATAATCACCGCTGTCGTGATTCAGCTCTTCGCGCAGCGCCAGCAGCAGTTCACCATCTTCATATTCGTGGCGGCTGATAACGCCAAGACCGTAAATCAGCTTCAGACGAACCGAGAGTTCACCCAAAGGACCATCGCCCAGCAGCAGCGGTTCTACGGCATATTTCACCGCGTAGTCATCTTTACGGAACACCTGCAGCACCAGCAGATTGACGGCTTCAGCCAATAGCTCAACGGCGGCGATCAGAAAGCTTCTCACCGAACGACCGGCGTTCAGGCGCTCAAGCACCCGGTTTTCAAAAGCCTGCTTCTCTTCCATTATTGCCTGCATGGGTTCAATACCGCCGTTGGGCGCAGGCGAACTGCGCCCGGCTTGCGTCACTAACACGCGCGCATTATGCCATAGCGTGCCAGGCGCTCACCACCGAAGCCACCACTTCGCTGTCAGCATCCAGCCCTGAAACCTCAGCCAGCGTCGCCTGTGGGCCTTTTTCTGCCAGCAGCGTGGCCAGCTCCTGCGCCTGTGGGTCCTGGTCGCTGCGATAGTGCATCGCGGCGGCAATGCCCTGTACCAGGCTGGCGTGCGGTAAACCATACTCCAGCGTGCCCAGCGTCGGCTTGATCAGGCGATCGCCCGCGCTGAGTTTACGCAGCGGCTGACGACCCACACGCTCAACATCATCTTTCAGATAAGGGTTCTCAAAACGGCCCAGTATTTTCTGGATGTAGGCCGCATGTTTATCCGCCTCAAAACCGTAGCGCTTAATCAGCACCGCGCCGCTCTCTTCCATCGCCCCTTTTACCACGGCCCGGATTTTTTCATCGAGGATGGCGTCACGAATGGTCTGGTGACCGGCCAGCTGGCCAAGATAGGCGGTAATCGCGTGACCGGTGTTCAGGGTAAAGAGTTTACGCTCAACAAATGCCATCAGGTTATCGGTCAGTTCCATACCCGGAATCGCAGGCAGGTCGCCTTTAAACTGAGTTTTATCGACGATCCATTCGCTGAAGGTTTCAACGGTCACTTCCAGCGGATCGGTGCTGCCCGCTTCAGACGGTGGCACGATGCGATCGACAGCGGAATCCACAAAGCCGACATGCTGCTCCAGCCAGGCGTGATACTGCTCCGGCAGCGCCTTCAGCACATGCTGTTTCAGCTGGCTGGTGCCGCGCACCATATTCTCACAGGCGATAATATTTAGCGGGCGGGTATTGCCGTTGTCGCTGCGTTTTGCCAGCCCTTTAGCCACACTGCCGGCAATACGCTCCAGAATCTGCGGGCCCACGGCGGTGCTAACGAGATCGACTTCAGAAACCAGGGTGATGATCTCATCGCTGGTGCTGTTTACCGCACTGACGCCTTTAACGGTTTCTGTTTTGGCCTGCTCGCCAACTACATGAACGGGATACTCATGACGCGCGTTCAGTGCATCCAGCACCGTCTGATTCACATCAGCAAAAACCAGTTCGATACCTGCATCAGCCAGTAACTTGCCGATAAAGCCGCGACCAATGTTTCCTGCTCCGAAATGTAACGCTTTCATAATTTTTGACCCATATCAAATGACGATGGGGCGGGCAAACCCGCCCCAGGAAATCGGGACGGGCATGACCGCCCCAGGGAAAATAATTGCTATAAATTACGCGATTGCAGGCTTACCTGACAGCAGATCCAGCACTTCCTGCACGCTGGTGGTGTTCGCCAGCTTCTCAATCACGCTGTCATCATCCAGCGCATTGGTCAGGCTGGTGATCACCTGGATGTGCTCGTTGTTACGGGCAGCAATACCAATCACCAGGCGCGCCACATCCTCCGGCTCTTCACCGAACAGGACGCCTGCCGGATACTGACAGAACACCACGCCGGTTTTCAGCACGCGATCTTTTGCTTCGACCGTACCGTGCGGCACGGCAATCGACTCACCGAGATAGGTCGGCGTCAGTTTTTCACGCGCCAGCATCGCCTCAACGTATTCAGGCTCAACGTAACCGCCTTTCACCAGCTGTTCACCCGCAAAGCGAATCGCCTGCTCTTTGTTACTGGCGGTCAGGCCGAGGAAAACGTTATCCGCTCCCAGTTTAAACAGGTGTGCGTTGCCTTCATCGTAGCTGTCAGAGAGCGCGGTATTCACCGTTTGACGATGCACGTCGCTGCGGTTAGCCGCCACCAGACGTTCGGTCAGGGTGCTGTAGAGCGCGCTGTCGAGGAAGTTGTTCAGCGAGATATGCTGCGCATGCGGAGCCTGGCGGATGGCGCGTTCAGTCAGGTCACGGTGGGTAATCACCAGATCGACATCACCCGGCAGGGCGTTGATCGCGGTATTGGTCACCGACACATTGCTCAGCCCGGCGTCCTGCACTTTCTTACGCAGTACGCCTGCACCCATCGCGCTGGAACCCATACCGGCATCACAGGCGACGATGATTTTACGCACGTGATGCAGTTCAACGCTCATGGCATCGCTGGCGACTGGGGCACCCGCGCCGCTCTGGCCTTTAGACTGCGCTTTCATCTCATGCATGCGCTGGGTCGCGGCTTCGATATCGTCATCTTCTTTGACTTTGCTGGTTTTCAGCAGGATAGCGGACACCACGAAGGAGACGGCGAAGGCGGCAGCGATAGCAGCGATGTTCGCGAAGTAGGCCCCTTTTGGCGTCATTGCCAGTACCGCCAGGATTGAACCCGGTGAGGCAGGAGAGACCAGGCCACCATTCAGCACAGTCAGCGTGAAGACGCCGGTCATACCGCCAAGGATAACTGCCAGCAGCAGACGAGGAGCCATCAGCACATACGGGAAGTAGATCTCATGGATGCCGCCAAGGAAGTGGATGATTGCCGCACCGCCCGCAGACTGTTTAGCACTGCCACGACCAAAGAACATATAGGCCATCAGCACGCCCATACCCGGACCCGGGTTGGCTTCGATCAGGAAGAAAATGGATTTGCCGGCTTCACTAGCCTGCTGGATACCGAGCGGCGAGAAGATACCGTGGTTAATGGCGTTGTTCAGGAACAGGATTTTCGCGGGTTCGACGAAGATCGAGGTCAGTGGCAGCAGGTTGTTCTGCACCATCAGATTCACGCCCGCGGCGAGAATGTGTGACAGACCTTCTACCAGCGGACCGATCGCCAGGAACGCCAGCAGTGCCAGTATCATCCCGATAATACCGGCCGAGAAGTTGTTGACCAGCATCTCGAAGCCGCTTTTGATTTTGCCGTCAATCGCCCGGTCAAACGACTTGATTGCCCAGCCGCCCAGCGGACCGGCAATCATCGCACCGAGGAACATCGGCATATCAGCACCGACAATCACACCCATGGTGGTAATGGCACCGACCACGCCGCCGCGATCGCCGCCCACCAGACGCCCACCGGTGAAACCGATCAGCAGTGGTAGCAGGTAGGTGATCATCGGGCCAACCAGTTTGGCCAGCGTTTCGTTAGGGATCCAGCCAGTTGGAATAAACAGTGCGGTGATGATACCCCAGGCGATAAACGCCCCGATGTTTGGCATCACCATATTACTCAGAAAGCGACCAAAGCTTTGTACTTTGACCTTCACTGATGAGGACATAAACCCACCCCTTATTGAGACGCGCTGCAATAGGAGAGCGCGCTTGTTTTTGTTTAGCCACCCCGACCCAAAGCCGGTGGTATTACTGTATGCACGCGGACTCTATCACGCGAATTTGACGCTGCGTAGCGTGCGGGGTAAGTGTGATCTACATCACTGATTAAGGGTGGTGGCAGGGGTGGTTAGCGTGATTTTGATCACACTTTAAGGCGTAGCTCAGGCTCAGTTGGCTGATTTTTAGACGGGGTGGCCGGTTATCTGTGAGGTGAATCACACTTGTTTGACGTTGATTTGTTATATATCTGTGACTTAGATCACAAACTATTTTTGGTCGAAAATGCGCCAGATCACACTTCATTCAGCGGGTGATTGGGTGGGAGGAGAAAAGAGAGTGGGACGGGCAGACGATTAGCGCCTGCCCGTAAAGCGGGTTTACTGCAGACCACCCTGGACGGCAGCCTGTGCCTGAGGAAGCGCCTGCGAATTGGCGGATAAAGTGCTCATCAGCGCGTTATATTGCGAAGCCTGATCCTGAGTCGGGAACTGCACGCCGCCATCATTGAAGCTGACACGGGTTCCCTGCGTTTGCAGGAAATCGCCGGTCTGCACTGCACCCTGGCTCAGCGCCTGGAGTTTTGGCAGCAGAGGAATCAGCTGATTGGCGGGCACCGCCACCACTTTGTTATAGGCGGTGTCGTAGACTTTTTTCAGGTCATCCGGCTGCTTCAGGGTCGCTTTGCTGCTGTCCGCCTGCATTTTGGCGCTTTCAATCTGCTGGGTGACGATCACCAGTGCGCTGGTCGCCTGACGCAGGGAATCACGACGGCTGAGATAATCCTGCGGAACGCGAATAGCAGAAAGCTCATCCACCACCGGACGCATACCCTGTTCAACCGCTTTGTTCGCCTGCTGCGAGAAGCCATACATAATGGCGTAATCGCTGGCGAAGTTGCCAAAGCTCTGCTTCTGGTTTTCGCTGAGGCTGGGCAGATGCTCGCCGCTGCGCATCACAGTGTTCTGGAGAAAATCGATAAATGCTTTGCGCTGCTCGCCTTCTTTATCACCGCATGCGGTGAGTTGCAGCACGATCAGCGCGCCAGCGAGCATAATGCCGCCACGTGCCATAAGGCGTGTAAGTCCTGAAGCCATAGGGTCAACTCCTGTCGGTGATACTGTCAGATGTCCAGGTAGGAATGGCCTAAAGAATAGAACAAACCCGAGCCACGGCACAACGTGAAACCACCTGTGAAACAGATGCTTTCTGAAACGCCGGTTACAGAATGGGACCGCCTGCGCCTCAGGGCGTGCTGCATTCCCTGCCATCGCAGGCTTCAGCGCGCAGAGATGAAGGAGGGGCTGAGCAGTCTGACGCTCACTGCCGCGACCTTAAAACACCACCGCCTGACCATCTTTGCGACTCTCACTGGCCGCAATGTAGAAGCCCTGCGGATCGCGCACTATCGCCTGCGCGCCACCAAAATTGTAATTACTCAGGGGATCTTCCAGTACCACGTTGTGGCCCATACGGCGCAGTGTGCTCAGGGTATTGCGATCGAGGGTTGATTCAAATACCACCTCGCGTCCCTGCACCACGCGCCAGCGCGGCGCATCAATCGCGGCCTGCGGATTCTGCTGGTGCAGCATAATGCGCAGCGCCAGCTGGAGGTGCCCCTGCGCCTGCATCGGGCCGCCCATCACGCCAAATGCCATCAGCGGCTGGCCCTGCTGATCCCGCGCAAAGGCTGGAATGATGGTATGAAACGGCCGCTTACCGCCTGCCACGACGTTGGGATGGTCTGGATCGAGTGAAAAGCCCGCGCCCCGGTTCTGCAGGCTGATGCCGGTATCGGGTACCACCACGCCGGAGCCAAATCCCATGTAGTTAGACTGAATGAATGAGACCATCATGCCGCTGGCATCACCGGCGGCGACATACACTGTGCCGCTCTGCTGCGGTGATCCAAAGCGGAAATCTCCCGCCTTGTCAGGATCAATTAACGCTGCCCGCTGGCGAATATAGTCGTTGCTGAGCAGGTGTTCCGCCGGAAATTCGAGATGATCTTCATCGGTGACATAACGGTCCAGATCAACCAGCGCCAGTTTCATCGCCTCGATGGAGAGATGCAGCCACTGCGGCGAATCCGGTGCATAGCGGTTGATTTCCCACTCTTCCAGAATGCCAAGTGCAATTAAGGTCGCAATGCCCTGACCATTCGGCGGCAGCTCCTGCACCGATCCTCCGGCAAACGGACGCGACAGCAGGGTAACCCAGTCGGCACGATGGTTTTTCAAATCCTCCAGCGTCAGGGCCGCGCCATGCTCACGGGCGAAGGCTGTCATCTTTTGCGCCAGTGCGCCGCGGTAAAAGCTTTCGCCCTGAGTCTCAGCGATTTCCTGCAAGGTGCGGGCCTGAGCCGGGTTGCGGAATAGCTCGCCAGCACGCGGCGGACGACCCTGCGGCGCAAAGCAGTCGCTAAAGCCAGGTTGATCCCGCAGCTTGTCATAGCCGCGCTGCCACAGCTGACCAATCAGCGGTGAAACCGGAAAACCGTCGCGCGCATAGTCAATTGCCGGTTGTGCCAGGGTGGTCAGCGGTAAGGTGCCAAAGCGCTGTGCCAGTGTGACCCATGCCGAGACGGCCCCTGGCACAGTGACGGATTCCCAGCCGGTTTCAGGCATCGCACTAAAATCGGCAAAGCGTTCGGGATGCCACGCGGCTGGCGATCGGCCTGAGGCGTTTAACCCATGCAGCTCGCTGCCATCCCAGACAATGGCAAACGCATCGCTGCCGATGCCGTTTCCGGTTGGCTCCAGCACGGTTAAGGCGATGGCGGTGGCGATAGCCGCATCCACGGCGTTTCCACCCTGTTGCAGCATCCGTAAACCCGCCTGCGCCGCCAGCGGTTGAGAGGTTGCGACGGCATTACGACCCATCATCGGTACACGATGAGAAGGGTATCCGACGTTAAAATCTGTTTCACGCATCGCTTTTCCTTACAGAGGTCAGGTATAGGTCTGGCCTGTCGTCAGTGCGTTATCACGGGGCTGCACTTTTACCGCGCATCAGGTCGATAGTTGCCGGGTAACTGCACCGGCATGAGGCGTCAGCCGTTTCGTTAAGATGACTGTTGATTAATCTGGCGACAGAGCGCCGTTAAGAATAAAAGATTTACCCGCTCTGCACTGTGAGCCGCCGCGCGCCAGGCCTCAGGCCCTAACCAGGACTATTCTTAATTTAATAAGAACAGTGAATATATGTGTTCAGGAAGTAAACCATTGGCGTATATTTTGCACTCACTACCTGAAGAGGTGTATTACCTCACAGAAATGAGAATATGCCAGCAAAAAGCTTGATGGCATCCACATAAATAGCAAACACCATTTGATTTTTTTGCCCACACCTAAGGCACAAAACTCAACTGCCTCAGCAGGTTAGAGGTGCTGGAACTTTTCCGGCAAACCATAGTTAAAAAAATAATTATAAATTGCGCGGCAAATAGTCAGGTCTCTATCCATACTTAGTCTCCCGGCATTTGTTGCATTGACCTGACATCTTTAAAGCAGTGCACCGCAGGCTGTGTCCCGTAATGGTTTCTCTCATAACAAAAATAAACCCTTGCGGGATCCAGCCTGAAACAGGCCCGGTTTCAGAGTCCTGACTTCAGGCTCGTACCTCTCTACTTTCACGTGCTTCATAGCGAGTTTTTAAGGAGTTCTCTATGGAATTAAAAGACCCGATGTTTGAATTGCTCAGCAGCCTTGAGCAGATTGTTTTGACACGTGATGATCGCGCCGCCGAGTTACTTATTCAGCGTCAGCAACCCGCCCAGCCAGAGCCGCAGCGTCTGCGTGAAATGACCGGCATGCAGGTTGATGAGTTTGCAAAAGTAATGGGCGTGAGCGTTTCTTCCGTGAAAAGCTGGGAAGCCCGGCGTACCCGTCCTTCCGCGACGGCGCAGAAATTGATGAAGTTATTACATGCCAATCCCTATCTGGGACGGCAGTTGCTTGAATAAACTGATATCACGAAAAGAACCCGCCGCTGGCGGGTTTTTTATTAGCGTAATTCGCTGTATTTAGCCGCCTGTCTGGCAAACCAGCTCTCCGGCACGCTATAGGGCGGCTCCCGCAACTGTGCGAGTCCGCTTTCAATAATCATTGAAGCCTGCTGCCATAACTGCGCATCTCCCTGCTTCAGCAACTCAATCTGTATCTGCTTTTCAACCAGGTAGACCCGCGCAAAGTCGGGATCAAAACGCACAATCGCGCGGGTGTTATCGATGATGTCAGCCAGTTTGATGGTTTGTGCCTCAGGACTGGCGCTGGCTGTATGGCGGAAGTGCGCCAGTTTACGGGCCGTCCGATTTTTTGCCCCAGCGGGTGCGCTGTTGGTCAGCATCTCTACCAGGCTTGCCACGCGCGTACCAAAGTGGGTTTCGATATCGCTCTGTGTGGTTGCGGTATCTTCTACGGTATCGTGCAGCCAGGCCGCCGCTAACAACGCGTCGTCATGGCTGACGCTGCGCACCAGTTCCACCACCGCTGCCGGATGAACAATATAAGGCTCATCGGTATATTTGCGGCGCTGACCGGCACTGGCATGTGCCTCGGTGGCGAAGCGACGCGCCTGTTCTTCCAGTGAATCCTGCATGCCTTTCCCCCTGACAAAAAGTTTGCTTGCAATTATCTAGCGCGCTATCTATATTATTAACCATGAATTGTGATCAAGATGACAAAAAAGTGAAAACGATGCCACTGTTGGTCGATCAGCACCTCTGCTTTGCGCTTTATTCTGCCAACCTGGCGATGAATAAAGTCTATCGTCAGTTGCTGAGCCAGCTCGACATCACCTATCCTCAATATCTGGTCATGCTGGTGTTGTGGCAGAAAGATGATGTCACGGTGTCAGAGATTGGCGAGCAGCTTTTTTTAGACTCGGCAACATTAACGCCACTTCTGAAGAGACTGGAAAGTGCAGGCCTGATTAACCGGCAGCGAACCCGTCAGGATGAACGCCAGGTAGCGGTGACGCTGACCGAAGCCGGGCAGGCGTTACGGGCCAGGGCTGAAGCCATTCCTGAAGCGGTCAAGTGTGCCACAGCCTGTGATGATGACGCTTTGCTGGCGCTGAAATTACAGCTGGATGGGTTGCGAGATAACCTGAATAAGTCACGATAAATATTGCTGACGGGTGCGCGGCACCCGTTAAACCTCACCGCCTGATTACAGCTGTATAAGTAGTGGGCGATTAAATAGCGTAACGGAGAAATGTCATGTCTTTAGAACAAGTGGTTTACCGCGCCAAAGCCAAAGCAACCGGTGGTCGTGATGGTCGTGCAACCTCTTCTGACGGTGTACTGGACGTGAAACTGGGCGTGCCAAAAGAGATGGGCGGTGCAGGCGGCGAAGTAACTAACCCGGAGCAGCTGTTTGCTGCGGGCTATTCTGCCTGCTTCCTGGGCGCGATGAAGTTTGTGGCGGGCCGTGACAAGATCACCATGCCAAAAGACGCCTGGATCGAAGGTGAAGTGGGTATCGGCCCTATCCCTGATGGCTTTGGTATTGAAGCGACCCTGAACATTCATCTGCCAGAGATGGATGAAGCAGAAGCGCAGAAGCTGGTTGATGCGGCACACATCGTTTGTCCTTACTCAAACGCCACCCGCAACAACATCGATGTCACGCTGAACATTATTCGCTAAGCGTGCTGCGGGCCTGAAACTATCAGGCCCGCACTTTTTTCCCTCTCTCATTTTCGCTCTCCTGCTGCTGTCTGCAACAGCCCACCCGGCCGTTCCTGTTCGATGTGTACAAAAAATGTGCTAATCAGGTCGACAACGATTATTTTCTGGTCTATCAAACGCGACCATGTTTTACTGAGCCACCTCGCGTTATAGCCTGTAAATCCGTTCAGAATTTTCCTTCATCTTGTCCGGTCCGCTTATTCAGCGAACTCTGCCGCGTTTCGGCAGTCACATAAAAGATTTGGTCAAGCGCTTCACACCGGAGAAACACCTTTTTTCATGAATTACATTAAAACCCTGACTCAGCAGAAGTTATCGCTCTTGCTGGCGCTCTATCTCGGTATCTTATTGAATTTGCCGATTTTCTATCGTCGTTTTGACGGTTTTCTCAGGCACTCTACGGTTACGAACTGGCTGACTGCCGTCACCGAGGTAGTGGCCATTGTGGTGCTGACTTTCTTCCTGATGCGTCTGCTGTCGCTGGGAGGAAAGTGGTTTTATCGCGTGCTGGCCACGCTGATTGTTCTGATTTCGGTTGCCGCCGCCTATTACATGGCGTTTTTTAACGTGGTGATTGGCTACGGCATTGTGGCTTCGGTGATGACGACTGACACCGATCTCTCTAAAGAGGTGATTGGTTACCATTTCATCCTGTGGATGGTGCTGGTCAGCGCGCTGCCACTGCTGATGATCTGGCGCAATAAGCTGAGCATGACGCTGAACGAACAGCTGCGTACGCCGGGACAGCGCCTGAAACCCACCCTGATCATGCTGCTCTGCGTGGCGCTGGTCTGGCTGCCGATTCGGTTTTTCGACAAGCTGCAGAAGCATAACGAAGAGATCACTAACATCGATCTGCCGAGTTACGGCGGTGTGGTGGCGCACTCTTATCTTCCTTCGAACTGGCTGGCGGCTGTGGGCCTGTTTGCCTGGACCCGTGTGGATGAGTCGCTGAACAGCCAGGAACTGCTGGATCCGGCGAAGAAGTTTACCTACGTCGCGCCTGCCGGGCTTGATGATACCTATGTGGTGTTTGTGATTGGCGAAACCACGCGCTGGGATCACATGGGGATGCTGGGCTATGAGCGTGACACAACGCCGAAGCTGTCGAAAGAGAAGAACCTGGTGGCATTCCGGGGCGAGTCCTGTGATACCGCGACTAAGTTGTCACTGCGCTGCATGTTCGTGCGCGAAGGCGGCACCATGGATAATCCGGGCCGTACGCTGAAAGAGCAGAATGTGTTTGCGGTGATGAAAGAGCTGGGCTTCACCTCTGAGCTGTTTGCGATGCAGAGCGAAGTCTGGTTCTACGACAACATCAATGCCAACAATTTTGCCTTCCGTGAGCAGATTGGTTCAGAGAAGCGTAATCAGGGCAAAGCGGTGGATGACATGCTGCTGGTGCCGGAGATGAAAGCGTCACTGGATCGTTTCCCGAAAGGTAAGCATCTGATTGTGTTGCACACCAAAGGTTCGCACTACCTCTATTCACAGCGTTATCCGCGCAGCTTCGCGAAATATCAGCCGGAGTGTATGGGCGTGGATGAGACCTGCAGCAAAGCGCAGTTGATCAACGCTTATGACAACTCGGTGCTGTATGTCGATAGCATGCTGGATAGCGTGCTGGATCAGCTGCGTGATAAGAAGGCGATCGTCTTCTATGCCGCCGACCATGGTGAGTCGATTAGCGAGAATATGCACCTGCACGGCACGCCGCGTGAGATGGCTCCGCCTGAGCAGTTCCGTGTGCCGATGATGGTCTGGGCGTCAGATAAGTATCTGGAAGACAGTCAGAACCGCAGCAACTTTGAGCGTCTGCAGGCGCAGCAGCGCGTGGGCCGGACCCATCGCCACGTTGAGTTGTTTGATACCATCCTGGGCTGTCTGGGTTACACCTCGCCAGATGGCGGCATTAACCCGGCCAACAACTGGTGTCAGGCACCGGGTAATGGTCAGGCTAAACCGCTGTAATAGTGGTCGAAAAGGGTAAAGCAGGCGGCTGATTCCCGGTAACCGCGTGCTTTCCAGGCGATTGGCGGCAAAAGCATAAAAAGCGGTTGACGCTGATCGGGGGTAGCAGTAACATGCGCCCCCATCGGCGAGTAGCGCAGCTTGGTAGCGCAACTGGTTTGGGACCAGTGGGTCGGAGGTTCGAATCCTCTCTCGCCGACCATATTTAAGAAACCTGTCTGAAAAGACAGGTTTTTTTTCGTCTTTATAAAAGAGGATGAGAACCTCCGAAGGAGGTTTGAGCCGAGCGTAGCGAGACAACGTTGCTTCAGCAACGGCCCGAAGGGCGCTGCTCGCAGAGCAGAGTAATCCTCTCTCGCCGACCATATTTAAGAAACCTGTCTGAAAAGACAGGTTTTTTTTCGTCTGAAGAAAAGTGGATGAAAGGTACGGATTTACCGTTGAGCGGGCTTCAGGGAGCATACGCCAGGCAGATGCATCAGGTACTTACAGAAGCATCTCAGACAGCTGACAGATCCAAACCAAAGTGACGCTGACAGCAATCAACAATCTTAAGGCGAAGGGAACACGGGCAGAGGAGGAAAGCGTCCCACGCCATGGACGGCGTGGGCCGAGCGTCCATGGATGTTTTAAGCGCCTTTCCGATCTGACCGTGTTCCTGAAGCAGTCTCGATCTGACAGCCATTCATGCCACATCCTCTTCCCTGAACCTTCCCTCGCTTTCAGCCTCTGGCTATGATTTTCCAGAAAGTTCCAGTAAACCCCATCCACCGCGCATTCTGTTTACCAGCCGTTGTTATCATCACTTACCCGCTGGCAGGCCTTGCCATATAAGAGATGCGATCATAATTCGCGACACATTCTTCTTATGACCGAAAGCGGCAACATGCTGATTTCTTATGCTTCTTTACCAGCATATTCCGCTGGATGAACGTCATAACGCACGGTGAATCGTTCAGTTATTCAACATTTGCCGGTAAAAGTTTTAAGTTTTTTAGCGGTGAGAATCACTAGCGATAGAACAACCATCCAGCACAATGCACGGAAATCAGACCAGCAGCGCTGTGCATTGTATGGCTTTTAGGCCGAAAGGGTTTTTATTACCGTTGCATGCTATCCCTCACACTCTGTGTAAATAAGTAACCGTTGTATTGACGTTCTTTGCAACTGTTGACAAATTGATGCGTCAATAAACGCACAGTTACGGAATTTTCTGAATGCACCATCTGCATAAGAAAAAACAAAAAAAACGTAGCGTGCTTTAACCACCTGTTCGGTGGTACGCCTGAACCGCATAAAAAAATCAGAGGTCGGGCAATACACACAACATCACATCACAATGGAGCAAAAGCATGATCAACTCCCTGGCTAAATCCGGGATGCTGAAGGTCGGTCTGAGCCTGATTGCTATGACTGTCGCCGCCGGTGTTCAGGCAAAAACCCTGGTCTACTGTTCTGAAGGTTCTCCGGAAGGCTTTAACCCGCAGTTGTTCACCTCGGGCACCACCTACGATGCCAGCTCACGTCAGATCTACAACCGACTGGTTGAGTTCACTATCGGCACTACCGAACTGCACGCTGCGCTGGCAGAGAAGTGGGATGTCAGTGAAGACGGTAAAACTTACACCTTCCACCTGCGCAAAGGCGTGAAGTGGCAGACCACCAAAGATTTCAAACCGACGCGCGACTTCAATGCGGATGATGTGGTGTTCACCTTTGAGCGCCAGCTGGATAAAAACAACGCCTATCACGGCGTCTCCGGCGGCAGCTACGAATATTTCGAAGGCATGGACATGCCGAAGCTGATCAGCAAAATTGAAAAAGTGGACGAGAACACCGTGCGCTTTGTGCTGACGCGTCCTGAATCGCCTTTCCTTGCAGACCTCGGCATGGACTTCGCCTCGATTCTGTCGAAAGAGTACGCTGACAACATGCTGAAAGCGGGCACCCCGCAAAACGTCGACCTGAATCCGGTCGGTACCGGTCCGTTCCAGCTGCTGCAGTACCAGAAAGATTCGCGCATCCTTTACAAAGCTAACCCGGATTACTGGGGCACCAAGCCGAAAATCGATCGCTTAGTCTTCTCCATTACCCCGGATGCTTCAGTGCGTTACGCCAAGCTGCAGAAGGGCGAGTGTCAGGTCATGCCCTATCCAAACCCGGCTGACATCGCGCGTATGAAGCAGGACAAAAACATCAACCTGTATGAGCAGGCTGGCCTGAACGTCGGCTATCTGTCGTACAACGTTGAGAAAAAACCGCTGGATAACCTGAAAGTGCGTCAGGCACTGACCATGGCGGTCAACAAAAAGGCGATTATCGAAGCCGTTTATCAGGGTGCAGGTCAGCCTGCTAAAAACCTGATCCCACCAACGATGTGGGGCTATAACGACGACGTGAAAGACTACGCCTACGATCCTGAGAAAGCCAAAGCGCTGCTGAAAGAAGCGGGCATGGCAGACGGCTTCTCAATCGACCTGTGGGCAATGCCGGTTCAGCGTCCTTACAACCCGAATGCGCGCCGCATGGCTGAGATGATCCAGAGCGACTGGGCGAAGATTGGCGTCAAAGCCAAAATCGTCACCTACGAGTGGGGCGAATATCTGAAGCGCGCCAAAGCGGGCGAGCACCAGACCGTCATGATGGGCTGGACCGGTGACAATGGGGATCCGGATAACTTCCTGGCCACCCTGTTCAGCTGTTCAGCGGCAAAAGATGGTTCTAACTACTCGCGTTGGTGTGATAAATCCTTTGAGGATCAGATTCAGCCAGCTCGCGCCACCGCCGATCAGGCGAAGCGCATCGAGTACTACAAGCAGGCACAGGTTGTGATGCATGACCAGGTACCGGCGCTGATGATCGCGCACTCAACGGTATACGAACCGGTCAGCAAGAAAGTCTCCGGGTACAAAGTCGATCCGCTGGGCGGACACTACTTTGCTCAGGTAGACATTAAAGAATAATTGTCGCCTTTTCCGGGGCGGCTGCGCGTCGCCCCGGCTTTATCTCCCTGTTTTACTGGAAACGGTAGAGGCGCAGCCTGTCTGCGTCGCGGTCGGGCCTACCCGATCGTCAGATGTAAGCAATAACTACCCTCGCGGCGACGGTCGCGCGGACAAGAGAGAACCCGGATTATGCTGCAGTTCATACTCCGACGTCTGGGCCTTGTCATCCCAACGTTTATCGGTATTACATTACTCACCTTCGCATTTGTTCACATGATCCCCGGCGATCCGGTACTGATCATGGCGGGCGAACGCGGTATTTCTCCTGAACGCCATGCACAGTTAATGGCGCTGTTAGGTCTGGATCAGCCGCTGTGGAAACAGTACCTGAACTACATTAACGGCGTATTACATGGCGACCTGGGCATTTCACTCAAGAGCCGCATCCCGGTCTGGGATGAGTTTGTTCCGCGCTTCAAAGCGACGCTGGAACTCGGCTTCTGCGCCATGATATTTGCCGTGGCCATTGGTATCCCGGTTGGGGTCATGGCCGCCGTGAAGCGGGGGTCGATTTTCGATCACACCGCCGTGGGGATCTCACTGACCGGCTACTCCATGCCGATCTTCTGGTGGGGCATCATGCTGATCATGCTGGTCTCGGTACAGCTCAACCTGACACCGGTTTCCGGGCGGGTCGGCGACACCGTCTTCCTGGATGACACCATGCCGCTGACCGGCTTTATGCTGATCGATACCTTCTTCTGGGGTGAGCCGGGCGACTTCCACGATGCGGTGATGCACATGATTCTGCCTGCCATCGTGCTCGGCACCATTCCGCTGGCGGTGATTGTGCGAATGACGCGCTCGGCGATGCTCGAAGTGCTGGGTGAAGATTACATCCGTACTGCGCGTGCCAAAGGCCTGACGCGGATGCGCGTGATCGTAGTGCATGCGCTGCGAAACGCCATGCTGCCGGTGGTGACGGTGATCGGCCTGCAGGTCGGCACCTTGCTGGCCGGGGCGATTCTGACCGAAACCATCTTCTCGTGGCCGGGCCTGGGTCGCTGGCTGATTGAAGCGTTGCAGCGCCGTGACTATCCGGTGGTGCAGGGCGGGGTGCTGCTGACAGCAGTACTGATTATTGTGGTCAACCTGCTGGTTGATCTGCTGTATGGCGTGGTTAACCCGCGCATACGTCATAAGAAATAAGGGGGCATCATGTCTGTTGTTGATCCCGGCAGCGTTACCGTTGCACCCAAGCCGATGACCCCGTTTCAGGAATTCTGGCACTACTTTAAACGTAACAAGGGCGCCGTTGTGGGCCTGGTCTACATCATCATTGTGTTGCTGTGCGCCATTTTTGCCGATGTGCTGGCCCCGCATGCCCCTGCTGAGCAGTTCCGCGATGCGCTGCTGCATCCGCCGGTCTGGCAGGAAGGCGGCAGCTGGAGCTACATTCTGGGCACCGACGATGTAGGCCGCGATGTGCTGTCGCGTCTGATGTACGGCGCGCGCCTGTCGCTGCTGGTTGGCTGTCTGGTGGTGGTGCTGTCACTGATTTTCGGCGTGATATTTGGCCTGCTGGCCGGTTATCTCGGCGGTGTGGTCGATGCCATCATCATGCGTGTGGTCGATATCATGCTGGCGCTGCCCAGCCTGCTGCTGGCGCTGGTGCTGGTCGCCATCTTTGGCCCCTCGATCGTTAACGCCTCTATCGCGCTGACCTTTGTGGCGCTGCCGCACTATATCCGTCTGACCCGCGCGGCGGTGCTGGTGGAAGTGAACCGCGACTATGTGACCGCCTCCGGCGTGGCCGGTGCCGGTATGCTGCGCCAGATGTTTGTGAATATTCTGCCTAACTGCCTTGCACCACTGATCGTGCAGGCTTCATTAGGTTTCTCCAACGCCATTCTCGATATGGCGGCGCTGGGCTTTCTCGGTATGGGTGCGCAACCGCCAACGCCGGAGTGGGGCACGATGCTCTCCGACGTCCTGCAGTATGCGCAAAGTGCCTGGTGGGTAGTGACCTTCCCTGGATTGGTCATTCTGCTTACCGTGCTGGCATTTAACCTGATGGGCGATGGTTTGCGTGATGCACTCGACCCGAAACTCAAGCAGTAAAGAGGCACCGAGATGGCGTTATTAAATGTAGACAAACTATCGGTGCATTTCGGCGACGATAAAGCACCGTTCCGCGCGGTTGACCGCATCAGTTATCAGGTTGAGCAGGGCCAGGTCGTGGGTATCGTGGGCGAGTCCGGCTCCGGTAAATCGGTGAGTTCCCTGGCGATCATGGGGCTGATCGATTTCCCCGGCAAGGTGATGGCTGAGAAGCTGGAGTTCAACCAGCGCGACCTGCAGAACATCTCCGAACGTGAGCGCCGCCAGCTGGTGGGCGCCGAAGTGGCGATGATTTTTCAGGACCCGATGACCAGCCTGAATCCCTGCTACACCGTAGGTTTCCAGATCATGGAAGCGATCAAGGTGCATCAGGGCGGCAATAAACGCACCCGGCGTCAGCGGGCGATCGACCTGCTGAATCAGGTTGGTATTCCCGATCCCGCGTCACGGCTCGATGTCTATCCGCACCAGCTGTCGGGCGGCATGAGCCAGCGTGTGATGATTGCCATGGCGATCGCCTGTCGGCCTAAGCTGTTAATCGCCGATGAGCCGACCACGGCGCTCGACGTGACCATTCAGGCGCAGATCATCGAACTGCTGCTGGAGTTGCAGCGGCAGGAGAACATGGCGCTGATCCTGATTACTCACGATCTGGCGTTAGTGGCAGAAGCGGCGCACCACATTATCGTGATGTATGCCGGTCAGGTGGTGGAAAGCGGTAAAGCGACCGATATCTTTAAGGCGCCGCGCCATCCTTATACGCAGGCGCTGCTGCGTGCGCTGCCGGAGTTTGCGGCCGATAAAGCACGCCTGGCCTCGCTGCCTGGCGTGGTACCGGGCAAGTATGACCGCCCGATTGGCTGTCTGCTTAATCCACGCTGCCCCTATGCGACTGATCTTTGTCGTCAGGAAGAACCTGAACTGCGCACCATTCCAGGACGCCAGTCCAAGTGTCACTATCCGCTGGACGATGCCGGGAGACCAACTTATGAGTCATGAAACCACGAAAGATCAGTTCCTGCTGCAGGCGATTGATCTGAAGAAGCACTACCCGGTGAAGAAGGGGCTGTTTGGTCAGGAGCGTCTGGTCAAAGCGCTGGATGGCGTCTCTTTTAATCTGGAACGCGGCAAAACGCTGGCGGTGGTAGGCGAGTCAGGCTGTGGTAAATCCACGCTGGGCCGCCTGCTGACGATGATTGAAACCCCGACCGAAGGGCAGCTTTACTGGCACGGTCAGGATCTGCTGAAACATGATCCCCAGGCGCAGAAGCTGCGTCGCCAGAAAATCCAGATCGTGTTCCAGAACCCGTACGGCTCACTCAATCCGCGCAAAAAAGTAAGCCAGATTCTGGAAGAGCCGCTGGTGATTAATACCCAGCTGACCCGCGCGGAACGCCGCGAGAAGACGCTGGAGATGATGGCAAAAGTCGGCCTGAAAACCGAGCACTACGACCGCTACCCGCACATGTTCTCAGGCGGGCAGCGTCAGCGTATCGCCATCGCACGTGGGCTGATGCTCGATCCGGACGTCCTGATTGCCGATGAGCCGGTTTCGGCGCTCGACGTGTCGGTGCGTGCCCAGGTGCTTAACCTGATGATGGATCTGCAGCAGGATATGGGGCTTTCGTATGTCTTTATCTCGCACGATTTGTCGGTGGTGGAACATATTGCCGATGAGGTGATGGTGATGTATCTCGGCCGGTGCGTTGAGAAGGGCAGCAAAGAGGCGATTTTTGCCAACCCGCGCCATCCTTATACTCAGGCTTTGCTGTCAGCGACGCCGCGGCTTAATCCAGACGACCGTCGTGAGCGCATTAAGCTGACCGGCGAGCTGCCGAGCCCGCTCAATCCACCGCCGGGCTGCGCCTTTAATGCGCGCTGCCACCGACGTTTTGGCACCTGCGTGCAGTTGCAGCCGAAGCTGAAAAACTATGGCGGACAGGAGATTGCCTGCTTCGCGGTTGATCAGGATGAGAATCAACCGGTCGGCGTGGCAGAAAAGGTCAGCTGAGGATTGGCAGCGCATTCTGGTGTTTACAGACCGCACAAAATTGAAAGCGATGGGAGCACAGGCCTGTAGCAAAACATTGCGCCCTCCGGACAAAAACGCCGGGAGCGTTTTTGAACAACGCAACGCGTTGGCCCGGCTACGGGCGCCCCTCAGGGATGAGGTGCGTACTAAAAACGCCGGGAGCGTTTTTGAACAACGCAACGCGTTGGCCCGGCTACGGGCGCCCCTCAGGGATGAGGGGCGTAATCGCCCGCGCTGAGCCTGCCAGGGATGGCGTCTTTTGCGTCTTTGCGTAAGGCGTATGCCCTCTGAGCCTGTTCGCGATCTTAACTCCCCAGCCGAAGGCTCCTTTCTGGAGCCTTTTTTTATCTCAACTCAGCTGCAAGCCGCACTGCTGGCAGGTCAGCGAGCACTTTCTGGTTATTCCTCCTCTTTTTCCGTTATCAGTCTTAACCTGTTTTCCTTCTGGCGATATTTGCAGTGAAAAAAGATAAATAGCCTCAATCACTTATGGCAGAAATGCGATTTTTTTGCGCCTGCGGCAGCCTGAACGCTCTTTGAAAGGCTGTTTACAGGAGTCAGCCTGGCAGTGCCAGAGGTTGTAAGAGCGGTATTTTCAGAAAAATTATTAAAACAGTGCTAATGAATTTAACTTAAGTATTACTTATTAATTATCAGCGGCAATGACTCAGAAAAGGCTTTCTTCCGCCACTATTGAATCTTTATGATTAAACAATTTGATTGAAATTGCTTTTTTTGTAATCAGGTTTTTCTGACTGATATTAAAGGGATGTGTTATATTCCAGGAAAATTCCCACCTTGTTGCAGGCCATGGCCAATGAAGAATAATTACGATGATTTGCAGCGTTTTAAAGAGAAAACGCAAACGCTCGACATCGACTTTAAAGATATGTCTGGCCAGACGCAGGAAGCGGCGGAACACAGTAAATGGGCATTGATTCGCCAGCTGGCGAAAGAAGAACATCAGACACCGTTTGGCGGCGGCGAGCGTATTGACCTGCCGCAACCTCAGCCGCTGCGTGGTGATGAGTTTACGGCTCCACCGCCTGGGGCACCGGCACGACATGCCGCACTCACTGCGCAACCGGCAATGGCAGCTCGCACCTCGATTCTCGATAGCCTGTCAGGCAGTAACCTGCCAGCAACCAGCACGACTGAACGTGGCCCTTCATCACTCTTTCCGCCACCGCCGCCACTGCAAAAAGTGGCCGTGGCTGAGCCTGCGACCATGCTGCGTGCTGAGCCGGTCCGGCCTGCCACCGTGGCGGAGCTTCAGCCCGTCGTCGCACCCACCGCCACCCATTCTGAGCCAGGGCGATTTGGTGCGCTGTTCCGCTCGCGCGAGATTAATCTGCCGAAAGAAACCTTACTCAAACCGTTACTGGAGAAGATTGCGCTATGCCATTAGTTTGTGTGTGCTCGCCGAAGGGGGGCGTGGGGAAAACCACGCTGGCGGCGAATCTGGCCTGGAGTCTGGCGCGTTCCGGTAGCAAAGTTCTGGCGATTGATTTTGATGTGCAGAATGCAATGCGTCTTCACTTTGGCGTGCCGCTTCATGATGGCCGCGGATTTGTGGCGCGCTCAGAAGAGCAGGCGGACTGGAGCCAGTCGATTCTTACCACCGGCGGCAATATCTTTGTGCTGCCCTATGGCGACGTCACGGAGCCGCAGCGCGAACGGTTCGAAGAGAACCTGATGAAAGATCCCCACTTTATTAAGCGCGGTCTGGATACGGTGCTCAATTATCCCGGTCTGGTGATCGTGGCTGATTTCCCGCCAGGCCCAGGACCCGCCCTTAAAGCAATGACGACGCTGGCCGATATGCATTTAGTGGTGATGTTAGCCGATACCGCATCAGTATCGTTATTACCGCAGATTGAAGAGAACCGGATGATCGGTAAGCCGCTCAATAATAAGCAGGGTCACTATTTTATCCTTAACCAGTGTGACAACCGCCGGAATATCAATCGCGATGTCACCGCGTTTATGCAGCAGCGCCTGGGCGATAATTTACTGGGCGTGGTTCACCGTGATGAAAGTGTGGGTGAAGCCAATGCTTCGCAGCAGTCTGTTTACGATTTCAGTCCCGCCTCCGCAGCGGCATTTGATATTGAACTGATCGCGAAAAGGGTCAGCAGCATTCTGAATATCACCGTGGGTAATGGCGAAGTTCAGGCTCCCATCCGCACAAACCACTTTTAGTCGGCTTTCGCCAGGCGACTGACTTATACAGCTCTTCTCAGGGTGAATCATGAGTAAAATCGGGTTTTACCTGCTGCTGCTGGTGCTTGCACCCGTTGCCGCGGTGATCATCATTACGCCAATGGACAGCCAGAAACAGTATATTTTTGGTCTGATCAGCATCGGCATGATGTTTTTATTGGGTTTCAGCAAGAGCCGCAAAATAACGGTGGTGATGGTGGTTCTCTCTGCGCTGATGTCCAGCCGCTATATCTGGTGGCGGACCACTGAGACGCTGCACTTTAATTCCGAAGTTGAAGCTATCTTAGGCATTGGCTTATATCTGGCGGAGCTGTACGTCTGGCTGATCTTAATTCTTGGCTTCCTGCAAACCACCTGGCCATTAAAACGCACCATCGAACCCTTACCGGACGACACCAGCCTGTGGCCGACGGTCGATATTTATGTGCCTTCCTACAATGAAAGTCTTGATGTGGTGCGCGACACCGTACTCGCAGCGCAGTGTATCGACTACCCGCGTGACAAAATCAGGGTCTATCTGCTGGATGATGGCAAGCGCAGCGAGTTTGCCCGCTTTGCGGCGGATGTCGGCGTGGGTTATATCACCCGTGACGACAATAAACATGCCAAAGCCGGGAACCTCAACCATGCGATGAAAATCACCAAAGGTGAGCTGATTTGCATCTTCGACTGCGACCACGTGGCGACGCGCACCTTCCTGCAGGCGACGGTAGGACCGTTCCTGAAAGATCCAAAGCTGGCGCTGCTACAGACGCCGCACTACTTCTATTCTCCCGATCCCTTTGAGCGTAACCTGCGCGCCGCACGCAGCATTCCAAACGAAGGCTCGCTGTTTTATGGCCCGGTGCAGCAGGGTAACGATAACTGGAATGCCACTTTCTTCTGTGGCTCCTGTGCGGTTATCCGTCGTTCAGCGCTGGAAGAGATTGGCGGTTTTGCCGTTGAAACCGTGACCGAAGATGCACACACCGCCCTGAAAATGCAGCGACTGGGCTGGGGCTCAGCCTTTTTGTCGATCCCGCTGGCTGCCGGTCTGGCAACAGAACGTCTGGGCCTGCATATCATTCAGCGTACCCGCTGGGCGCGTGGCATGACACAGATTTTCCGCGTCGATAACCCGCTGTTTGGCCGTGGCCTGAAGTGGCAGCAGCGTCTTTGCTATCTCAACGCCATGCTGCATTTCCAGTTTGGCCTGCCACGCGTTGCCTTCCTGACCGCACCGCTGGCTTACCTGCTGTTTAACCTGAATATTATTCACTCATCGGCCTCGCTGATCTTTGCCTATGTGCTGCCCCATCTGGTGATGTCGCTCTACGTTAACTCACGAATGAATGGCCGTTTCCGTTACACCTTCTGGGGTGAAATTTATGAGACGGTGATGTGCTTCCATCTGGTTATCCCGACCATTCTGACCCTGTTGTCGCCAAAACATGGCAAGTTTAACGTGACCGATAAAGGCGGCGTGCTGGATCAGGGCTTCTTCGATTTCCACATCGTGCGTCCGCATGTGATTGTGGCGCTGCTGCTGGGCATTGGCATTGTAGCCGGCGTGGTGCGTGCCGTGATGCATGACTATTTTGGCGTCGATCCTTACGTTATCGCGCTCAACGTCGGCTGGGCGATCTTCAGCCTGATCATTCTGATGGCGGCAATTGCCGTGGCGCGCGAAACCAAGCAGGTGCGTAAAACCATCCGTGTTGAAGTGCAAATCCCGGCGATTATTCATTACGCCAGCGGCATTTCATCGCGCACCCAGACCAGCAACCTTTCGATGGGCGGCGCGCAGCTTGATGCACCCGATGGACGTCATGAAACTGATGAGATTGAAGAGATTGATCTGCTGCTGAAATCCGGCGCGATCACTATCCCGGTCAGTCAGATTTCCGGCGATGATGAGAGCATCCGTCTGCGCTTTGAGGCGATGCCGCTGGCGCGTCGTCGCGAACTGGTCCGTGTGGTGCTGGCTCGTGCTGATGCCTGGATTCAGCCGGAGTATAAGCAGGACAACCCGCTGATTTCGCTGGGCACTATTATCCGTACCGTCTTTGAGCTGTTCTGGCTGACCTGGAAAGGCCGCCACGATAAACGTAAAAATGTCGACCCGGTTGCCGCGGCGGCGAAAGAGGATGGGGCGGCATGAAGATCCTGACGCAAACTTTGCTGGTCAGTTCACTGACCGCAGCGTTATGGCTGACGCCCGCTGGCGCGGAAACGCCGGTTACTGCTGATAACAGCAGTGCTGCGCCGGTAAACAGTTCAGCCCCGACGCCGCCTGATGCTGCTTCCACCACGCAGCCTGCCAGTGCGCCGGTAAACAGTCCGGCTCCGATGTCGCCTGATGCTGCTTCCACCACGCAGCCTGCCAGTGCGCCGGTAAACAGTCCGGCTCCGACGCCGCCTGATGCTGCTTCCAGCACGCAGCCTGCCGATGCCACCGTCATTGCACCCGCGACAAATCAGGCTCCGGCCAGCGATGCGGCATCTGTGGTGCCCATGAATAATGGTTCCACCCAGACGGCAGGTTCAGACCAGGTAGCGGTCCCGGTCAGCGGTGGAGAGTCTGCAATGCCGTCAGTGTCACCAGCGGCAAATGCGCCATCTGCGACACCGTCCGCAGAATCTGCACCGGCATCGGCGCCACAGAGTGCATCACCCAATGCCATGGCACCCCCGGTGAACGCCTCTTACGCCCCAGGTAGCGAGGCGACATCACAAACTCAGCCATCTTCAGTGACCGGTGACGCGACCTCAACGCCTCAGACCGCGTCATCGACCGGTGAGGCGGCGGCTTCTGCCCAGACCACCGTGCCGATGGCCGCCACCGGCGCGGTGACCCAGGACAGCAGCGCGCTGTCCGCGGTGCCCCTGCCGCAGGGCCTGAGCAGTGCCGATCCCGCGCTGGAAGCGGCCGCCAGTGCGCTGCCCTACGCGCCAGGTCAGGTAGCTGCACCGGTTGCAGAAGCGCAGCCGCCGATCGCGGCTGCCATCAATCAGCCAATCAGTAGTGTTATTTCAGTGGCCCAGATGGGCCAGTCGCGCGGCATCACGCTGACCGGCGGCCAGCTTCAGTCGGGCATCACCTTTACCCTGCCCGGCGATGAAGTCATCACCAATGCGCGACTTAATCTGACGCTGCGCGTCTCAGCTGCGCTGGCGGCACGCAATACGTCGCTGCAACTGATGCTGAATGGTCAGCCGCTCGGCACGCTGCCGCTGGGTGCGACGGACAGCGATGTCAGCGACTATGAGCTGGATATTCCGGCGGCGATGGTGGTGTCGGCGAACAATCTGAGTTTTAAAATCAATGATGCGGACAAGTTGCTGTGTGAAAGAGAGAGCGCACAGCAGTATCAGGTCACCATTCTGCCGAACACATCGCTGCACCTTGAGGGTCAGAAGCTCAATATCGGCACCAGCCTGCGTAATTTCCCGCGCCCCTTCCTGGATCCTCAGCGGATGACGGCGTCCACCGTGACGGTGGGCTTTGCCAGTCATGTTTCAGCCGATGCTGTCAGCGCGGCGGCACTGGTGACATCCTGGCTTGGCATTCAGAGTGATTATCGCGGCATCCGTTTCCCGGTGGTGCGCGGCGAACTGCCGGAACACAACGGCATCCTGTTTGGTCATCCTGGTGACCGGATCGGCACCCTGACTTTCCCGGCCAGTAACGGTCCGATGTTGCAGGTGGTGGATAATCCCAATAATCCGGTTTACAAATTGCTGCTGGTCAGTGGCAACAATGAGGAGCAGTTGCGTCAGGCGGCGAACCGTCTGACGACGCAGCCACTGACGACGGATGAGAGTCATCTGCAGGTCCCCGCACAGACTATTGCAAACCGCAAACCTTACGATGCCCCGCGCTGGATTAACACTGACCGTCCGGTACGACTGAGCGAACTGCTGCGTAAAGATCAGAGTCTGACCAGTAGCGGCATCTGGCATGATGCGCTGCGTGTTAACTTCCGCGCCGCGCCTGATTTGTTCCTGTGGGATGGCGACACAGTGCCGGTCAATCTGCACTATCGCTTCCCGTCCGAAAGCTGGATCGATGAGGATAATTCCTTCCTTAACGTCATGCTTAACGGCACTTTTCTGCGCAATCTGACGGTGAACAAAGTCGGCCTGCTGGAGAACGCCTGGCACCGTCTGGGCGGTGATGCGCGTCAGGAGCAGTATCAGCTTAATCTCGAACCCTACCTGATCTATGGCGATAACCAGCTGGCGCTCTACTTCAATATCAAACCGCGGGCTGATGCGCCCTGCGGTGTGTTACTGAACAACAACATCAAGAGCCGGATTGAAGAGGATTCATGGATCGATCTGAGCCATACCCGTCACTTCAGCATGCTGCCGAACCTCTCTTACTTTGTGGGTGCCTCTTTCCCGTTCTCACGTCTGGCCGATTTCAGCCAGACCACGCTGCTGCTGCCGGAAACGCCCAGCGATGCTGAACTGTCAACGCTGCTGGATCTGGCGGCGCGGGCTGGTAAAGCCACCGGTCTGGCGCTGACACAGAATCAGGTACTGTTTGGCCTGCCGACTGGCGGAACCCATCTGGCGCGCATACAGCAGAGCGATCTGCTGGCGGTGAGCACCACCGGCAACAGCGCCTTTAATCAGGCGATGCTGGCGGCTTCCCCTTATGACGCCACCAGCAGCACTTTTGGGGTGAAAGAGCCTGACACGCTGGAAAAATTACGCGGCTGGCTGACCGGTGACTGGAGCCGTCAGCAGCTGGATGCCGATCGTTACTTCTCCTCCAACGAAGCGTGGCGAGGCTTCCTCAGCTACCGATCGCCATGGAACCGCGATCGGCTGGTGGTGATGACGGTGGCAACCAGCGACGATCAGCTGTTGCGACTGCATAACGATTTGAGTTCAGCGCAGATTAACGCCGGCATTCGTGGCGATACCGCGATTATTACCGATGAAAACAGCATTCGCAGTTTCCGCGTCGGCGCGCAGTTTCCCAGCGGTGAGTTGCCCTGGTACATGATGGTGGTGTGGTATGCCAACCAGCACTCGGTGCTGCTGGCGGTGGCGGCGATGCTGCTCTCCGCGCTGGTGGGCAGTGCGGCCTGGGTGATGCTGAAGCGTCATGCATGGCGGCGTCTGAACCCTAAGCAGGGCCGTGATTCCGGCAGGAAGTAAGGATAATAATAATGAAAAAAAATCTGTTAAGTGCCGGTATCCGTAAGGCGTTGCTGCTGGGCAGTGCGCTGGCCCTGTCACAGCCGCTGCTGGCGGCGGAAAGCGCCAATCCGGCGTTGCAGGCGCTGTTCGATCAGGCCTCTTACTGGCATCAGAAAGCGCATGACGACCTGGCGACAGCCTCACTGCAAAAGGTGCTGATGGTTGAACCCAACAACACTCAGGCGCTCTACCTGCTGGCGCTCTATTCACAGCAGGGTGGCGACACTGCGGCGGCGGCGCAGTATCGCGCCCGTCTGAGTCAGGTCTCCCCCAACGATCCGCATCTTGGCGAGCTGGATAACGCGCGCCAGATGCAGACCATTCCGCAGGCGCAGCTTGCGCTGGCGCGTCAGCAGGCGCGCAGCGGCAATATTCCGGCGGCGTTACAGACCTGGCGCAACACCTTCAGCGGCAATGCGCCACCACCCAGCGTCGCGGCAGAATATTATCTCACTATGGCGGGCGACCGTACGCTGCTGCCGCAGGCGGTTGAGGCACTGCGCCAGTTTGCGGCTCAGCATCCGCAGGACACCGGCGCACGGCTGGCGCTGGGTAAAGCGCTGACCTATCAGGAAACAACCCGTCGCGAAGGCATTGAGGTGCTGAGTTCGCTGGCGAGCGGTAATCAGGATGCCGACCGCTCACTGCGTCAGGCGCTGCTGTGGCTCGGTCCGCAGCCGTCAGATGCGGCGCTCTATCAGACCTGGCAGCAACGTCATCCGCAGGACTCCGCCGTCATCGACTACTACCGTAAAAACGTCGGCGGCGCAGAAAAAGGGGCCGGATTCAGCGCGCTGAACAGCGGTGACGTCGGCGGTGCGCAGTCCAGCTTTGAAAAAGTACTGGGTGCGAATCCGCAGGATGCCGATGCGTTAGCGGGCATGGGCTATGTGGCCCAGCGAGCCGGACGTTATCAGGAAGCGGCGGATTATCTGCAGCGGTCTGCTCAGCTCGGCGGCGATCAGGGTTCATCGCGTCAGCAGCAGGCTGACGATGCGCGTTTTTATGCACAGCTGGCCAGCGCCCAGCAGGCACTGAAAAGCGGAGACACGGCGCAGGCGCTGACATTAAGCGAACCGCTGGTGCAGGCTGACGGCGAAAAAGGGCTGGCCGCCAGACTGTTCCGCGCCGACGTGCTGCGCCGCACCAATCAGCCACAGCAGGCGGAGCAACTCTATCGCACTATTCTGCAAAGCGATGCGGATAACCGCAGCGCCAAAGAGGGACTGTTCTACGTTCTGCGTCAGCAGAATCGGGGCACCGAAGCTAACACGCTGCTGGGTGCATTGCCGGACAGCGTACGCCAGAGCGTCACGCCACGGGCCAATGAAGCCGATGCGCTGCGTCAGCAGGCGAAGCGTCAACTGGCGGCCGGTAACAATGCCGCTGCCATCGCGACGCTGCAGCAGGGTATTCAGCGTTATCCCACGGATGGCTGGCTGCGGCTCGATTTAGCCCGGCTCTATCGTCAGCAGGGCGACACGCTGCTGGCGGCCAACGTGATGCAGCCGGTGATGCGCAACGGGGCCAGCACCAGCGAACTGTATGCCGGTGCGCTTAACGCCAGCGAAAGCGGCGGCTGGCAGCAGGCCAGCACGTTGCTGTCGCGTATTCCCGCTAACGCGAAGACGGCGGCGATGCGTGAACTGGCGCAGCGGGTTAATTTCAATCTGCAGATGAGCACGGCCGACCAGTATCTGGCGCAGGGCGCGACGGCTGCCGCCGCCAATACCCTGAAGGCGCTCACGGTTAATCCACCCACCAACCCGGTTGATGCCGGAAACCTGGCGCAGAAGCTGGCGCAGGCGGGCGATCTCACCAGCGCCGTTTCGGTGGTGCGGACTAACCTGCAGCGTGGCGTGCAGGGCAATGCGGGCGATTATGCCGCGCAGATGACGGTACTGAATCAGGCGGGCCTCGGCAGTGAGGCGCAGCGCTTCCTCAGCAACCCGGAACTGCAGGCGCGCAGTACACCAACGCAACTGGCCGGTATTCGCAATGGCTATCTGATTAACGAAGTGGATCGTCTGCGGCAGCAGCGTCAGTACGCGGTGGCGTATGACAAGCTGATTGGTGCACTGCAGCAGGATCCGCAGAACCGCGATCTGATGTTCGCGATGGCCCGTCTCTACCAGGACGGCAAGATGAACCGGGATGCGGGCGTGGTCTATGACTACCTGATGACCCAGGATACGCCGACGCAGGATGCGCGCGTCGGGGCCATCAACGTCGCGCTGGCGCAGAACAATGTGCAGCGCGCTAATGAGCTGAGTCGCGGCCTTAACAGTACGACTCAGACACCGGATCGTCTGCTGCTGCTGGCGCGGGTCGCGGAAGCCAATGGCGAGCATTCTCAGGCGATGGCTTATCTGCGTTCAGCGCGCGGTCAGCTGATTGGCCTGCAGGGCGCGCAGCCTGGCAGCGTGCCGACCGTGGGCGGACTGGCGCTGGCGGATAATCCGTTTATCAACCGTGATACTTCGCCGGTGGGACGTTCACCATCCAGCTACGGCACCGTGCTGCCGTGGCAGGCGGCACCGGCGGGCGTTGCCGCTGGCGTGACAACGCAGGGCGAACCGGCCGCGGGCAGCGAAACCGTTGCTCAACAGTCACAGATTCTGCACGACGTCGACACCATGATGGATTCGCTGCAGGAAAAAACCGGCAGCTGGAGTCAGGGCATGGTGCAGGTGCGCGGGCGTGATGGCGAGTCGGGCCTGAGCAAGCTGACGGAAGCCAAAGCGCCGCTGACCTTCTCTACCGTGCCGTTTGAAACGGCGCGCCTCGACTTTACCGCCACGCCGGTCTCACTTACGGCGGGCAGTGGCGCAGCCGATGCCTGGCGCCGTTTTGGCACCAATGCGCTGAGTCAGGGCAGGGTGGTGGCTGCAGGCGGTGCAACGGTGAATGACCTGCCGAACGCCACCACCGATTCGCAAACCGCTTCGGGCGTGGAGCTGAATCTGGCGCTGAAGGGCGACAGCTATAAAGTGGATATCGGCAGTACGCCGCTGGGCCAGGATCTCAGTACTCTGGTCGGGGGCGTACAGTGGTCACCGAAACTCACCGACTTCCTGACGCTGATCCTGACCGGTGAACGCCGCGCGATTACCGACAGCCTGCTCTCTTACGTCGGCGCAGAAGATAAAGCCAGCGGCAAACGCTGGGGACGCGTCACCAAAAACGGCGCTAACGCCCTGTTAAGCTACGACAATGGCGATGCAGGCTTCTATGCTGGTGCAGGCGCGTACAGCTATCTCGGCGAGAATGTCGCCAGCAACAACAACCTGCAGGCGACGGCCGGTGCCTACGTTCGTCCGTTCCACACTGAGGATCGCGAGCTGAAAGTGGGCATGAGCCTGTCGTGGATGGACTTCTCGAAGAACCTCAGCTACTTCAGTTACGGACAGGGCGGCTACTTCAGCCCGCAGAACTACGCGTCGGTCTCCTTCCCGATAGAGTTCTCACGCAAGTTTGACGATTTAAAAGTCAATATTGGCGGTGCAGCCGGTTATCAGACCTACAGTCAGGATAAGAGCGCGTACTTCCCGTCGGATGCCAGCCTGCAGTCAGAGCTGGAATCCCTTGCCGCCAGCGGCAGCGTGAAAGACGCTTACTACTCCGGCGGCAGTAAAAACGGCATCGGCTACAACCTGCACGCCGGGGCGGACTACAAACTCAATAAAGATGTGACGATTGGCGGCCAGCTGGGTTATGACACCTTTGGTGACTACAACGAAAGCAGCGCACAGCTCTATGTCCGTTACCTGTTCGGAGAGAAGTAATGAGTGAGCATTCGGGGGTATCGCATCCGTATCAGCCGGGCTGGTTTGACCTGGTCAGCGTGCTGATTGACGGGATGATCGCCAACGCCGGTCAGCAGGAGGCGGAAGCCTTTCTCTATAAGATGGGGGAATCGCTGGCGACCCGCTATCCTTTGCCAGAGTCGCGTACCGTGCAGGATCTGGAGCGCGAGTGCAATCTGCAACTGGCGCGGTTTAACTGGGGCTTTGTGCAGCTTCAGCCGGAAGAGAAGGCGCTGCTGATTGCCTGTCACGCCTTACCGGCAGGCGACAACATCCACTCTCCGGCTGACTGGCAGGCGGCGTTTGGTGCGGTGATGGCCGGACTTTTTTCGGGCTGGTTGCAGGGCCAGGGCGGCAGCAGCATTGTGCCGGTTACGCTTGAACTCAACGATGGCAGCACGCTGCACTATCGATATCAATAGGATCGGAAATGAAACGTAATCCACTCTGGCGGGTCTGGCTCTGCTCTGTTTTACTGCTGGCCTGCAGCGCGCAGGCGAGTGCCAGCGGCTGGGAGACTTTTAAAAGTCGCTTTGTGACCTCAGAAGGGCGGATCACTGACACCGCCAATAACAACGTCAGTCATACCGAAGGCCAGGGTTATGGCATGTTGCTGGCGGTGGCCAACGACGATCGCGCCACCTTCGATCGGCTGTGGCAGTGGACGCGCAGCCAGCTGCGTAATCCGCAGACCGAGCTTTTTTACTGGCGCTACGTGCCGGGCAGTGACAACCCGGTCGCCGACAAGAATAACGCCGCGGATGGCGATGTGTTGCTGGCCTGGGCACTACAGCGTGCTGCACAGAAATGGCAGGTGGAGAGCTACCAGCAGGAATCTGACCGTATTCAGCGCGCCATTATCAGGCTGGATGTCACGAGCTTTGGCGGCCACACCGTAATGTTGCCGGGTGCGCAGGGCTTTAACAAAGTCAGTTATGTGGTGCTCAATCCCTCTTACTTCCTGTTTCAGGCATGGCGCGAGTTTGGTGAACACAGCCATCTTCAGGTCTGGGATAAGCTGATTAACGATGGCTTTGATCTGCTGGGTAAGCTGAGCTTTGGCAAAACCGGGCTGCCAATGGACTGGGTCGCACTGAATGCCGACGGTTCGGTTGCCCCGGCCGTCGGCTACTCGAACCGCTTCAGTTACGATGCGATTCGCGTGCCGCTGAACATCTGGTGGTATGACCCGCACAGTCTGGCACTGGTGCCGTTTCAGCGCGTCTGGCAGGGTTACAGCCGCATGCTGACACCCGCCTGGTTCGACGTGCTGGCGAATGCCCCAGCACCTTACCATCTTGAGGGCGGGCTGCTGGCGGTACGTGACCTGACGCTGAATGAAACCGGCTATCTGAGCGATAAGCTGGCTGCGGATCAGAACTACTTTTCTGCCAGTCTGCAGTTGCTGACCTGGCAGGCGTTTCAGGAGAAGCGCTGATAACTGGCAGAATGGCGGCACTGGCCGCTATTCTGCCATCGACAGCCACGCGCTCAACAGGGAGCAGGCGCCGCGCCTGACCCGCCTTTAACTGCCGGGTCACGGCTCTGCAACCCGGCGGTTACGCGTTACTGCGGATAGGCGACCCAGTCGCCGCCGTTCAGCCTGATCCAGGGTTTGCCCTGATACATCATCACCACTGCACCGTCATTTTCCGACACCACCGGCGTCTGTGGCAGCTTGTCAGTCAGCACCGACATATTCACATTCGGGGCATTAAATACCTGCCCATCTACGACGCGCGACACAATCTCTGACAAGGCCAGCAGGCTGGTCGGCGCATCAATGTTCAATGGCTGAGCCTGATGCGGCGCCTTCATTCCGACGAACTTAATGCCCACCGGTACGTGAGTAATATCCGGGCTGGGAATATCGCGCAGGCCGGACATCTGCATTTTGTCTCCCTGCAGCGCGGCACCGTGCTCGGGCACTACCAGTACCATGACGCGGCGGCCCGACTTCTCCAGCTGCGTCATAAAGGCATCAAGCTGATCGAATAGTAGTTGCGCGCGCGGTTTCCACGGTGCCGTTTTGGTGCTGCCGAGTTCACGGGTGCCGTCGTGCAGCGGGATCAGATTGTAGAAAGTGGCGCTTCGTGCATCGCTGCTTTGGCTGCGATCCTCAAGCCAGCGCTGCATCAGTTGCGCATCGTTGAATACCGGCGAGCCGTCGAATGATGTCAGTTCTGGTGCGATACCTGCCTGTGACATCAGCGGTGCCTGAATATCGCCGCCCTCGCGCACCTCCTTCAGGTAGTTACCGAATACGCCGGTGTGATCCATCATCAACTGCTCTTTAAAGCCCAGCTTCGCCAGATTGTCGAACAGATAGCAACGCGGATCGGCAGGTTTATAGAGATCGCTATGCGAAGTCTGGCCACAACTGGCACGCAGCAGTCGGATACCTGCCGGTCCGCTGTAGCTGGTCGCGGCGTTGTAATTGCTCAGCATGATGTCGAAATGCTGCCACAGCGGATGGTTACGCAGCTGAGAAGCATCCATATCAGACCAGGCGAGCGAACAGATATTGATTACCAGGATGTCGAAAGGCTGCGAATCGGCGGGCAGATTGTCGGGAAAATGCGTCACGCGCTGGCGTTCACTTTCATGAAAGCGGTTCAGCCAGGCGGTGAGATTCGCGCTGGTCGGCGGCGCAGACTGCTCCAGTCCATCCGGCGTGGCGGCTGGCTGGCCGCCGCTGGGTGTCTGATTCAATACGACCTGTGGCGTAGCCGTCCGGGTCGGCAGCAGCGACATCGCCGGGCCAGCAATCGTCAGCACGTTAAGCCAGATCAGCATCAGGGAAACCAGCACCGTGATGCGAATCCATTGTGAAACAAACAGATAGAGAACCAGCAGCACAAAGGCGGCTCCCACCATTTGCCAGTTAATAAAGCGATCGGCCAGGTCGAGCAGATAGGCCGCAGAGAAGCCCGCCAGCTGATCGCCCTGGCTGAGTATGCTGCTGAGTCCTGGCAGCCAGGTGTCGTGCCAGAACAGCGCGATGCCAACCGGAATCGAGATCAACTGGCGGATGCGATGCAGGCGCGCCGAGGGTAACGGAAAAAGCAGCCAGGCGAGAAACACCAGATTGCTCAGGGCGTGAAAATTGAGATAGCCATACCACAGCAGGCCGAACTTCAGTAAAAAGTAGAAATTCCAGCCGCCCAGTCCGCGCCAGGAGGACCAGAAGCGGGAAGAGGAGGCCGCCGCGGGTTGATCAGTATTCATTAATTTTTTCTATCCGTTTCAGAGGATTGACGCTGCCAGTGACCTTCCGATTTAAGCGCGCGCGCTGGCAACAAACGATTCATGATGCCGTTCCAGCGACGGGGTAGCCATTTTTGATATAACGGCTTTAAAAACAGCAGGATAACCAGAATAAGTAGCGCAATTTGTACCCAGTCCATCAGATTCATCAGGCTTTGTTCTCCGGCAGTAAAGTGATGGGCTGCGGTGCAGGGCGTTCATGTGTTTCAGGCCGGCTCTCAACGGCGGCGCGGGCCGTCTCTGATACCGGAGCCAGATCCTGAATTGCCATCGGCGTCAGTTTCTTAATATTGCTGACTTCCGCGAGGATCTGATTATCCTCAAACCAGACCATCCGGTTAGCAAACAGCTCGTCGTGAGGCAGGGAAAAGATATATTTCAATGCCTTATCAAGGTCGTTATAGCGGCAGGAAGAGAGGAAAAGGATGACACGATCTTCCAGCACCGTGACCAGGTCGCCAAAGCGGCGCGGTTTACAGAGCGTCAGGATTTGCTGAGGCTTAAGCTGTGGCACAGGCCGCAACGCGACCAGCAGGCCCTTATCATTTTCCGGCAGCAGGGTATTGCTGATCAACTGGCCGACTGACTGACAGAAGGCATCGAGACGCAGGTAGCCTTTCTCATGCAGAGGCTGCAACGAAGCGGTTAACGCCTCAAGACTGGCGGGAACGCGACGGTTAAACACCTGTCCCTGAAGGCCCTCCAGCGTGGTCAGAAAGCGCGACATTGTGGCGTTGGTCGGGACGATGGCGTTTACACCGCAGGCCAGCAGCAGACGTTCGTCGCTATAACGCAGGCTGGCACCCATCTCGCGCACCACAATTTTCAGGCCGTTGCCGCGTGTACGACGCAGGCTGTGCACCATCTTCGCCAGTTCGTTGATATATTCGCTGCGGGTCAGGCTGAAAATCACCGTTGCGGCATTGGCCTGCTGCGCCCGCAACCAGACCTGCTCATTATCCTCGAACAGTTGCCACTGGCGTGAAAGCGGCGGCGCGCCCTCGAGCACGATGTTGTCCGCAAGATAATGCTGCTCATCGTTGAGGCTCAGCGGTTCCTGCTTTTCATTTAAGGTAAAAAATCGCTCATTTTCACAGCCCAGACGTATTGCCCGATCGGCAAGCAGGCGTTCCGCGGCATACCACCAGTTAATTCGATACTGCCAGCTATCCTGCTGAAAGCTCAAATGCGCAACGCCATCCAGCTGACGAAAATAACGCTGAAGATGATTACTCAGATTTATTATTGTGGTGCCGGAGGTCACGATTAAAAGGGTGAGCTTTCTTTTATGCAGCGTCTGACGCATGCCCTTTATCCAGCGGGATAATTCTGCGTCATCAAGCTTATCCCATTGCGCTGCGTTGCTATTAAATATCACTAACCCATTTTTACTGCCGAGCGTGCGCAGAAAATCACTTTCCAGCTGCAACAAACTGCCTTTGCTTTTGGAAAGAGAAAACAGCGGAATACGATCGGGTCCGCCAAGTGGGTCGGGCGTCAGCAAATCACGCGGCGGCTGGTCAGCGCTGATCAGCGTTACGGCCTGCTGATGTGAAATTACCTGTCGAATAAAAGTGCGGGCGTCATCCTGCCGCGCACAGGTCACCCAATAACAGCCAGGCGTTTGCAATGCCGTTAATTCAGGCTGAACATGCAACAGCCCCAGCGAAAAAGAATTTTTCATATTGAATTCGTTATTTTTCCAGTCCAGGCTAGCTTATTATAGACAGGCCGGGATGTAACCTGAGAAATTTAAACATTGCTAATCACAGGCCGGCTCACATTGTTCTGCAATTGCCGCGTTTCTGGAAATATTTTTCAACTTTCCTTTACGCGTACGCGCAGTCGGTCATCCTGAGTGTGACGTTGTTTTATTTTTGGCGAACAGTAATGAAAAACCACAATCTCTATAACCCTGTTGCCGCTGATGGCGATCGTCAGGATGATATTAGTGCGTTGCGTGATGCGTTTTCTTTGCACTCTTTCCGCTATGTCGACATTGCGCGGGAAGAGCGCCTGAAAGCGATCGTGTCGCGCTGGCCGCTGTTAGCGGAAACCCTTGCCAGCCAGTCTGAGACCGATCGCTGATGCCGCAGATCGCGCTTCAGGGCGTACGGGGCGGCGTCGGCACGACTTCTCTTTGTGCCGGATTAGGCTGGGCGCTGGCGGCACTCGGCGAACGAGTATTGTTGATCGATGGCTCCCCGGTCAGCCAGCTCGGCGTGCATTTTAATCTGCCCGCTCAGCAGGATAATGGCTGGATGAAAGCCCTGTGCGAGGGCGGTGACTGGCAGCACAGCGGGTTTCGCTATCCCGATGGTCCTGATTTGCTGCCTCACGGGGTGCTTTCCCATCAGCATGCTTTGACTATTGCCAGACAGAATGAGGCGATCGCCGCGCCGCTGCTCCAGGCATTACCGGACCTGCGGGCGCGCTATCAGTGGATTATTTTCGATCTGCCTGCCGATACCCTGCCCTGGCATGAAACGCTCTATCCGTCGCTGGACAGCCTGTTGTGCGTCACTCAGCCAGACGCGAATTGCCATTTACGGCTTAGCCAGCGCCAGTTTCCGGCGCGCACTCGTTTTATTATCAATCAGTTTAATGCCAACAGTCGTCTGCAGCAGGATCTGCATCAGCTCTGGATGGCCTCGCTGAATCCGCTGATACCGCTGCTGATCCACCGGGATGAGGCGCTGGCAGAAGCGCTGATGATGAAGCAGCCGGTCGGTGAATACCGGCCACATGCGTTGGTCAGTGAAGAGATCATCACGCTGGCAAGCTGGCTGCTGCTCAATCTGAATGGAGTGAGCTCTTGAATCCGTTGTGCTGGCTGTTAACAGCGCCCGCCTGGCAATCGCTGCACAGGGGCTATACCACCGCGCGAGGCAATGGCGCGTCCCGCTTCGCCAGTGCACTCCATCTGTTCTGGTCGGTGCTGGGCCTGATGCTGCTTCGCTTCGAAACGCCGGGCTGGCAGCGGATTATTCAGCAGCGCCGCCGGCTCTATCCGCACATTTCGCCGGAGCGGCCGCGACCGCTGGATATCCTGCGTTATCTGATCCAGACGCTGTGGCTTTTGGTGATCCTGCCGCAGAGCGATCGCGCTCGTGGCGGTTTCCGTGGCCTCGGTGCGCTGTCTGGCTGGCGCCACCATGGCTACCACTGGCTGGACAAGGCCGTTGCCCACTCACAGACCCAGGGAATCGATGTGCGCATCGAACACTGGCTGAAGCGGCTGTCGCCGCTGGTGCGACGCAGCCTCTTCGCCGTCACTGCCCTGTTTGCCACGTTGCTGGCGCTGCTCTGTATCAGCCAGCCGTTTGGCCTGATGACGCAGTTTATCTTTGTGGTACTGCTCTGGAGTCTGGCGATGCTGGTACGACGCATCCCGGGGCGTTTCCCGACCATGATGCTGATTGTGCTGTCGCTGACCGTATCGTGCCGCTACCTCTGGTGGCGCTATACCTCGACGCTGAACTGGGACGATCCGCTGAGTCTGGTGTTTGGTCTGCTGCTTATTGCGGCAGAGACCTACGCCTGGGTGGTGCTGGTGCTGGGCTATTTTCAGACGCTCTGGCCGCTTAATCGTCAGCCAGTATCGATGCCTGTCGATCGGGATCAGTGGCCAGGCATCGATCTGCTGGTGCCAACCTACAACGAACCGCTCAGCGTGGTCAGACCCACCATCTACGCTGCCATGGGCATCGACTGGCCGAAAGACCGCCTGAATATCTATCTGCTCGACGACGGCGACCGGCCGGAATTCCGCGACTTTGCCGCCAGCGTGGGTATCAACTATGTCGTCCGTCCCACCCATGAGCACGCCAAGGCCGGCAATATCAATCACGCGCTGAAAAAGTACTGCCGCAGCGAATTTGTGGTGATTTTCGACTGTGACCATGTGCCGACGCGCGCCTTTTTGCAGATGACCATGGGCTGGTTTATTAAAGATCCCCGGCTGGCGATGATGCAGACGCCGCATCACTTCTTCTCGCCTGATCCGTTTGAGCGCAATCTCGGGCGGTTTCGTCGTACGCCCAATGAGGGTTCGCTCTTTTATGGGCTGGTGCAGGACGGTAATGATACCTGGGACGCCACCTTTTTCTGCGGCTCCTGCGCCGTGCTGCGCCGCAGCGCACTGGATGAAATTGGCGGTATTGCGGTGGAAACCGTTACCGAAGATGCCCATACCTCGCTGCGTCTGCACCGGCGCGGCTACACCTCGGCCTACATCCGCATTCCTCAGGCGGCCGGACTGGCGACCGAAAGTCTGTCAGCGCATATCGGACAGCGCATCCGCTGGGCACGCGGTATGGTGCAGATCTTCCGCCTTGATAACCCGCTATTTGGTAAGGGGCTGAAGTGGGTACAGCGGCTCTGTTATGCCAACGCCATGCTGCACTTTCTCTCTGGCATTCCGCGGCTGGTCTTCCTGCTGGCGCCGCTGGCGTTTTTGCTCTGTCATGCCTACATCATCTACGCGCCTGCGCTGGCGATCGCCATTTATGTTTTGCCCCATATGCTGCATACCAGCCTCACCAACTCGCGTATTCAGGGACGCTGGCGACACTCTTTCTGGAGCGAGGTCTACGAGACGGTGCTGGCCTGGTATATCGCCCGGCCTACCACCGTGGCGCTGTTCAATCCTCATAAAGGGAAGTTTAACGTCACCGCAAAAGGCGGGCTGGTAGAGGAGGAGCATCTGGACTGGGTGATAACCAAGCCCTATATGCTGCTGGTGCTGCTCAACCTCGCAGGGGTTTTGATGGCGTTCTGGCGCATGCAGCACGGTCCGGCCAATGAGGTACTGACGGTATGGGTGAGCCTGATTTGGGTGCTCTACAACATGATTATCCTTGGCGGTGCGGTAGCGGTTTCGGTTGAAGCACGGCAGATCCGTGAGGCGCACAGGGTGGAGATCGCCATGCCGGCCGCCATTGCACGCGAAGATGGTCATATGCTGCCCTGTACGCTGCGTGACTACTCTGACGGCGGCGTCGGGCTGGAGATGCGCGAGCCGGATGCGCTGCGGGAGAATGAAAAAGTGTGGCTGCTGCTGCGTCGTGGACAGCAGGAGTTCAGCTTCCCGTGCCAGGTGCAGCGGGTCTTTGGCCACCGGGCTGGCGTGCGTCTCCATCAACTGACCACTCAGCAGCATATTGAATTTATCCAGTGTACCTTCGCCCGCGCCGATACCTGGGCGCTGTGGCAGGACGGTTTTCCGGAAGATAAACCGGTCCAGAGCCTCGCCGATATCATGATCCTCGGTTTCAAAGGTTACCTGCGCCTGGCGGAATATGGCCCGCCGCAGTTACGTCGGCTGTTTAACCTGCTTACCGTTGGGGTGAGCTGGCTGGCTTCGCTGTTGCCGCAAGGCATCGGACGTGTGCCAGCTTCAAAAAACGCATTGAGTTGATGATATGACGATACCGAGAGTAAACAGGTGGTTTGCCGCTCTGCTGCTGGGCAGTGCAACGTTAAGCTGTGCCGCCGCGCAGGAGGACGCGCCCGCAAACATCAATGGTGTAACGCCTGTGCAATCTTTACCGCAGGATAACGGCGCACCGCTGCGGAACAGCCAGCTGAGCTTTGCCCAGCTGGCACCGCCGCCTGGCAGCATGACGCTGCGTGGCACCCGCACCACCGGACAGATTGAGTTCGGTGTGCGCAGCGATGAGGTGGTGACGCGCGCGTTGCTGAACCTCAGCTTTCGGCCTTCGCCCGCACTGCTGCCGACGCTGTCGCAGTTGAAGGTTTATCTCAATGATGAGCTGGTCGGTCTGATTACCCTGACGCCGGAACAGCTGGGTAAAGAGATCCAGACGCAGCTGTCGATCGATCCGCGTTACATCGCCGACTTTAACCGCGTGCGTTTCGAGCTGGTGGGCCACTACGCCAACGTCTGTGAAAATCCTGCCAATAGCGCAATCTGGCTGGATATCGGCAAACAGAGCGGCATCGATCTGACGCTGCAAAAACTGCCGCTGAAAAATGACCTCTCCCACTTCCCGGAACCCTTTTTTGATTCGCGGGATACGCGACCGCTGACCCTGCCGATGGTGTTCAGCGCCCAGCCGGATGTCACGCAGCAGCGGGCTGCCGCCATTCTTGCTTCCTGGTTTGGCAGCAAAACGGGCTGGCGCGGGCAGCGTTTCCCGGTGCTGTATAACCAGCTGCCGCAACAGCAGCATGCGGTGGTGTTTGCCACCAACGATGCGCGCCCGGATTTCCTGAAAGATCTGCCGCCGGTGACAAAACCCACAGTAGAGATTGTCAGCCAGCCCGATAATCCGTATGAAAAAATGCTGCTGATTCTGGGACGCAACGATGAGGACCTGCTGACGGCGGTTCAGGGTATCGCCCAGGGTGAGCTGCTGCTGCGCGGCGATACCTCAACCATCGACAGCGTGAAGCTGCTCTCCCCGCGCCAGGCTTATGACGCCCCTAACTGGGTGCGGACCGATCGCCGCACCACTTTCGCCGAACTGACGCAATATGAGAATCAGTTGCAGTCTGATGGGGTGCAGCCTAATCCCGTCAGCCTGACCCTCAATCTGCCGCCCGATCTCTTCCTGGTTCGCGCGCGCGGTATCGACATGGATCTGAGCTATCGCTATACCGCGCCTTTCCAGTCGGATGGCTCACGGCTGGCGGTCAACCTGAATAATCAGTTCATTCAGGATTATCCGCTGCCGCCGAAAAATACGACGGGTCAGCAGCTGCTGCATATTCCGCTGATTCAGGGAATGCTGGACAAGAGCCATGAGCTGCTGATTCCGGCGCTGCGCCTCGGGGTGGTGAATCAGCTGCGCTTTGATTTTGATTACGCCAACATCACCATCAGCGGCAACGCGGATGGACGCTGTGAAACCGCAACGCCGATAACGCATCATGTGGTGGTGGACGACAATTCCAGCATCGATTTTTCCGGCTATCGCCACTACATCGAAATGCCGTCGTTGCGCGCCTGGGCGAATGCGGGCTTTCCGTTCAGCCGCTACGCCGATCTGGCGCAAACCCTGGTACTGATGCCGCCAAAACCCGATGCAGAGCAGGTCAGCACGCTGCTGAATACGTTGGGCAATATGGGTGCGCAAACCGGCTATCCGGCGCTGCGCGTTCAGTTGACCGATGACTGGGCCACGGCGAAGAAGCAGGATGTGGATCTGCTGATGATCGGTGTCATCCCCAAAGATCTTCAGGATGACCAGCGGATCCCGGCGCTGGTCGACGCCACCGCCAGCTGGCTGAAAGAGCCTGTGCGACAAATCACTCCGGAAGTGAACCCGCAAAGTCAGCGCGAGCAGGCGGCAGAAAGCACGACGACTATCAGCTCCCGCGGCCCGCTGGCAACGGTGATTGGCTTCCAGTCACCTTTTTACGATCAGCGCAGCGTTGTCGCGTTGCTCGCCGATGGCACGCCGCGTAGCTGGCAGTTGCTCAACGAGGCGATGGGTGACAGCGGCAAGCGTGGCACGATGTCTGGCTCCACCGTGGTGATCCGCGAGTCAGGGGTTAACAGTCTGCGCGTGGGAGAGAGCTACTACGTTGGTCATCTGCCGTGGTGGGAGCGTCTCTGGTCGCTACTCTCCGTCCATCCCTTCTGGCTGGCACTCTGCGCACTCTTTGTAGTGGTGCTGTTTGCGCTGATGACCTGGCGTCTGATGCGAATTATTACCCGTCGTCGTTTACTGGATGAAGATGAATAACGCACAGGTGCTGCGGGCAGGCATGCTGCTCGGCGCACTGAGTGCGCTGCCGGGGCTGGCTGCACCGGTCGACGGATCGGAGGTGTCGCCGGTCGAATGGTTGCTGTCACAGGTACGCACCGGCGAGTCGACCAACAAATATGATCTGGTGCAGCAATCGCTCTACCGGCTTGAGAAGATCGATCCCGATAATCCGCAGGTGCTGGCGGCTCGCCTGCGGCTGGCGCTGCGTCAGGGCGATATCCCTAAAGCGCAGATGCTGCTGGAGCAGCTGAAAAAGGTTGCGCCCGACTCCGCCGCGACGCGTGAATCCGCCGTCGGCCTGACGCTGATGTCGTCGGATGGGCGGCAGCAGCTGCAGCAGGCGCGCCTGCTCGCCACCTCGGGGCGCCTGGCGGAGGCGAAAAGTGCTTACGACGCGTTGTTCGGAGGGGTTTTTCCGGATGCGAACACGGCGCTGGAATACTGGCGGCTGCTGGCACGCACTCCCGGTCAGGAGAGCGTCGCTTACCAGCAGCTGCAGGCGCTGGAGCAGCGCTACCCGGGCAATATCGGGGTTGAGCTGCAAATTGCACGCATGGCATTTGATCAACAGCAGCCGGAGCAGGCGATAGCGCAGTTGAAAAAGCTGGCAAACAGCAACGGCGGACGCGCCGCTGCCGCCGATCTCTGGCTGCAGCAGATCAACGATCAGCCGGTCAGCGACAGCAGCGTGGCGCAGTTAAACGCCTACCTGGCTGTTTTTACCGACGGCGACGCACACCAGCAGGGCGCGGATGTGCTGGCGAAGCAGCAGGCGCAGCTCGCCGATCCCGCCTATCGCGAGCGGATGCGTGGCCTGGCGCTGGTCGAGGCGGGCGATGTGAATAATGCGATGGCAGCGCTTAGCCGGGCACTGAAGGATAACCCCAACGACGCCGAACTGATGGGTGCAATGGGGCAGACTCAGGCACGCGCCGGCCATCGTGACGCGGCGGTGCTCTGGCTGGAACGCGCCGTTGAGGCGGGCAAGCAGAGCACGCTGATCGGCAAATGGCAGTCACTGCTGCAGACTAACCGTTACTGGCTGGCGGTCGAACAGGGCGATAAGGCGCTGGCGCAACATGACGTTGAGGGGGCCGAACGCGCTTATCGCGCCGCACAGAAAATTGATAGCACCGACAGCTATGCCCTGATTGGCCTGGGCGATGTGGCGATAGCGCGTAAAGATAGGGCGGCGGCTGAACAGTACTGGCAAAAGGCGCGACGTCTGGATGGCACGAATATCACCGCTGTGCGACGACTGGCGGGACTTTACCAAACGGTTTCGGCCGCCCGCGAGTTGGAATTTATTAATACGCTACCCGCCGGGCAGCAGCGCCAGATGGCGGGAACGTTGCGCGCGTTGCGCAGTGACAGCCTGCGCGCCGAGGCCGATGCGCTCGCCCGGCAGAATAAATGGCCGCAGGCGGCAGAGAAGTATCGGGCGGCGCTGGCGCTGCAGCCGGATGACGTCTGGCTCAGTTATCGGCTGGCGAGCGCGCTACGCGACGGTGGGGCCACCCAACAGGCGGATGCGCAGATCGCGACGCTGCAACGGCAGCATCCCGGCGATGCGACCGCGCTCTACGCCGCCGCGCTCTATCTTTCCAGCCGGGATAATGATGACGCCGCACTGGCAACGCTGCATCGCCTGCCTGAAACGCAGTGGAACAGCAATATGCATGAGCTGGCTGACCGGCTCGTGCAGGATAAAATTTTTGCCAGCGCCGAAGCGCTTCGTGCGGCAGGGCAGGAGCGGGCAGCGGTGACGCTGCTTTACCAGCAGCCGGTTTCCAGCCGACGCGACCTGACGCTGGCCGACTGGGCGCTGGCTCGCGGGGACGCGCAGCAGGCACTGGAGACCTATCAGCAGGTGCTGTCAGGTGAAGCTGACAACAGCGATGCGGCGCTGGGACGAATCGAAGCGCTGGTCGCGCTCCAGCGCAACAGCGAAGCACGACAGGCACTTGAGCAGCAGCCAGCCCAGCCCAACACTCTTAATGCCGATCGCCGCGCCGCGCTGGCATGGCAGGCGGTGGGCGAAACCACGCAGGCTGCCGTGCGCTTTGCCAGCCTGAAGCAGCGCGCTGCGTCACTGCCGCCTTCGCAGGATAAGGCACTGGTGTTTCGTGATGCGGCACGGCTGGAGCGCGCACAGCAGCAGCCAGAGATCGCGCTGGCGGATTATCGTCAGGCGATGACGGCCAGCGGTATCGGCAGCGGCGAAAGTATCAGCCGCGCGACACGTTCTCAGGAACAGGATGACTGGCTGAAGCGCAGTATTCGCAGCGACACCGCAGATCTCTATCGTCAGCGTGAGACCACGCTGACGGTGCAGCAGGACTATTCACGTAATAAGGGTACGGCTGGGGTCTCCGACTTTACTGCCCATACCACCATGCTGCAGGCGGAAAGTCCGTTTGCCGACGGACGCGGCTTTTTCCGTCTCGACCGGGTGGACGTCTCGGCAGGGAGTTTTACCACCCGTAACGGCAGCTTCGACGAGCAGTTTGGTAGCTGCGACGACGCCAGTTCCGGCGGATGCAGCCGCGATGCCAGTCAGCGCGCCGAGGGCACTGCGCTGGGCGTCGGCTGGCATAATGACCGCTGGTCAGCGGATCTGGGTACCACGCCGCTGGGCTTTGAGGTGACCAACTGGACCGGCGGCCTGAGCTGGAAAACTGACGTCAGGGATCTTGGCGTGACGCTGACCGCCTCGCGACGGCCGATCGCCAGTTCGCTGCTTTCCTATGCGGGCGCGCGCGATCCATCAGCCAACGGTGGAAAAAGCTGGGGCGGCGTAGTGGCAACGGGTGGCAGCATCGGGCTGAGTTACGATCAGGGCGGCGCACACGGTGTCTGGGGCGACATCAGCGCGCATCAGATCACCGGTAAAAACGTTGCGGATAACAGTCGCGAGCGCTTAATGGCCGGCTACTACTACAAGCTCATTAATAGCGATAATCGCCGGGCCACCGTCGGACTTAACAGTATGCTCTGGCACTATCAGAAGGATCTCAGCGATTACACCTTCGGTCAGGGCGGCTACTACAGTCCGCAGCAGTATCTCTCCTTTTCCGTGCCGGTCACCTGGCGACAGCGGACAGAAAACTGGTCGTTCGACCTGGGCGGCTCGGTTTCCTGGTCACATTCGAAAACCGATGCGCAGCAGCGCTATCCGGTCAATCCCGGCTTTACCCTGGCCAGCAATCCCGTTTCCGCCAGCAGCACCGGCAGCGGCACGGGGTATACGCTGCAGGGCGTGGTTGAACGTCGTATCACGCCCGACTGGTTTATCGGGGTGGGCGTCGATATTCAACAGGCGAAAGACTATACCCCAAGTCACGGGCTTATCTACGTGCGTTACTCTGCCGCAGGCTGGGAAGGGGATCTGGATATGCCGCCACAGCCGCTGACCCCTTACGCAGATTTCAAATAATCCCGGCCGGGAAAAAGCTGGACTTTTCAGACGGTAAAAAAGTCAGTTTATGGGATATACTGGCGGGCATTGTACTGTCTGCTATCTGGGCTTTTTTCATCGTCAGGAGAATATTTTTGCGCGTAAGCCGTTCACTTACGATAAAGCAGATGGCGACAGTTTCGCTGGTTGCGGTTATCACCATCAGCATCTTTATCGTCATCCAACTGTTTCATTTTGTGCAGCAGCGCAGGATTGACTACGCCCAGCAGATGGAGAATATCGCACACACCGTCCGCCAGCCGCTGTCGGAAGCGGTACTGCGCGCCGATATTTCTCAGGCCGAACGCATTCTCCATTCACTGAAACCTGCCGGTATTTTATCGCGCGCCGATGTGGTGCTGCCGAATGCGTTTCAGGCTCTGCATGCCGACTTCGAAACGGAGAAACCGGTGCCGCGTCTGGTGGCGCGACTGTTTGAGCTGCCGGTGCAGATTACCCTGCCGCTCTACTCAGTGGAAAATACCGGGATGCCGAAACCGCTGGCCTATCTGGTGTTGCAGGCTAACTCGACGCGCGTCTACCAGTTTATTCTCAGCACGCTCTCGACCATGATTATCACCTATCTGCTGCTGGCACTGATCCTGTCAGTGGCGATCAGCTGGTGTATCAACCGGCTGGTGGTGCATCCGCTGCGCAATCTCTCGCGCGAGCTGCAGGAGCTGCCGCCGCAGTCGATTCTGACGCATAAGCTGTCACTGCCGCAGAGCCACCGCGATGATGAAATCGGCATGCTGATCCGCAGCTACAACCGCAATCAGCAGGTGCTGGAGTCGATACATGATGAGATGAGCCGGCTGACCACCCATTTTCCCGTGACCGATCTGCCCAACCGTACCCTGTTTCTGGCGCTGGTCGAGCAGTTCATGAGCAGCCCGGAACAGCCGCTGGGGCTGATGGTGATCCGCATTGAAACCCTGCAGGAAGCCAACGGCGTATTGAGCGATGAGCAGCGCGATACGCTGATGCTTACGCTGGTGGAGAAGATCCGTAATACGCTGGATGACCATACTCTGCTGGCGCAGACCGGGACCAGCGACTTTGTTCTGTTAATGAAGCGTGCCAGCAATCCGTTCCGCGCCCTGCGTCTGGCCCGTAACCTGATGATTCGCCTTAATCAGCCGGTCAACCTGTATCAGCTGCAGCTGCGTCCTAACGTCAGCATTGGTCTGGCGCTGCGCGATGATCAGCCGCTGAGCGCCAGTGATCTGCTTGGCCGCGCGACCTCAGCGATGATGTCGGCCCGTCATCAGGGCAAAAATCAGATTCTGTTCTTTGACGCCGCGTTAACCGAGCGCGCGCAAAAACGTCTGACCCAGGAGCATGACATTCTGCAGGGGCTGCACAATGAGCAGTTCGCCCTCTATCTGCAACCGCAGGTCGATATGCGCACCGGCACGTTAGTCGGCGCGGAAGCGCTGCTGCGTATGCGCCAGCCAGACGGCAGCTACGGTCTGACCGAAGAGTTTATTGCCAGTGCCGAAGAGATTGGTGTGATTAGCGCGATTGGCCGCTGGGTGTTTGAAGAGGCGTGCCGCATTCTGGCAGGCTGGCAGCGACAGGGCATTATGCTGCCGCTGAGTGTGAATATTTCCGCTGTGCAACTGCGTGACACGGGCGTAGTCTCTCATCTGCAATCCCTGCTGACGCGCCACCGCATCGCACCTGGCACCTTCGTGCTGGAAGTGACAGAGACGGCTCAGCTTGATGATGCTGAACAGGCGATATCGATGCTGCGGATGTTGCAGCAGACCGGCGTAGCCGTGGCTCTGGACGATTTCGGCATGGGCTACTCCAACCTTAACTACCTCCATCAGCTGAAAGCGTTGCCGGTTAACAAGCTGAAGATGGATCGCAGCTTCGTGGCGGCGCTGCCGCATGACGACACCATGGTCTGCATCGTGGCGGCCATCGCCGAGATTATCCATCTGGAGGTGATTGCCGAAGGCGTGGAGACAGCGGAACAACGTGACTGGCTGCTGGCGCGCGGCATCTCTATCGGACAGGGCTATCTGTATGCTGAAGCGCTGCCTCTGACCCGATTCAATCAGGCATGGATCGAAAACTCCTCACTACCGCAATAATTGCCTGATTCATTGATTTTGCGAGAATTTTAGTTACAAAACCCCCTGCTGAAGCGTTTCAGTTCAGAATTACGATCCCCGGGTTTCCTGGGCGTTTGTCACCCTGTATTAATCACGTAAACAGAGTGTTATTTTCGGGTTACTGTCAGGCGCCACCTCTGTTGCCCGCCAGTCACAATAACGAATCCGACAACATCACCTCACGGCGTTAGTGGACACCTGTTTATGAAAACCTCACTTTTTAAAAGCCTTTATTTCCAGGTGCTGATGGCGATTGGCATCGGCGTTTTGTTAGGCCATTTTTACCCGGAGTTAGGGACCCAGATGAAGCCGCTGGGAGATGGCTTTGTTAAGTTAATCAAGATGATTATCGCCCCGGTGATTTTCTGTACCGTGGTGACCGGCATCGCTGGCATGGAAAGCATGAAAGCGGTAGGACGGACCGGCGCGGTTGCACTGCTCTATTTTGAAATTGTCAGCACCATCGCGCTGATTATCGGCCTGATCGTGGTTAACGTGGTGCAGCCAGGTGCCGGGATGAACGTTGATCCTGCCACGCTGGATGCCAAAGCCGTGGCGATTTACGCGCAGCAGGCAGAACAGCAGGGCATCGTCGCTTTCCTGCTGGATGTCATCCCCAACAGCGTGATTGGCGCCTTTGCCAGCGGCAATATTCTGCAGGTGCTGCTGTTTGCCATTCTGTTTGGTTTTGCCCTGCATCGTCTGGGTAATACCGGCACGCTGATTTTCAACGTGATTGAAAGCTTCTCAAAAGTGATTTTCGGCATCATCAACATGATCATGCGTCTGGCACCGATAGGGGCATTTGGCGCGATGGCGTTCACTATCGGCAAGTATGGCGTGGGCTCACTGGTGCAGCTCGGCCAGCTGATTATCTGCTTCTACATCACCTGTATTCTGTTTGTGGTGATCGTGCTGGGGCTGATTGCACGCCTGTTCGCCGGATTCAGCATCTTTAAGTTCATCGCCTATATCAAAGAAGAGCTGCTGATTGTGCTGGGCACTTCCTCTTCCGAGTCTGCGCTGCCGCGCATGCTGGATAAGATGGAGAAGCTGGGCTGCAAGAAATCGGTAGTAGGGCTGGTGATCCCCACCGGTTACTCCTTTAACCTGGACGGCACCTCGATTTACCTGACCATGGCGGCAGTATTTATCGCTCAGGCGACCAATGCGCACATGGACATTTTCCATCAGATTACGCTGCTGGTGGTGCTGCTGCTCTCCTCCAAAGGCGCGGCGGGGGTAACCGGGAGCGGATTTATCGTGCTGGCGGCGACGCTCTCTGCGGTGGGACATCTGCCGGTGGCGGGTCTGGCGCTGATTCTTGGTATCGACCGCTTTATGTCCGAAGCCCGTGCGCTGACCAACCTGATCGGTAACGGTGTGGCGACCGTGGTGGTGGCGAAGTGGGTCGATCAGCTGGATCATAAACAGCTGACCGACACGCTGGCAGGCCGGAATAAGGAGAATAAAGCGTCTGAATCTTCAATTTAATCATTGAATTTCACTTAAATCCCCACAAATGCCCGCTGTCGCTTGCCCTGACAGCGGGCATTTGCATAATAAACCCCACTTGTTTTTTTTGACGTTTTTCACTTCGTTACGCGACATCCTGAGCTTCCTGTGGTCAAACACTTTGTTGTTGGATAACAGCGCGATTCGGCGTCAGCCGAATCGTTAATAACAGCGGCAATATGCGCCAGTGATAACGATATTTGAATTATTTGAGTAGGGGTTCACATGCAGGGCACCAGAATTCGGCTTTTGGTTGGTGGATTAGTGCTGGCAAGCAGCTTTGGTCTCCAGGCAGAAACGCTGCAACCGGATCCGGCCTGGCAGGAAGGCAAGCTGGATAATGGATTTAACTGGCAGTTACTGGCCACACCGCAACGCCCCAGTGACCGTATTGAACTGCGGCTGGTGGTGAATACCGGCTCGCTGGTAGAGAGTGCGCAACAGGCCGGCTTCAGCCATCTGCTGCCGCGTCTGGCGATGGTGCACAACACCGCGCTTGATAACCATCAGCAGCGCGCGCTATGGCAACAGGCGATGGATCCTCAGCATCCGCTGCCACCTGTGATCACCTCCTATGATTCCACCCAATATAATCTGAGCCTGCCGAATAACCGCCCCGAGTTGCTGAAAGAAGCGCTGAACTGGCTGGCGGCCACGGCGGGCAATATGGCCATCACCGAACAGGTGGTTAATACCGCGCTGGCGGCATCGGATCCGGTGGCGACCTGGCCGAAAGATACCCAGGATGTCTGGTGGCGCTACCGCCTGAAAGGCTCCGCGCTGCTGGCGCATGACCCCGCAGCGCAACCACGCGCGCCGGTTGATTTAACCCAGCTCAATGATTTTTATCATCAGTGGTACACCCCGGATGCGATGACGCTCTACGTGGTGGGGAATGTTGACAGCCGCAACCTCTCTGAGCAGATCAATAAAACCTTCTCGGCGTTAACCGGTAAACGTGAAACGCCTGCGCCACTGCCCACCCTGTCGCCGCTGCCGCACGAGCCGGTAAATCTGGTCAGCAGCAACATGACGCAGGATCGCCTCTCGCTGGTGTGGGATACGCCGTGGCAACCGATTCGTGACTCCCAGAATCTGCAGCGTTACTGGCAGGGCGATCTGGCACGTGAAGCGCTGTTCTGGCATGTCCAGCGTGCGCTCAGTGACAGCAAGGCACAGGGCATACAGGTGGGATTTGATTGCCGTGTGCTTTATCAGCGTGCGCAGTGCTCCATCAACCTGGATGGACGCAACGAAAATCTGGCGCAGAATATGAATCTGGTGGCGCGTGAGCTGGCAAACGTGCGTGACAAAGGCTTGCCGCAGGAGGAGTTTGATGCGCTGATGGCGCAGAAGCTGCTGGAGCTGAACAAGCTGTTTACCACCTATGCCCGCACCGATACGGATGTGCTGATGAGCCAGCGCCTGCGCTCCCAGCAGAACGCCGTAGTCGATATCGCACCTGAGCAGTATCAGAAGCTGCGTCAGACTTTCCTGGCCGGCCTGACCCGCGAACAGTTAAACCAGGAGCTGCGTCAGCAGCTGACGCAGGAACTGATGATGGTACTGATTCAGCCGGAAGGCGAAGCGGAAACCAACGTGAAGAGCCTGCAAAACAACTGGGACAAAGTGATGGCACCGCCAGCGGCACCGGCGACCAGCAATGAAGCCAGTCCGCCGGATAGCAACGTCAAAGACGTTCCGCCAGCCGCATAAAGTCAGGTTTTTGCCCTGAGCCACTCGGTCACTAACATCGGCCAGCTGGCGAGGGGCAAATCTGCCACGCCGCGGATACCAAATCCGTGCCCGCCTTTCTGATAGAAATGCACCTCTGCCGGGACCTTATGCTCACGCAGCGCGCCAAAAAACGCCATGCTGTGATTCACTGATACATCATCATCGTCGGCTGCGTGGATCAACAGCGTTGGCGGCACCAGCGGATGAACCCGGGTTTCCATTGAATAAGCGTCAATGGTTTTCTGATCGGGCCAGGCACCCAGCAGGCGGGTTCTGGCTCCTTCATGGGCGATGCCGTCCCGCATGCTGATTACCGGATAGACCAGTACCATCGCATCCGGACGCGGCGAGAAGTTTTCTGCGCCATCCTGCACCGGATAGAGTTTCTCTGCGAAACGCGTACCCAGACTGGCAGCCACGTGGCCACCCGCCGAAAAGCCCATCATGACGATATATTTACCATTCAGGCCGCGCTGCGCGCGTTCACGCAGGACGCGTACCGCGCGCTGAGCATCGGCCAGCGGCGCGTCGGGCCCTTCGTGATGTCCATCATAGGGCAGGCGATAAGTCATCACCGCCAGGGTGTAACCCATTGAGGTAAAGAATGTCGCCAGGGCGCTGCCTTCACGATCGATCATCACGCGCTGATAGCCACCGCCCGGTGCGACCAGCAGGGTAATCCCGTTTGATTCGACCGGATGCCAGATCGCCATCTCCGGGCAACGCACGCCGGTAGCGGCCCGATCGTAAGGCTCATACTCTTTTGCCATGTCGACAATCTGCGGCTGTGCGCGCGAATCGCTGGCGCCTGGCGCATCACCGTGTGGCCAGATATTAATAATTTCTGTGTGCATAAATAGATCCTGATGCGGGGAATATTTTAATTGTTTTGTTCGCGGCCGGAGAGAACAGCGTCCTGCTGTCTTTTGATTAAAAGATGGTCTTTTTTCAGGCAGTCGTCCATCCGAAAAGGGGGGATCTGACCAGATTCGGACTATGCCTGGTGGTGGATCTGTTTGTTTAACTTATTAATTTTAATCAATAAATTATAAGAGAGATTGAAGGGGGAGACCGCAGGGGATCTGTTATTAACCACAATTTTTCCGCTTAAGGTAAATAGCTGGCACGGCCCGCTTTATTAGCCGCAATTTACCGGATATCACGCTGTGCGTTCTTAAGGCGACATAATGATTTTAGCGTCAGGATCACACCGCCACGCTGCAGGGGCTAACGTGCCAGTCTCATCTGGGAACGGATAGCATCGGTTACAGTCACGCAGCCAGACGTTACCAGCAGCCTAAAAAAATGCGCCCTCGGGCGCATTTTCTGGCATCGGCACGAGCAGTGCCTGTATCAACGACGCTGGCTAGCGCTCTGTCAGTCAGGCATCGCCTCTGCCGGAATAATCGCGCCGCGATGCTGAATCACGGTGCTGGCAGTCAGGTGTCCGCGCTGCGCGGCGACCTCTGCAGAGGCGCCGGTCAGACGGCGAGCCAGATAACCGGCACTGAACGAATCACCGGCTGCGGTGGTATCGATCACTTTCTCTTTCGCCAGACGTACCGCAGGCACATCAATCAGCGGCGCATCGCCGGTGACCACCAGGCAGGAGTCTGCACCGCGCTTAATCACGATTTCGCTGGCACCCGCCTGACGGGTACGCGCGATAACGTCATCCAGCGGCTCTTCGCCCCAGAGCAGATGTTCATCATCCAGTGTCAGGAAGGCGATATCGGTGCAGTTGAGCATGGCGCGATAAGCGGCCTGCGTGCTGGCCCGATCGGCCCATAAACGCGGGCGGTAGTTGTTATCAAAAATCACCTTGCCGCCATTAGCCCGGCAGCGCGCCAGCAGCACCATCAGCTTTTCACGACTGGCAGGCGACAGAATCGCCAGGCTGATGCCGCTGAGGTAGAGATAATCGTAGTGCGACAGCTGTTCAGCTATCTCTGCTGATTGCGGGCTGTCGAGCCAGTAACGCGCGGCGGCATCACTGCGCCAGTACCAGAAGGTGCGCTCACCGTCGGCATCGGTTTCAATGAAATACAGGCCCGGCATTTTATTATCGAGCCGCTGAATCAGGTCGGTATTGACCTTCTCCTGCTGCCAGGCCGCGATCATTTGATCGCTGAACGAATCCGTACCCAGCGCAGTGACATAATCGACCCGTAACTGCTGCTCATCAACCTGGCGGGCGAGATAAACGGCCGTATTGAGCGTATCGCCGCCAAAGCCACGTTTAATGTTCTCACCCTTTTCGGACAGCTCAATCATGCATTCGCCGATGATGGCGATTTTTTTCTGCGTCATGGTTTCAGACCTGTAGTGAAATATCGTCTTAGTCTCGCGTCTGGTATGGCAGACGTCAATGGTTTTAAAACGGTGTTTTAATTTACCTTTAAAGGCGGCCATTAGCCCTGGTCTCGGGGATAACCGCCGGGAATGTCGGCTTTTTTTACCGCTTATGCTAACGAAATGGCTGAGAAACCCCTTTTTCTGAATTGAATCATCTTACTATCCCGCTTCCCTGATGCTGTTGCCCGCGGTCTCGACTATCTTTAACGCAGACCGTGAATGTGCAAGGAGAAAGCGTAATGTCGCGTACCGGGAAAATAGTCAGCTGGGTAGCAGGAATTCTGGTGTTGTTGATCGTGGTGATTATCGTCGTCATCGCGACCTTTGACTGGAATCGCCTGAAGCCCACCATCAATCAAAAAGTTTCAACCGAGTTAAACCGCCCCTTTGCGATACGCGGGGATCTGGGTATCGACTGGGCACGGAATCGCGACGAGGCAGGCTGGCGGCGCTGGGTGCCGTGGCCGCAGATCCATGCGGAAGATATCATGCTGGGGAATCCGCCTGACATTGCTGACGTCACCATGGTACATCTGCAGCGGGTCGATGCCACATTGTCACCGCTGTCGCTGCTGCACAAAGAACTGTTCATCCCGTGGATTAAATTGCAGCGGCCGGATGCGCGTCTGATCCAGACCGCGGATAAAAAGAACAACTGGACCTTTACCCTTGCCAATAGCGGCAAGGATGAGAAGAGTGCTGCGCCATCGGCCTGGTCATTCCGTCTGGATAATATTCTGTTCGATCAGGGCCAGATTCGTTATCGCGATGCCATTAACCGCGCAGATGTCACGGTGCAGGTTAATCCGCTGGGTAAACCGGTGCCGTATACGCAGATTGCCGGAGGCAATGACCAGCAGAAGGGCGCAGGCGACTTCGTCTTTGGCTGGCAGGCGAAGGGCACTTATAACAATGAGTCACTCAGCGGCGACGGTAAGATTGGCGGCATGCTGTCACTGCGCAGTCAGAACACCCCGTTCCCGATTCAGGCCGATCTGCGCAACGGCACCACCCGCGTTCAGGTGACCGGCGGTCTGCAGGATCCGATGAACCTCGGCGGGCTTAACGTGCGACTGCGCTTCTCGGGCGATACGCTGGCCAATCTCTATGGCCTGACCGGCGTCCTGCTGCCTGACACGCCACCTTATGAAACCGACGGCCATCTGATTGCTAAATTCAGCGGCGAAAAGGGCGCGGTCTACCGCTATGAGAAATTCAACGGACATATTGGCGACAGCGATATTCATGGGTCGCTGATCTACAGTCAGGTTAAACCCCGCCCGACACTCAGCGGCGAGCTGACCTCTGAGCAACTGCGCATGGCCGATCTGGGGCCGCTGATTGGCGTCGACTCTGGCAAAGGCAGTGAAAAAACTGCGCAGGCCAAAGCCCGGCGCGGGGAGAAATCGAATCAGCCCGCAGACCGCGTGCTACCACACGATAAATTCGAAACCAAAAACTGGGACGTGATGGATGCCGACGTGAAGTTCAGCGGCAAACGGATCGAACACAGCAATTCACTGCCGTTAAGCGATCTCTATACCCATTTACAGCTGAAAAACGGTGATCTGCTGCTGGACCCGCTGCGCTTTGGTGTGGCGGGCGGCAATCTCAACAGCACTATCCGGCTGGAGGGCGATCACTCGCCGATGCGTGGCCGGGTTGATCTTCATGTCCGTAAGCTGCAGCTGCGTCAGCTCTTCCCGAATGTGGAGGCGATGAAGAACAGCCGTGGCCAGCTCAATGGCGATGCCAGCTTTACTGGCACCGGTAACTCCGTAGCCGATCTGCTGGCGACCAGCAACGGGCAACTTAAGCTGCTGATGAATGATGGTCTGATCAGCCGCAGCCTGATGGAAATTGCCGGACTCAACGTCGGTAACTACGTGGTGGGCAAACTGTTTGGCGATGACCAGGTGCGCATCAACTGCGCCGCCACCGATCTCAAACTGCAGAATGGTGTGGCGACGCCTAACCTGTTTGTGTTTGATACCGAGAACGCGATTATCAATGTGTCAGGCAACGCGAACTTCGCCAGTGAGCGGCTGGATCTGTCGGTGAATCCGGAGAGTAAGGGCGTCCGCATCGTAACGCTGCGCTCCCCGCTCTATGTGCGTGGTACCTTTAAAAATCCTGATGCGGGCGTGAAAACGGGGCCACTGCTGGCACGTGGTGCCGCTGCAGTGGCTCTGGGCGCAGTAGTGGGCCCGGCGGCGGCGCTGCTGGCACTGATCTCTCCTAGTGATAACGAAGACAACCAGTGCAGCACCGTCCTGCAGCAGATGAAGCAGAAGAAGTAACTAGTTGCGATAGAGTACTTTGATAATGTGATAACCAAAGCCGGTCTTTACCGGCCCGTAAGGCGTCAGCAGCGGGCAGGTAAAGACCGCTTTATCAAAGGCCGGCACCATCTGTCCCTGCCGGAACTCGCCCAGATCGCCGCCATTCCGGCCGGAAGGACAGGTTGAGTGCTTCTTTGCCAGCTGTTGGAAATTGCCACCCTTCGCCAGTTTCGCCAGAATCTCTTTTGCCAGCGCTTCCTCTTTGACGAGGATGTGTAAAGCCGCCGCGGTTTTCGCCATGTTGGTATCTCGGTTGTGTATAATTGCCGCCCAGTATAAACCCCTTTCTTTTGATTCAATCAGGCGATTTCTCCTATGCGTTTAAACCCCAGCCAACAACGTGCCGTCGAATTTGTTACCGGTCCCTGTCTGGTGCTGGCGGGCGCGGGATCGGGCAAAACCCGCGTGATTACCAATAAAATCGCCCATCTGATCCGTGAATGCGGCTATCAGGCGCGCCACATCGCCGCGGTGACCTTTACCAATAAAGCCTCGCGCGAAATGAAAGAGCGTGTGGCGCAGACGCTGGGCCGCAAAGAGGCGCGCGGCCTGCTGATCTCCACCTTCCATACGCTGGGGCTGGAGATCATCAAACGCGAAACTGCGGCGCTGGGCATGAAGTCAAACTTCTCGCTGTTCGACGATCAGGATCAGCTCGCCCTGCTGAAAGAGCTGACAAAAGAGTGGCTGGAAGAGGATAAGACGCTGCTACAGCAGCTCATCTCCACCATCTCGAACTGGAAAAATGATCTGATCGACCCGCAGGGCGCCGCCGCGCTGGCGCGATCACAGCAGGATAATATTTTTGCTCACTGCTACGCCCTCTACAGCCAGCATCTTAAGTCGTGCAACGTGCTCGATTTCGACGATTTGATTCTGCTGCCGACGCTGCTGCTGCAGCGTAATCAGGAGGTGCGTGAACGCTGGCAGCAGCGTATCCGCTATCTGCTGGTGGATGAGTATCAGGATACCAACACCAGCCAGTATGAACTGGTTAAGCTGCTGGTGGGCGCTCGGGCGCGCTTCACGGTGGTGGGCGATGATGATCAGTCTATCTACTCCTGGCGCGGCGCACGCCCGCAGAATCTGGTGCTGCTGAATCAGGATTTCCCGGCGCTGGAGGTGGTGAAGCTGGAGCAGAACTACCGCTCTTCGCAGCGCATACTGAAAGCGGCAAATATCCTGATTGCCAATAACCCGCACGTCTTTGAGAAGCGGCTCTTTTCGGAGCTGGGGCAGGGCAGCGAGCTGAAGGTGCTTACTGCCAACAGCGAAGAGCATGAAGCGGAGCGGGTCACTGGCGAGCTCATCGCGCATCACTTTATCAACAGGACGCAGTACAAAGATTACGCGATTCTTTATCGTGGTAACCATCAGTCCCGGACCTTTGAAAAGTTTCTGATGCAGAACCGCATCCCTTATCGCATCTCTGGCGGTACTTCGTTCTTCTCACGGCCCGAGATCAAAGATCTGCTCGCCTATCTGCGCGTGCTGACCAATCCTGAGGATGACAGCGCGTTTCTGCGCATCGTCAATACGCCGCGCCGTGAGATTGGCCCGGCCACGCTGCAGAAGCTCGGTGAGTGGGCCAACCTGCGCAGCAAGAGCCTGTTTAACGCCAGTTTTGATGTCGGTCTGGGGCAGACGCTGAGTGGTCGCGGTCTGGAGCATCTGCAGCGGTTTACGCACTGGCTGAATGAGATTATCCAGCTGACCGAACGTGAGCCGGTAAACGCAGTGCGTGATTTGATTCGCGGCATCGACTACGAAAGCTGGCTGTTCGAAACCTCCGGCAGCCCGAAAGCCGCAGAGATGCGGATGAAGAACGTCAACACGCTGTTTCAGTGGATGACAGAAATGCTGGAGGGCAGCGATATTGATGAGCCGATGACGCTGGCGCAGGTGGTGACGCGCTTTACCCTGCGCGACATGATGGAGCGCGGTGAAAGCGATGAAGAGCTGGATCAGGTGCAGCTGATGACGCTGCACGCCTCCAAAGGGCTGGAGTTCCCCTATGTATTCCTGGTGGGCATGGAGGAGGGGCTGTTACCGCATCAGAGCAGCATCGATGAGAATAATATCGAAGAGGAGCGTCGCCTGGCCTACGTGGGGATCACACGGGCGCAGAAAGAGCTGACCTTTACCCTGTGTCGCGAACGCCGGCAATATGGCGAATTAATCCGGCCGGAGCCGAGCCGTTTTCTGCTGGAACTGCCGCAGGACGATCTGCAATGGGAGACCGAGCGCAAAGTGGTCAGTGCGGAGGAGCGGATGAAAACTGGTCAGAGCCGGGTGGCCGGTCTGAGAGCGATGCTGGATAAGGCGAAAAAGAGTTAAACCAGTGCAGGAGGCGAAGGAGATTCGCCTCACGCGACGGCAATTACGACAGGGTTAATAACCAGTGGACGTAAGACTGATAATGGCTTTCCTGCTCCAGCAGCTCACTGCGCAACGGATGGGCCTCCAGCCAGCCCGCGGGCAGGGTCAGATGCAGGGCATCATCGTCTGCCTGTAGCCGCACCGCAGGCAGGGTGTCATCGCGACGGCGGGTGGAGAAAATAATCGCCAGCCGCAGCAGACGGCACATCCGTTCCGCCAGCCGCGGCGGCAGGGCGTTCTGCTGAGTCAGCAAAGCCAGATCGATGCTGCCGCTCTGGTTTTGCAGTAAACAGGCCAGTAGCTTCTTCTGTGCCGGTGTGAAACCAGGAAGATCGAGGTGACGCACCAGATACGCCGCATGCTGCGGCGCATGACGGAAGTCAACGCTCAGGCCGATTTCGTGGATCGCGCAGGCGCTGAGCAGCAACTCACGACAGCGCTGATCCAGCTTCCACAACGTGGAAACCTGACGGAAAAAGCTCTCCGCCAGCTGACGCACGCGATCCGCCTGCTCAACATCAATGCTGAAACGGCGCTGGACGTTATGCAGTGTACGGGTTCGGATATCCCGGTCGATGGGCAGATGCAGCATGCCGTAGACCAGTCCTTCACGCAGTGCGCCGCCCGCCAGCGTCATGCTATCGATACTGAGCTCCTGGAAGATGGCGATCAGAATCGACAGGCCGCTGGGGAACACCAGCGCCCGCTCCAGCGTCAGCCCTTCGATTTCCAGCTCTTCCAGTTTGCCGCACTGAATGGCGCGCTGCTTCAGCTGCTGCAGCTTATTCAGCGTGATGCGCTCATCCATGCCCTGCGCCACCATGATCTCCTGCAGCGCCTGAACCGTGCCAGAGGCACCAACACAGGCCTGCCAGCCCTGCTCACGCAGTTGCGCTGCAATGGGCTGGATCATTTCACGCGCCGCCAGCTCGGCCTGGTCAAAGTTCTCTTTTGCCAGATGACGATCGCTGAAGAAGCGCTCCAGCCACGTCACACAGCCCATCGACAGACTGAACAACACCGACGCGTGCGATCCGTCGCCAGTGGCCAGCTCGGTGCTGCCGCCGCCGATATCGACCACTAAACGCTGGTCGGAACCGCCGGTGGTGTGGGCCACGCCCTGATAAATCAGGCGCGCCTCTTCTTCACCGCTGATGACGTTGATGGTACAGCCAAGGATCTGTTGGGCGGTGTCGAGGAAGGTCTGCGCATTGGCAGCCAGACGCAGCGTGGCGGTCGCCACCACGCGGATCTGATCGGGGGGAATATCCTGTAGTTGTTCAGAGAACAGTCTGAGGCATTGCCAGCCTCGCGACATCGCGTCGGCTGACAACAGGTTATTTTTATCCAGACCGGCAGCAAGGCGAACCTTGCGCTTAATTTTTGCAACGGTCTGGATACTGCCAGAAACCTCGCGCACCACCAACATATGAAAGCTGTTAGACCCTAAATCAATCGCTGCATAAAGTGACGATGCGCTTAGCATGGTGGCCTTAACCTGAACGTTTACGGTTGTTGTTGCGTGGAGCACCGCGACGATTGGCGTTATTCCCTCCGCGACGCGGGCCATTGCCGGAACGGCTGCGTTGCAGACGCTTAGGCGGCGGTAAATCCGTTAACAACGCTTCGCTGCTGTACTTGCTGACCGGGATGCTGTGGCCGATGTACTCTTCAATCGAAGGCAGATTCAGCGCATACTCTTCACAGGCCAGGCTGATTGAATGACCGCTGGCGCCTGCACGACCGGTACGGCCAATACGGTGAACGTAGTCTTCACAGTCGTCTGGCAGATCGTAGTTAAAGACGTGGGTAACAGCCGGGATGTGCAGACCGCGAGCAGCCACGTCAGTGGCGACCAGAATATCCACATCACCTTTGGTGAAGTCATCCAGAATGCGCAGGCGCTTCTTCTGAGCAACGTCGCCGGTCAGCAGGCCGACACGATGTCCATCGGCAGCCAGGTGGCCCCAGATATCTTCACAGCGGTGCTTGGTGTTGGCGAAAATAATGGCGCGATCGGGCCACTCTTCTTCCAGCAGGGTCTGCAACAGGCGCATTTTCTCTTCGTTAGACGGATAGAAAAGCTCTTCCTGAATGCGATGGCCGGTTTTCTGTTCCGGTTCCACTTCCACATATTCAGCACTGTTCATGTGCTCAAACGCCAGTTCACGGACGCGGTAGGAGAGGGTCGCCGAGAACAGCATGCTCAGACGCTGAGTCGCCGGCGGCATGCGACGGAACAGCCAGCGAATATCTTTAATAAAGCCGAGATCAAACATGCGATCGGCTTCGTCCAGCACCATGACCTGAATAGCACCGAGGTTGACGTGATTCTGTTTCGCGTAGTCGATCAGGCGACCGGTGGTAGCCACCAGAATATCAACGCCCTGCTCCAGCACTTTCAGCTGTTTGTCATAACCGTCTCCGCCATAGGCGAGACCCAGTTTCAGGCCGGTTGAGGCGGTAAGGGGTTCTGCATCAGCATGAATCTGCACAGCAAGTTCACGCGTCGGCGCAAGAATTAATGCCCGTGGCTGGTTAACCTGACGACCTTCCGCCGCAGGATGAGAGAGAAGATGATGAAACGTTGACGTCAGAAACGCCATCGTTTTGCCGGTACCGGTTTGCGCCTGGCCTGCAACATCACGCCCTGAAAGCGTAAAAGGCAGAGCTAACGCCTGAATCGGCGTGCAGTATTGAAAGCCTTTAGTATCAAGGGCTTCCACCACTTTTGGGTGCAGGGCGAAGTCGGAAAACTTCTGTTCAGTTAAGTGTGTTTTGCTCATAGTGTGGTAGAATATCAGCTTACTATCGCTTTACGAAAGCGTATCCGATGAAATAAAGTCAACCAACATTGGTATATTTTACGCCAATTCGCCAGGCATAATCTTGTGGAGTAAAACATGAGCAGCGATAAAATCGTTCATCTGACTGATGACAGTTTCGACACCGACGTGCTGAAAGCCGACGGCGTTACACTGGTAGATTTCTGGGCTGAATGGTGCGGTCCTTGCAAAATGATCGCGCCAATCCTTGATGAAGTTGCAGAAGAGTATGATGGCAAGCTGACCATCGCTAAGCTGAATATTGATGATAACCCAGGCACGGCACCGAAGTATGGCATTCGTGGTATCCCGACGCTGCTGCTGTTTAAAAATGGCGAAGTCGCCGCGACCAAAGTAGGCGCGCTGTCTAAAGGCCAGCTGAAAGAGTTCCTGAACGCCAATCTGGCGTAATTCAGGGCTGAATGTCCGGCAGTGGTGAATTTATCTCCTGCTGCTGGACGTTCGCTTTCAGGCGTGCTAATTTACCAGCACTGCATTACGAACTTACCTTGTAGTTAGCATCTAAAAGTTTTCCCTTGTTGAACCCTGTCGCCCTGTACCTTATAAAGATAGAACGGTTCAGCAATCTTACGGTTAGCTCCAACTCTGGCATCACATTCGGACATCTCCCTGCATACCGATCGCCATTCCATACGATGATCGTCAGGAAGAGCCGAAAAGAGCCATTAACGGCATGGATTAGTTGCCATACCATTCACGACAAACATTCCGAGTATTACCCCGAGTTTAAGAACCCATCACTATGAATCTTACCGAATTAAAGAATACGCCGGTTGCTGAGCTGGTTACTCTCGGCGAAAATATGGGACTGGAAAACCAGGCTCGTATGCGCAAGCAGGACATTATCTTTTCAATCCTGAAGCAGCACGCGAAAAGCGGCGAAGACATCTTCGGTGATGGCGTGCTGGAGATCCTTCAGGATGGATTTGGATTCCTCCGTTCCGGAGACAGCTCCTACCTCGCCGGCCCTGATGATATCTACGTTTCCCCTAGTCAAATCCGCCGCTTCAACCTCCGCACTGGTGACACCATCTCTGGCAAAATCCGTCCACCGAAAGAGGGTGAACGTTATTTTGCGCTGCTGAAAGTTAACGAAGTTAACTACGACAAGCCGGAAAATGCGCGTAATAAGATTCTGTTCGAAAACCTCACGCCGCTGCACGCAAATAAACGTCTGCGTATGGAGCGGGGTAATGGCTCAACGGAAGATTTAACCGCTCGCGTACTGGATCTGGCATCGCCAATTGGTCGTGGCCAGCGTGGTCTGATTGTTGCACCACCGAAAGCCGGTAAAACCATGCTGCTGCAGAACATCGCGCAGAGCCTGGCGCACAACTATCCGGACTGTACCCTGATGGTACTGCTGATCGATGAGCGCCCGGAAGAAGTCACCGAGATGCAGCGTCTGGTGAAAGGCGAAGTTATCGCCTCAACCTTCGATGAGCCAGCTTCACGCCACGTTCAGGTTGCTGAAATGGTGATCGAGAAGGCCAAGCGTCTGGTTGAACACAAGAAAGATGTCATCATCCTGCTCGACTCCATTACACGTCTGGCACGTGCTTACAACACCGTGGTTCCTGCTTCAGGTAAAGTCCTGACCGGTGGTGTGGATGCCAACGCCCTGCATCGTCCAAAGCGTTTCTTTGGTGCTGCACGTAACGTGGAAGAGGGCGGTAGCCTGACCATCATCGCGACCGCGCTGGTTGATACCGGTTCGAAGATGGATGAAGTAATTTACGAAGAGTTTAAAGGTACCGGTAACATGGAACTGCATCTCGCCCGTAAAATCGCTGAAAAACGCGTCTTCCCGGCGATTGATTACAACCGCTCTGGTACGCGTAAAGAAGAGCTGCTCACCTCTCAGGAAGAGCTGCAGAAGATGTGGATCCTGCGTAAGATTATTCACCCGATGGGCGAAATCGACGCAATGGAATTCCTCATCAACAAGCTGGCGATGACCAAAACTAATGATGAATTCTTCGATATGATGAAGCGTTCTTAATCCGATACTGCCTGGCCGAACCACAGATTCGGCTTTTTTAGTCCAGATGCGCAGAAAATCGACCTCACGCCACGTCTCAACGTGGCGTTTTTCATTTGTGAGCTATAGGATTGAACACTGGCAGGAGCATTTATAATGACTGTGGTAGCGATGGCGAACTTTTGACCGTTCGTCTGTCTCTTTATGCAGAATTCGGAATCCGACACAGCGATAGGCGCGTTTTTTCGCGTATTGTTGTGCGGGATGTTAGCTGAGAGCGTTTAACGTGAATTTACTCACTATGAGTACTGAGCTTGGTTTAATTTTTCTCTTTTCCCTGGCTTTCCTCTTTTTTGCTCGAAAAGCAGCTAAAAAAATTGGTTTAGTTGATAAGCCTAACTCACGTAAACGCCATCATGGCGCGATTCCGTTGGTGGGCGGCATTTCTGTGTTCGCAGGTATCTGCTTTACGTTTGCCATTACCAACTACTATCTGCCTCACGCGCTGCTCTATCTGGGCTGCGCCGGTGTTCTGGTGCTGGTTGGCGCACTGGATGACCGTTTCGATATCAGCGTCAAGATCCGCGCGGTGGTGCAGGCGATTGTCGCACTGGTGATGATGTTTGGCGCAAAACTCTATCTGCTTAGCCTGGGCTTTATCGTCGGCCCGTTCGAGCTTATCGTGGGGCCCTTCGGCTATGTGCTGACGCTGTTTGCCGTCTGGGCCGCGATCAACGCCTTTAATATGGTGGATGGGATCGACGGTCTGCTGGGCGGACTCTCCTCGGTCACTTTTGCCGCCATGGGGATCATCCTCTACTTCGACGGCCAGACCAGCCTCGCGATGTGGTGTTTTGCGATGATTGCCGCCACGCTGCCCTATATCCTGCTTAACCTCGGCTTCCTTGGCCGTCGCTTCAAAGTCTTTATGGGCGATGCCGGCAGCACCATGATCGGGTTCACCATTATCTGGATTCTGCTGGAAACGACGCAGGGTCTGAGCCATCCCATCACGCCCGTTACCGCACTGTGGCTTATTGCCATTCCTCTGATGGATATGGTGGCGATTATGTATCGTCGCCTGCGTAAAGGCATGAGTCCATTCTCGGCTGACCGTCAGCACATCCATCATCTGATTATGCGTGCCGGCTTTACCTCCCGTCAGGCCTTTGTACTGATTACCGTTGCGGCGGCCATTCTCGCCGGTATCGGTGTGCTGGGTGAATATCTGGCATTTATCCCGGAGTGGGTGATGCTGCTGCTATTCCTGGGCGCGTTTATGGTTTACGGCTACTGCCTCAAACATGCATGGCGCGTGGCGCGACGTGTCCGCCGCATTAAGCGCCGTCTGAGCCATCATCGCGAAGCAAAAAACAAATTACCCTGAAAAGAGCTGATAAAGGATACCTCTGCCATGCCTTCTGACGTTGTGGACAACGAACTGGATATTCGCAGCTTTTGCTGCCGTTTATGGCGTGGCAAGCGCTGGATTATCGGGCTGGCGCTGCTGTTTGCTCTGGTCGCCTGGCTGGCCACGCTGCTGCTGAAACAGGTCTGGAGCACCACGGCGATCACCGATCGTCCGACGGTGAACATGCTGGGTTCTTACTATGCGCAGCAGCAATTCCTGACCAATCTGGATGTGCGCAACAACGCCTTAACCCTGGCCGCCCCTTCACCTACGGTGATGGATCAGGTTTATCAGGAGTTCACCATGCAACTCGCCTCCTGGGATACGCGTCGTGAGTTCTGGCAGCAAACGGATTATTACAAGAGTCGTAAAACCGGTAATGCGCATAATGATGCCGCGCTGCTCGACGATATGATCGGCAATATCCTGTTCACGCCCGCTGACGCGGCACATAACCTGCCCGATAACGTCAAACTGAAAGCGGAAACCGCTGGCGACGCCAATAATCTGCTGCGTCAGTACATCGCCTATGCCAGTGAGCGCGCCGCGCGTCATCTGAATGATGAGCTAAAAGGTGCCTGGCGGGCGCGTACCGACCAGTTGCAGGCGCAGGTGAAACGTCAGGAAGATGTGGCTAACGCGGTGTTTCAGCGCCAGCAGCATCGACTGGAGCAGGCGCTGAAGATCGCCAGCCAGCAGGGCATTAATGAGAAACAGACGCGTGAAGCGGGTGAAAATCTGGCAGACAGCGACCTGTTCCTGCTGGGCCAGCCCGTTTTACAGGGACAGCTGGATACGCTGCGCGCTACCGGTCCGGAGTTTGATATCAGCTATGATCAGAACAGAGCAATGCTGACCACGCTGCAGACCGGGCCAAAACTGAACAGCCAGTTCCAGACCTACCGTTATCTGCGTACGCCGGAAGAGCCGGTATCACGTGACAGTCCGCGACGTCTGTTCATGATGATTATGTGGGGTGCCATTGGGGCATTAACAGGCGCGGGAGTGGCGCTGGCACGTCGTCCGCGTCTGATGTCAGACACGCATGAGTGAGAGAAACAGTGTGAAAGTTCTGACGGTATTTGGTACTCGTCCCGAAGCGATCAAAATGGCACCGCTGGTTCAGGCGCTGGCGCAGGATCCCGCTTTCGAATCGCGACTGTGCGTCACCGCACAGCATCGCGAAATGCTCGATCAGGTGCTGCGCCTGTTCAAGCTGCAGCCGGACTATGATCTCAATATTATGCGTCCCGAGCAGGGGCTGACCGAGATCACCTGCCGCATTTTAGAGGGCATGAAAACCGTCCTGCTCGACTTCAAACCGGACATCGTGCTGGTGCATGGTGACACCACCACCACACTGGCGGCGAGCCTGGCGGCATTTTATCATCAGATTCCGGTCGGGCATGTGGAGGCCGGTCTGCGTACCGGCGATCTCGCCTCGCCATGGCCGGAAGAGGGTAACCGTAAACTTACCGGTCATCTTGCCCATCTGCATTTCACCCCCACCTCCCGATCGCGTCAGAATCTGTTGCAGGAAAATCTGCCCGATGCGCGCATTATCGTGACCGGCAATACGGTCATTGATGCGCTGCTGTGGGTTCGCGACAGGGTGCTGGATGACAGCAATCTGAATGCACAACTGGCGGCGCGCTATCCGTTTCTCGACCCGGATAAGAAACTGGTGCTGGTCACCGGACATCGTCGCGAAAGCTTTGGTGGCGGCTTTGAACGTATCTGCAGCGCGCTGGCGCAGATTGCCCGCCAGCATCCCGAGGCGCAGATTGTCTATCCGGTGCACCTTAATCCCAATGTCAGCGAGCCGGTAAACCGGATTCTCAGCGGCATTGAGAATATCATTCTGATTGAACCGCAGGAGTATCTGCCTTTTGTCTGGCTGATGAACCGCGCCTGGCTCATCCTCACTGACTCCGGTGGCATTCAGGAGGAAGCGCCTTCGCTGGGTAAACCGGTGCTGGTGATGCGTGACACCACCGAGCGGCCTGAAGCGGTCGACGCCGGCACCGTCAAACTGGTGGGGACCGATATCGCCCGAATCGTGGCGGAGGTCAGCAGCTTGCTGACTGACGACGCTGCCTGGCAGGCGATGAGCCACGCCCATAATCCGTATGGCGATGGCAAAGCCTGCGGTCGTATTTTACAAGCCTTAAAAGATAACCGAGCCGAATTATGAGTTTTGAAACCATCTCCGTGATTGGACTGGGATACATTGGGCTGCCGACGGCAGCCGTTTTTGCCTCAAAGGGAAAAAAAGTGGTGGGCGTGGATATCAACGCGCGCGCCGTTGAAACCATTAATCGTGGCGCGATCCATATCGTGGAACCCGATTTAGATCAGGTGGTGCATGCGGCCGTTACGCGTGGCGATCTGCGCGCCACCACGCAGCCGGAAGCCGCCGACGCTTTTCTTATCGCCGTACCGACCCCTTTTAAAGATGAGCATCAGCCCGATCTGCGCTTTGTGAAAGCCGCGGCGGAGTCGATTGCGCCGGTACTGAAAAAGGGCGACCTGGTGATTCTGGAGTCGACCTCACCGGTGGGCAGCACCGAACAGATGGCCGACTGGCTGGCGGCGGCGCGTCCCGACCTGCGCTTTCCTCAGCACGGTGATACGCCCGATATTTTTGTGGCCTACTGTCCGGAGCGCGTGCTGCCTGGTCAGGTGATGGTTGAGCTGATTAACAACGACCGGGTGATTGGCGGCATGACGCCAGCCTGTTCCGCCCGCGCCAGCGAGCTTTATCGGCTGTTTTTAAAAGGCGAATGCGTTGAAACCAACGCCCGAACCGCCGAGATGTGTAAGCTGACAGAAAACAGCTTCCGTGACGTGAATATCGCCTTTGCCAATGAGCTGTCGCTGATTTGTGCCGATCAGGGTATTAACGTCTGGGAGCTGATTGCGCTGGCGAATCGCCATCCGCGCGTCAACATTCTGCAGCCGGGCCCAGGCGTCGGCGGTCACTGTATCGCCGTCGATCCCTGGTTCATCGTGGCGCAGAATCCTGAATTAGCCCGCCTGATCCGCACCGCGCGCGAGGTCAATGACGCCAAGCCGCAGTGGGTGCTGGACCAGGTGAAAACCGCGCTGGCGGACTGCCTGACACAGACCGGCAAGCGCGCCAGCGATATCACCATCGCCTGCTTTGGCCTGGCCTTTAAACCCAATATTGACGACCTGCGCGAAAGCCCGGCGGTGGGCGTGGCACAGAAAATTGCAGAGTGGCACAGCGGCACCACCTGGGTGGTTGAACCCCATATTGAGCAGCTTGCTGACGCACTGGCCGACAAAGCCGTGCTGGTCTCTGCCGGGCAGGCGCTGGAACAGGCCGATATTCTGGTGATGCTGGTCGATCACCGCGCCTTCCGCGCCATTGATGGTGCCAGCGTTCAGCAGAACTGGATTGTCGACACCAAAGGTGTGTGGCGATGAGGCGTTTTCTGATCACGGGCGGTGCCGGTTTTATCGGTTCCGCACTGGTGCGCTTTCTGATCGCAGAAACCGAACATCAGGTGGTGGTGGTCGATAAACTCAGCTACGCCGGAAATCTGGCGTCACTCGCCAGCGTTGCCGACTCGTCCCGCTTTCATTTTGAGCAGGTCGATATCTGCGATCGCCCGGCACTTGATCAGGTGTTTGCCCGTCATCAGCCAGACTGTGTGATGCATCTTGCGGCTGAAAGCCATGTGGATCGTTCAATTGACGGGCCGTTGGCCTTTATCGAGACCAATATTGTCGGGACTTATCAGTTGCTGGAAGCCGCGCGTTTTTACTGGCAAAACCTGGATGACGCGCGCAAAACCGCCTTTCTGTTCCACCATATCTCGACCGATGAAGTCTTTGGCGATCTGCATGACAGCCAGGCTTACTTCACCGAAACCACACCTTATGCGCCAAGCAGTCCTTACGCCGCCAGCAAGGCCAGTAGCGACCATTTAGTGCGGGCCTGGCTGCGAACTTACGGTCTGCCCACGCTGGTCACCAACTGTTCAAATAACTACGGCCCCTGCCATTTCCCGGAGAAGCTGATCCCGCTGACCATCATCAATGCGCTGGCCGGGAAAGCCTTGCCGGTTTACGGCAACGGACAGCAGATTCGTGACTGGCTCTACGTCGAAGATCACGCCCGCGCACTCTATCAGGTGGTCAGCCATGGCAAGCCAGGCGAAACTTATAATATTGGCGGCCATAACGAGCGACGCAATATTGAGGTGGTTGAAACTATCTGCAGCCTGCTTGAAGAGCTGGCCGCAGAGCAGAAACCTGCCGGGCTGGCGCATTACCGCGACCTGATTACCTATGTCACTGACCGCCCCGGTCACGATCAGCGCTATGCCATTGATGCCAGTAAAATCGCGCATGAACTTGGCTGGGTACCGCAGGAAACCTTTGAAAGCGGCATGCGTAAAACCGTGGCATGGTATCTGGCCAATCCCACCTGGTGGCAGGCTATTCTGGATGGCCGCTATCAGGGCGAACGCCTTGGCTTATCGCAATAAACCCGCGTAAGGAGCAGCGATGAAAGGCATCATTTTAGCGGGAGGGTCGGGCACGCGGTTACACCCGATAACCCGTGCAGTATCAAAGCAACTTCTGCCGGTTTACGACAAACCGATGATCTACTATCCGCTCTCCGTGCTGATGCTGGCGGGTATTCGCGACATCCTGTTAATTACCACGCCGGAAGATCGGGCGCAGTTTGAACGGCTGCTGGGCGATGGCAGTGAATTTGGGATACGCCTCAGCTATGCGGTGCAGCCAAGTCCCGATGGGCTGGCGCAGGCCTTTATCATCGGCGAATCCTTTATCGGCGAGGATAATTGCTGCCTGGTTCTGGGTGATAACCTCTATTTTGGCCAGGGCTTCAGCCCCAAGCTCCGGAAAGTTGTTGAACAGAATCGTGGCGCAACGGTGTTCGGCTATCAGGTCATGGACCCGGAACGTTTCGGCGTGGTGGAGTTTGACGATAACTTCAAGGCGATCTCGATTGAAGAGAAACCACAGCAGCCGAAATCGCGCTGGGCAGTAACCGGGCTCTATTTTTATGACAATCAGGTTATTGAATTCGCGAAACAGGTGAAACCCTCAGCGCGGGGCGAGCTGGAAATCACGGCCATTAACCAGATGTATCTGGAGCGTGGTGAGCTGACGGTCGAACTGCTGGGACGAGGTTTTGCCTGGCTGGATACCGGCACACACGACAGCCTGGTGGAAGCCAGCATGTTTGTGCAGACGGTGGAAAAACGTCAGGGCTTCAAAATTGCCTGCCTGGAAGAGATTGCCTGGCGTAACAGCTGGCTGAGTGATGACCAGCTGCGGGCCGCGGGTGAAGCGCTGACAAAAACCGGCTACGGCCAATACCTGCTGGATTTATTACATGCCCGTCCACGTCAATATTAATCCCCTTAGCTGGGAGAGCGCATTCTTCGGTGTGAATACCGTGCGGCTGGAGCCGCAAGGTGACATTCCGCTGGAACAGGCGCTGCGTCATCCCTGTGCGCTGATGCAGATAAAAGTTGCTGCCAGCGAGACGGCGCTGATTGATACGCTGCAGCAGCATCAGTTCCGGCTGGCAGAAGGCGAGGCAGATCTGACGCTGGCGGTGAAACAGACTGAACGGCAGACGGGAATTCGCATCGCGCGCGAAGCCCAGATTCCGCTACTGCGCGATGCTGCCTCACAGCTCTTTAGCCAGAGTCGTTTTCGCGCGCCCTGGTATGCGCCGGACGCCAGCGGACGCTTTTATGCGCAGTGGATTGAAAATGCGGTGCGCGGGGCGTTTGACGATCAGTGTCTGGTGGCAAGCGATGCCGCGGGTCAGCTGCAGGGATTTGTTTCGCTGCGCGCGGTGGATGGCGATGCCCGCATTGGCCTGCTGGGCGTACTGCCCGACGCGCAGGGCCAGGGGCTGGGTCAGCGACTGATGCTGGCAGCAGCAGACTGGGCGCGGGTACGACAGCTGACTCAGCTTCGGGTTGCTACCCAGCTCAGCAATCTTACGGCGATGCGCCTCTATTTACGCAGCGGTGCCCGGCTCGACAGCACCGCGTACTGGTTTTACAGGAAAGGTCATGATTCCATTTAATGCGCCCCCGATTGTGGGCACAGAAATTGAGTATATGCAGTCGGCGATGAACAGCGGCAAGCTGTGCGGCGACGGTGGATTTACCCGTCGCTGTCAGCAGTGGATGGAGCAGCGGTTTGGCAGCAAAAAAGTGCTGCTGACCCCCTCCTGTACCGCTTCGCTGGAGATGGCGGCGCTGTTAATCGATCTGCAGCCCGGCGATGAAGTGATTATGCCGAGCTACACCTTTGTCTCTACCGCCAACGCCTTTGTACTGCGCGGCGCCCGCATTGTGTTTGTCGATGTGCGCCCGGACACCATGAACATTGATGAAACGCTGATCGAAGCGGCCATCACTGAAAAAACCCGCGCCATTGTGCCGGTCCATTACGCAGGCGTGGCCTGTGAAATGGACACCATTATGGCGCTGGCGGCAAAGCATAAGCTGTTTGTGATTGAAGATGCGGCGCAGGGCGTGATGTCACGCTACAAAGGTCGTGCGCTCGGCACCATCGGTCATATTGGCTGCTTCAGTTTCCACGAAACCAAGAACTACACCGCCGGCGGCGAAGGTGGCGCGACGCTCATTAACGACGCCAGCCTGGTCGAGCGCGCCGAGATCGTGCGGGAAAAAGGCACCAACCGCAGTCAGTTCTTCAGGGGTCAGGTCGATAAATACACCTGGCGCGATATGGGATCGAGCTATCTGATGGCCGATCTGCAGGCAGCCTATCTCTGGGCGCAGCTGGAAGCCGCTGAACGTATCAACCAGCAGCGGTTACGCATCTGGCAGCGTTATTACGATGCGCTGCAGCCGCTGGCGGCTCAGGGACGCATCAGCCTGCCGGTGATCCCCGCCAGCTGTGAACACAATGCGCACATGTTCTATATCAAACTGCGCGATCAGGACGATCGTCAGGCGCTGATAAACTGGATGAAAGAAGCCGAGATACTGACGGTGTTTCACTATATTCCGCTGCACAGCTCGCCCGCCGGTGAGCGGTTCTCGCAGTTTGTCGGGGACGATCGCTTTACCACCCGGGAAAGTGAGCGCCTGCTGCGTCTGCCGCTGTTTTATAACCTGTCGGATAACAATCAGAGCACGATTATCAGCTCACTGCTGAGCTTCTTTTCCTGATGTCATTAGCCAGAGCCTCAGTGTGGACCGCGTCGTCCACGCTGGTAAAAATTGTGGCCGGCCTGCTGGTCGTCAAACTGCTGGCGGTCAGCTTCGGACCCGAGGGTGTCGGCCAGGCGGGGAACTTCCGTCAGTTGATCACCGTGCTGGGCGTGCTGGCGGGCGCAGGCATCTTTAATGGCGTCACCACCTATGTGGCGCAGTATCAGCAGCAGCCCGAGCAATTGCGGGCGATGGTGGGCACGGCATCAACCATGGTACTGGGCTTTTCCGGTGTGCTGGCGCTGCTGTTTCTGCTGGCGGCGGCACCCATCAGTATCGCGCTGTTTGGTCACGACCGCTATCAGGGCGTCATCCGCGTGGTGGCCTTTCTTCAGCTCGGCATCGCCTGGGCCAACTTTACCCTGGCGCTGCTGAAGGGCTATCGCGACGCGCGCGGTAATGCGCTGGCGCTGATTCTCGGCAGCCTGATTGGCGTGGCAGGCTATCTGCTCTGCTGGTGGCTGGGCGGCTATCAGGGCGCGCTGACGGGTCTGGCGCTGGTGCCGGCTTTGCTGCTGCTGCCTGCACTCCTGATGCTGAAACGCCGTGCGCCGCTGCCGCTTAGCTGGCTGCGACCGCAATGGCATCCTGAGCTGGCCCGTAATCTGGCAAAATATACGCTGATGGCGCTGATCACCGCCGTGACCCTGCCGGTCGCCTGGGTGCTGATGCGTAATCTGCTGGCGGCGCAGCAGGGCTGGGCACAGGTCGGATTATGGCAGGGCGTCACCAGCATTTCCGATGCCTATCTGCAATTTATTACCGCGACGTTTAGCGTCTGGCTGCTGCCGACGCTGGCGCGGCTGGATAACAAACGCGACATCGCGCGCGAGATTGGCCGTGCACTGCGCTTTGTCCTGCCCGCCGTGGCGGTTGCCAGCCTGGGTGTCTGGGTACTGCGCGATTTCGCCATCAGCCTGCTGTTCTCTGAAGCGTTTCGCGGGATGCGCGATCTCTTTGTCTGGCAGCTGTGCGGCGATGTTTTTAAGGTCGGCGCCTATGTTTTCGGATATCTGGTTATCGCCAAAGCCTCGCTGCGCTTTTATGTTCTGACTGAGATCAGCCAGTTCCTGTTGCTGACCCTGTTTTCACGCTGGTTGATCCCGTTACATGGCGCGACGGGTGCGGCGCAGGCCTATATGTTTACCTATATGGCTTACTTTGCCCTGTGTTGTGGCGCTTTTATTGTTTACTGCCGGAAAAAATGACTTTAATTCACGTTTTGGGATCGGACATTCCCCACCACAATCTTACGGTGCTGCGCTTTTTCAACGACGTACTCAGCGTTGAGCAGCCTGCGGCTGCGCCACGTCATTTTATGGTGGTGACGCAGCAGCCTGAGAGCCTGGCGCCGTTCAGTGCGTTGCAGATCGAGTACTTTACCAGCAAGAAAGTGCTGGCGCAGGCGGTACTGCAGCGGGCCAGAAATCGTCAGCAGCGTTTTTTCTGCCACGGACAGTTTAACCCGTGGATCTGGCTGGCGTTACTCAGCGGTAAGCTGCGTCGTTCACAGCTCTTCTGGCACGTCTGGGGTGCCGATCTTTATGAAGATTCGCGCAGCCTGAAGTTCCGTCTGTTCTATCTGGTCCGCCGGATAGCGCAGGGGCGGGTTGCACAGGTTTTTGCCACCCGGGGCGACCTGCATCACTATCAGCAGCGCCATCGGCGCGTACCCGGTTCACTGCTCTATTTTCCCACCAGAATGCCCGCCGCAGCCGTTGAATCTGTCCCGTCGGAGCCTTTTACGCTGTTGCTGGGCAACTCGGGCGATCCGAGTAACCGGCATATCGAAGGTTTAAAAGCGATTCACGCGCAGTTTGGCGAGCAGGTGCGTATCGAGGTCCCTTTGGGCTATCCGCCAGGTAATGAGGCTTATATCAGCCAGATTCAGGCCGCTGCCGATGCGCTGTTCCCGAACGGTCAGGTGAATCTGATGCGTGAAAACCTGGCGTTTGATGATTACTTAGCCCTGCTGGCGCGCTGCCATGTCGGCTATTTTATGTTTGAACGTCAGCAAGGGGTGGGAACACTCTGCCTGCTGATTCAGGCCAACGTGCCGTTTGTCCTGACCCGCAAAAATCCATTCTGGCGTGATGTGGCAGAGCAGCAGCTTCCGGTATTGTTCAGCGAAGATACGCTGTCGCCTGCGGTGATCGCCGAGGCACGTCGTCAGCTGATGAGCTGTGATAAACAGGCTATCGCCTTTTTTTCGCCGGGTTATCTGGCGGGCTGGCGAGCCGCGTTACAGCTCAGCGAAGGGGAGTTGTCATGAGTCTTATGCAGTTTGGCGGCCTGCTGGTGGTCTATCTGCTGTCGCTGGTTTTTATTCTGACCCTGACCTGGCGGGAGTTTAAGCGCGTCCGTTTTAACTTTCATCTGTTCTTCACGCTGCTGTTCTTACTGACCTTTTACTTCGGCTTCCCGCTGACCTCCGTGCTGGTGTTTCGCTTTAATGTTGAAGTGGTGCCGGTTGAGAACCTGCTGGAGGCGCTGCTGTCGGCCACGGCGTTTTACGCCATTTATTACGTCAGCTATAAAGTGCGGCTGAAACCCGCCAGCGCGTCTCCTGCGAAGCCCTGGCTGCAGATGAATCGCGTCGAAACCCATCTGACCTGCGTGATCCTGGCGCTGGTGGCGCTGGGTACCGTGACGGTGTTCTTCATTCATAACGGTTTTCTGCTGTTCCGCCTGACCGCCTATAACCAGATTTTCTCCAGTGAAGTGTCGGGTGTAGCGCTTAAGCGCTTCTTCTATTTCTTTATTCCGGCGATGCTGATCCCCTACTTTTTGAGCCCGACACGCCGCAACTGGCTGCTGTTCCTGGTGGTGACCGTTGCCTTTGGTTTACTGACCTACGCGCTGGTGGGCGGTACCCGAGCCAATATCATTATTGCGTTTGCCCTGTTCCTGTTTATCGGGATTACCCGTGGCTGGATCACTTTGTGGATGCTGGCGACGGCAGGCGTGCTGGCGATTGCAGGAATGTTCTGGCTGGCACTGCGCCGCTATAACCTCGACGTTATGGGCGATGAAGCGTTCTATACCTTTCTGTATCTGACGCGTGATACCTTCTCGCCGTGGGAGAATCTCGCCTTGCTGCTGGATAACTACGCCAGAATTGAGTTTCAGGGGCTGGCACCGCTGTGGCGTGATTTCTACGTTTTCATTCCGACCTGGCTCTGGCCGGATCGGCCGCTGGCAGTGTTAAACAGTGCTAACTACTTCACCTGGGAAGTGCTGAACAATCATTCTGGCCTGGCGATTTCACCCACGCTGATAGGGTCGCTGGTGGTGATGGGCGGCGTCTGGGCGATTCCGATCGGTGCGGTCGCGGTAGGGATGATTATAAAAGCCTTTGATGCAATCTATCAGCGTGGCTGTCTTGAGACCAACCGTTACACCGGCGCCATCCTGCAAAGCTTCTGTTTTGGCGCGGTCTTTAACATGATCGTGCTGGCACGCGAAGGCCTTGATGCGTTCGGTTCACGCGTGGTGTTTTTCTGCATCATTTTTGCTGCCTGTCTGGGCATGGCTAAATTACTTTTCTGGTTACTGGATCGCGCAGGTTTGATTCGCGACCGCAGCAGGCGGGTGTTGCACAGCCCGCTCTGAGTAGCCTCTGGGATTGACGGAAGATATGACAAAGTTAACTGAGACGCCGCAGTACCGGATCCGCGGCGTTGAGTTGTATGGCTTCGAAAACATGCCGTCGGCGGTGAATTTTCTGATGCCGCCGCAGAGCGTACGCAGCGGTATTTTAGTGGCGATTAATGCGGAGAAGATCCTGACCGCTGAGCGGGATGAGGGATTACGTACGCTGTTAGCGCAGGCGGAATATGCATACGCCGATGGCATCAGCATTGTGCGCTCGATTCGTAAAAAGTATCCACACGCGTCGGTGCAGCGCATTGCGGGTGCTGATTTATGGGAAGCGCTGATGGAACGCGCCGGGCGGGAAGGGACGCCTGTGTTTCTTATCGGCGGTCGTCAGCAGGTGCTGGATGAAACCTGCGATAAGCTACGTCGTCAGTGGAATGTGAATATTGTCGGGGCGCAGGACGGCTATTTTGCGCCAGCCGATCAGGATGCGCTTTTTGCCCGGATTGCGGCCAGCGGCGCGAAGCTGGTGACTGTAGCGCTGGGGTCGCCCCGTCAGGAGCTGTTGATGCTGGCGTGCCGTGCGCACTGGCCTGATGCGCTCTATATGGGCGTGGGTGGAACGTACGATGTTTTCACCGGCCATGTGAAGCGAGCGCCTGAGATCTGGCAGCGGTTGGGGCTGGAGTGGCTCTATCGTCTGATTCGGCAGCCTGGCCGCCTGCGCCGGCAATTAAAACTGCTTAAATATTTGCGCTATCACTGGCGTGGCGATCTCTGATATTGCTGATAAATGCCGTATTTTTACGCGTTGTGAGAGAGGAAATGCACTATTTGTCGACAAAATGCACAAAGCGTAATCAAACGCGTCTTTTTATTTAAAAAGCACTAGACACGATGGGCGCTTATCTCTAGTATGCACATCCGCAACGGCGCTACGCGCCCGTAGCTCAGCTGGATAGAGCGCTGCCCTCCGGAGGCAGAGGTCTCAGGTTCGAATCCTGTCGGGCGCGCCATATCGTTTGTGCGCATGAGCTTCGGTGGTTGATTTACCGCGGTTGGCAGTAGAGATTTAAATGCTGCAGGTTTTTAACTTGTGACATTAAGTATTGTGGTGGCTATAGCTCAGTTGGTAGAGCCCTGGATTGTGATTCCAGTTGTCGTGGGTTCGAGTCCCATTAGCCACCCCAGATTTTGCTGGGAAACGCGAAGGTGGCGGAATTGGTAGACGCGCTAGCTTCAGGTGTTAGTGTCTTAACGGACGTGAGGGTTCAAGTCCCTCTCTTCGCACCAGGCAAAACAGTTAAAAAAATCGGCGAGTAGCGCAGCTTGGTAGCGCAACTGGTTTGGGACCAGTGGGTCGGAGGTTCGAATCCTCTCTCGCCGACCATTTTAGAAACCTGTCTGAAAAGACAGGTTTTTTTTCGTCTGCAGAAAAGAGGATGAGGACCTCCGAAGGAGGTTTGAGCCGAGCGTAGCGAGACAACGTTGCTTCAGCAACGGCCCGAAGGGCGCTGCTCGCAGAGCAGAGTAATCCTCTCTCGCCGACCATTTTAGAAACCTGTCTGAAAAGACAGGTTTTTTTTCGTCTGCAGAAAAGAGGATGAGGACCTCCGAAGGAGGTTTAGGTGGGTACAGCTAAATAAGTTTGCTGTAAATCCGAGCCTGCGAAGGGAACATGGTCAGATCGGAAAGTCGCTTAAGCCATCCATGGCCGCTCGGCCCACACGATTACGCACCTCATCCCTGAGGTGCGCCCGTAAACGGGCCAACGCTTTGCGTTGTTCAAAAACGCTCCCGGCGTTTTTGTCCCTGGCGTGGGACGCTTTCCTCTTCTGACCATGCTCCCTGCGCGTTGAGCTTATGCGCTGTCGTCAGATGCATCCGGGTTTAGATCTGTCATTTGTCTGAAGCGTCCTTGTAAGTATCAGATGCGTCTGCCATACGTGAAGCGAAGGGAGCATACGCCTGTAGCAAAGCATCGCGCCGCCCGGATAAAAACGCCAGGAGCGTTTTTGAACAACGCAAAGCGTTGGCCCGGCTACGGGCGCACCTCAGGGATGAGGTGCGTAATCGCCCGCGCTGAGCCCGCCAGGGATGGCGTCTTTTGCGTCTTTGCGAAAGGCGTATGCTCCCTGAAGCCCGCACAGCAGTGAGAGCGGGCTGCTTGTTAGCTAATCCTTTGATGCCAGCTCACCCTTGATTTCGTCAGTTGTCAGATAAAGTTGCTTAAACAGTAGCAACAGCGTCGTGAATTGCCGACAAATAAGTCATTGTTATTGTTGAGTTCACAGAGAGATTTGCCTTGCTGTCTCCATTCAGAGACAGAGAAAATGCCAGCTGTCGCTGGATACCGACATTTCCCGACAGGCCTGTTGAATGAAGCTTTGAGCTAATTCTTTAACCTGCTGATTTATTGTGATTTTAAAAATAATCATAAACCTGGCATGGCTTGTGCAATACTTCTGCTGTAGATGCTCATTCCACCTCTTATGTCTGCTGATGCTACATAAACCTGGGAATGATGCAGAGCCAATTTTAGGTACCTGTTGTCTGCCTGCCTGTATCGCGAAAGCCTTACAGGGTTAACAGACACCACGTTGAGTCAGGTACCTCCCGGTTGTCTTACCGACCTGATCTTACACCTGCCACTGGCAGGTGTTTTTTTTGCCTGCGAAAGCGTGCTGGCAGATTGCGGGCACAAAAAAGCCGGGCAAGCCCGGCTTTATCAGGTATGAAAAGAGGATCAGGCGTTGGGATTGTTCTTCAAGGTGAGCAACAACCCTTCACGACGCATCTTCGCCGCTTCTTCCGGGCGACGCAGACGATCATAAACATCCGCCAGCCATGCATAATCAAACGCGTCAGGACGCTGTGCCAGCGCCTGCTGCAGTGCCTCAGCAGCCTGCTGCCATTCACCATGACGCATCAGCAACTGCCCCAGCGTACTGTGCAGCAGCGGTGTTGCGCCGTGTTGTTTGATTTGCTGGCGCAATACTTTCTCCAGCGCTTCCGGATTACCGCTTTTGATACAAGGCATCAACAGTACCAGACGATCGTCATAATGACGCTTGAGGCCCTCCAGCACGATCGATTGCGCGGTGTCGTGATCGTTGCATTCAATCAGATGATCCGCCATGGCCACCTGCAGCGTCGTTTCCTGACGGGTTTTGCGGCTCAGATCGTTCCACCAGCGCTTCAGCCCATCGCTGCCCTGGTCAGCCATCGCCTGATTCATCAGACCCAGCCAGGCTTGCTGCTGTAACGCATCACGATGCAGCTCATCGCCGACCTGCGCCTTCTGCATGGCGGGCAGAATATCCAGCAATGCACTCCAGGCACCAGTACGGACATACGCCTGTTCGGCCAGGCGCAGCACTTCAGGATGACGCGGTGCCACTTCCAGCAGACGGTCAATGCTATGACGCGCAGCATGATCTTCGTTACGTGCCAGCTGAATACGTGCGCGGGCAATTTCTACCGGAATGGTGTTGCTCTCCGACAGCTCTGCAGCACGTTCAAGATGCTGATTGGCACGGATTTCATCACCACGCTGTTGCGCAGCTTCTGCTGCCAGCAGGTAGTTCGCCACCGGCACATCAGCGTGATCGGCATCTTTAGAAAGCAGTTTTTCCACCTGACGATGATCGCCTTCTGCCAGCTTCATCAGCGCCGACTGAGTATGACGCTGGGCGCGACGGCGTTTACGTCCGGTAAACCAGCCACGGGTACGCGCGCCGGTGTGCAGCACGCGGCGCAGCAGCCATTCCACGGCCAGAATCACCAGCAGGCTGAGGATGAGGATAATGACCAGGCCGGTGACGCTGGTTTCGATATTCCAGTTATCGGTCTGAATCAGCACGTAACCCTGATGACCGGCAATCATCGGTCCCAGCACTACGCCAGCAATCAGCAGGATAAAGAGGATAAATACCTTAAGCATGCTTAGCCTCCCTGCTGATTAGCAGCGGCAGAAGGTTGCGCTAACAGGTTCCGGACGCGGGTCTGCATCAGCTGTTCCAGCAACGGCTGACTTTCCAGGTTATCCGGCAGGTCCATATTGATGTTCTGCTGGCTCAGCTCATCCAGCTGGGCAAGGAAGGCTTTGGTAGCGGCATCATTGGTGTCGTACCAGGCGCGAACCCATGCGGACACGGTGTCGATAGATTGTTTATAAATCTCATCCTGATGACGCGGTACCGCCTGAGCAGCAATCAGCAGACGCGAGCGGATATTCTCACGCAGGTAAACATCCTGATTAGGTGCCAGCAGCGGCTGGGCGGTGTTATCGCGGCGGCGGATGGTAATAAAATCATCCATAAAGTTATGCCAGCTTTTCACCAGATTCTGACGCCATTCGCGCACGGAACCTGACAGTTCACCGCCATCGCTGTCCATCGGCGCATCATCGCTGTCATTATCGGCCAGACGCAGATTATCAACGTTGTTCGACAACTGGTTCAGTTTGAGGATCACGCCGTCATAATCGACCTGCGTAACCGAAGAGAGGTTACTGATATCCTGGGTCAGCGCACGACGCACATTCATGACGCTGGGATCGTTCATGTCGGCCAGGCTGGCATCGGCGCTTTTCAGCAGAGCAGCGGCGGTGGTGACATCCTGGTCGCTCCAGAGTTTGCGGCCAGCCAGTTTCACCAGATAGTCCGCCTGTGCCAGCAACCAGCTGCGCACGTCGTTGCCAGAAATCACGGCCACTTTTTCACGCAGGGTTTCCAGCTCTTTTGCTGACGCGTTCTGCTGTGTCTGGGCTGTCTGCAACGCGGTTTCAGCGCCGCTCAGTTGCTGAGTCAGCTGCTGTTTGTCGCTGCTGGCCTGCTGTTGCAACGCGCTTAATTGTTCGCTCAGCTTCTGATTGGTTTGTGCCTGTAAATCAGCCTGATGTTTCCCGTTAAGGTATAAACCCGCACCAATCGCCAGCGCAATCACAATCGCAACTGCACCCAGCACCATGCCACCATTTTTCGCATTACGCGGTGGTGTGCTGTTGCTGGAAGGAGAGCGGTCGACCGCTGGGGTGGTTTCTTCAACCATGGCGGAGGAGTCTTTTTGTTCCGTCATATGTGGCACATCCCATTGTTAAAGTTCAGCGTAACGCGCGCAGCAGCGCATCGTTATCGGCACCATCGGCTACCTGAATATCCTGCCAACCCAATCCTGCGGCCAGGGTAGCCAAACGTTCACTGACGACAACCAGTCGGCAGTTGAGCAGCCATTCCTCGCGATCAACTGCGGGGAACAGCGAAAAAAGCTGTTGTAACATTTCACCGCTGGTCACCACCAGCACGGAGACACCGCGATCGCGCCAGCGGCGTCCTTCAACGGGTCCATCATAATACTTCTGGCAGCGCTGATAACAGGCTGCAAACGACACCTCAGCACCTCGCCGGGTTAGCGTCTGAGCCAGCAACTCGCGTCCGGGATCGCCACGCAGGATCAGCGCACGTTTACCCGCAACCTGCTGAAGGGTATTCAGCCGGATCAATTCTTCACTGGTTTCATGCGCATGAGGCCAGGTCACCTGCTGTCCGCTGGCGGTATGAAACGCCAGTGCGGTGCTGCGACCAATTGCATAATAGTCCAGCTCAGCGGGCCATGCTGTGACGGTGTGTTGTGCGTAATGTATAACCTGCTGAGAAAGGATAAAAACCAGGTCGCCAGGGCGAAGTGCGGCGAGCTTTTGTGGCAGAGAGGTGAGATCAGCGCCCGGCGCAAATTCGATCAGCGGCAGGCTCCACGCCTGTTTGCCAAGGGCATGCAGGCGTGACACCAGCTCTGCCGCTGCGGGTTCCGGGCGCGTCACCAGAATGGTCATGCCGGCGGCTGCCCCTGGTAAACTTCTTTCAGGATTTCACGCGCGCCGCCATTCAGCAGTTCATCGGCCAGTGAAATACCCATCTGTTCAGCCTGAGCGCGGGGACCACGGCGTTCGCCGCTGACCATGACCCGGCCATCCGGTGCGCCGACCATGCCGCGCAGCCAGAGGTCATCGCCTTCCAGCACCGCGAAACTGCCGATTGGCACCTGGCAGCCACCCTCTAAACGGGTATTCATGGCGCGCTCCGCTCTGACACAGACTTCGGTATCATCGTGATTCAGCGCCTGCAACAGGCCAATTAAGGTGGTGTCGTCCAGACGGCATTCAATGCCGACCGCACCCTGACCCACGGCGGGCAGGGAAACTTCGGCAGGCATCGCCTGACGAATGCGATCTTCCAGTCCCAGGCGTTTCAGCCCGGCGACAGCAAGAATAATCGCGTCATACTCTCCGGCATCAAGCTTGCCGAGGCGGGTGCCGACATTGCCCCGCAGCGAGCGGATAACCAGGTCCGGACGGCGCGCACTAATCTGGCACTGACGGCGCAGGCTGGACGTGCCGACAATGGCACCCTGTGGCAGCGCGTCGATGGAGTCATAATGATGAGAAACGAACGCATCGCGCGGATCGTCGCGCTCGCAGATGGTTACCAGGCCCAGACCTTCCGGGAAATTGACCGGCACATCCTTCATCGAGTGCACCGCCATATCGGCACGGCCATCCTGCATCGCCAGCTCAAGCTCTTTGACAAACAGCCCTTTGCCACCCACTTTTGCCAGCGGCGTATCAAGGATGATGTCACCTTTCGTGACCATAGGCACCAGCTCAACGCGCAGTCCCGGATGGGCACTCATGAGTCGTTGCTGTACATAATGTGCCTGCCATAATGCGAGCGGGCTTTGTCTTGTAGCAATTCTGAAAATTTTGTCTAACATGCTGTTAACCATTTTTATCGTTCACTGAATATCCTATCATCTCTGGGTGAAGACTGTCAGTTTCAACGGATTGAAAACGGCCTGCGTGCGGTTTCAGGCCGGTTTATTAAGCCATAACGTGGGAACCAGAGCTGAAAAGGCGGGAAGCTGGTAAGAACGTGCTAAACTGTCAGGTAGCGCAACTTTCTTTACGGTCAATCTGCAGGGTGTTAGATTGATCACGTTTCCAGCAATTATCTGCCCACTTTTTTACTTTATAAGCGACAGAGTGTGGAAACAGGGTGCTTAAACACTGGGACAATCAGGCGAAACGTCTTGTACCTCTACATTGAGACACTGAAACAGAGACTGGATGCAATCAACCAGCTGCGCGTTGATCGTGCGCTGGCTGCTATGGGACCCGCTTTTCAGCGCGTCTACAGTCTGCTGCCAACCTTATTACATTATCAACATCCGCAGATGCCGGGTTACCTTGAAGGTAGCGTTCCACATGGCATCAGCTTCTTCACGCCTGATGAAAATCAGCGTCAGCTGCTGGCCGATCTCACCGGCGACAGCGATCTGCGTCATGCCGATGCGCCGAAAGGCGAAATGCCGATTACGGCGATCTATTCTATGGGCAGCACCTCATCTGTCGGCCAGAACAGCGTCTCGGATCTCGATATCTGGGTCTGCCATCAATCCTGGCTTGATAATGAAGAGCGTCTGAATCTGCAGCGCAAATGTACGCTGCTGCAGAAGTGGTGCGTTTCAATGGGCGTAGAGGTGAGTTTCTTTCTGATTGATGAAAACCGCTTCCGCCACAACGAAAGCGGCAGTCTGGGCGGTGAAGATTGCGGTTCAACACAACACATTTTACTGCTGGATGAGTTCTACCGTACGGCAGTTCGTATGGCGGGCAAACGCATCCTGTGGAATATGGTGCCGGGCGAAGAAGAGCACAATTACGACGACTATGTAATGTCGCTCTACGCCAAAGGCGTGCTGACCCCTAATGAGTGGCTCGATCTTGGCGGCCTCGGCACGCTGTCGGCGGAAGAGTATTTCGGCGCCAGCCTGTGGCAGCTCTATAAAAGCATCGACTCCCCGTATAAAGCCGTACTGAAAACGCTGCTGCTGGAAGCCTACAGCTGGGAATACCCCAATACGCAGCTACTGGCGATGGATATCAAACAGCGCCTGCATGACGGTGAAATCATCTGCTTCGGGCTTGATCCTTACTGCATGATGCTGGAGCGCGTTACGCACTATCTGACCAGCGTTGACGATCAGCCGCGTCTTGACCTGGTGCGTCGCTGTTTCTACCTCAAAGTGTGTGAAAAGCTCAGCACCGAAGATCATCAGCACCGCACCGGCTGGCGTCGCGAAATTTTATCGCAGCTGGTCAAAGAGTGGGGCTGGAACGAAGAGAAGATTGCCATTCTGGACAACCGTGCTGAGTGGAAAATCGAGCGGGTGCGCGAAGCCCACAATGAATTGCTGGATGCGATGATGCAGAGTTATCGCAACCTGATCCGCTTTGCCCGCCGCAATAACTTAAGCGTCAGCGCCAGCCCGCAGGATATCGGTGTGTTGACCCGTAAACTGTATGCCGCGTTTGAAGCGCTGCCGGGCAAAGTGACGCTGGTGAATCCGCAGATTTCGCCCGATCTCTCCGAACCCAATCTGACCTTTATTCATGTGCCGCCTGGCCGCGCCAACCGTTCCGGCTGGTATCTCTATAACCAGGCGCCGGACATGGATTCAATTATCAGCCATCAGCCGCTGGAATATAACCGCTACCTGAACAAGCTGGTGGCGTGGGCGTGGTTCAACGGACTGCTGACCCGTAAAACCCGGCTGCATATTAAAGGCAATGAGGTTTGCGATCTGGCGCGTCTGCAGGAGCTGGTTAACGATGTTTCCAGCCACTTCCCGCTGCGTCTGCCCTCGCCAACGCCAAAAGCGCTCTACAGTCCGTGCGAAATCCGGCACCTTGCGATTATTGTTAACCTTGAACACGATCCGACGGCGGCCTTCCGCAATCAGGTGGTGCACTTCGACTTCCGTAAGCTGGATGTCTTTAGTTTTGGTCAGCAGCAGCAGTGCCTGATTGGCAGCATCGATCTGCTTTATCGCAACTCCTGGAATGAGGTGCGTACGCTGCACTTCAGCGGCGAACAGGCGATGATCGAAGGGCTGAAAACCATTCTCGGCAAGATGCATCAGGATGCTGCACCGCCCGATACGGTGGAAGTGTTCTGCTACAGCCAGCATCTGCGCGGTCTGATTCGGACGCGGGTACAGCAACTGGTCTCAGAATGCATTGAGTTGCGCCTCTCCAGCACACGTCAGGAGCCGGGTCGCTTTAAAGCGCTGCGTATGGCGGGCGAGACCTGGGGCCTGTTCTTTGAACGCATGAGCGTTTCGGTGCAGAAGCTGGAAAACGCGGTTGAGTTTTATGGCGCGATCTCCAACAACAAGCTGCACGGACTGTCGATCAAAGTCGAAACGAATCAGACGCCGCTGCCACCCGTGGTCAACGGTTATGCCAGCGAAGGCATTATTCAGTTCTTCTTTGAAAACACCACTGATGAGCGCGGCTTCAATATCTACATCCTCGATGAGACTAATCGGGTTGAGGTCTATCATCACTGTGAAGGCAGTAAAGAGGAGCTGGTGCGCGATGTCAGCCGGTTCTACTCCTCATCGCACGATCGCTTTACCTATGGTTCAAGCTTTATCAACTTCAACCTGCCGCAGTTCTACCAGATTGTGAACACCGGTGAGCGATTCCAGGTGATTCCGTTCCGTAGCCAGACGCTGACGCAGCTGTGTACCTCGCAGCCTGACAACGACAACAGCGACTATCAGCCACGCTATCAGGTGCACTGATGCTGACGGGCTGCCTGCGCTCTGCAGGTGGCCGCTATCTTCCCGGCTTGTCACCCGCTTCACGCTATTTGCGGGCATTTCCTGTTGCTTTTCCACCTTCAACTGCGATGATAAGCATCCAGGTAAAGGACATGAAGAGCATAAAGAATGAAGAAAGTAATAAGCCTGTTGGCCATGACACTGGCAGTAATCAGCCTTGCAGGTTGTGGTCTGAAAGGACCGCTCTACTTCCCGCCGAAGGATCAGCCGAAGAAACAACAAGCCCCAACCGACCGCCAGAAAGCGGATGCCTCTAAAGCCGATGTCGGCGGGCTGGTTACCGGCAATTCAGGCGTAAAAGCGAACTAATCTGATGGCTTATCCGGCGGAGCAAAAAATGCAGTTCTCCAAAATGCACGGTCTCGGCAACGATTTTATGGTTGTGGATGCGGTGACACAAAACGTCTTCTTTTCGCCGGAATTGATCCGCCGGCTGGCCGATCGTCATCTGGGGATCGGTTTTGATCAACTGCTGATTGTTGAACCGCCTTACGATCCCGATCTCGATTTCCACTATCGCATTTTCAACGCCGATGGCAGTGAAGTTGCACAGTGTGGCAACGGTGCGCGCTGCTTTGCCCGCTTTGTTCAGCTGAAAGGGCTGACCAACAAAAGTGACATCCGGGTCAGTACGCAGAATGGCCGCATGGTGTTGACCGTCACGCCTGACGACCAGGTGCGCGTGAACATGGGCGAGCCAAACTTTGAGCCTCAGCAGGTGCCGTTCCGCGCCAACAAAGCTGAAAATCTCTATCTGCTGCGCGTGGCCGAACAGACGGTGATGCTGGGTGCGGTGTCGATGGGCAACCCGCACTGCGTTATCCAGGTTGAAAGTGTCAAAACCGCGCAGGTTGAACTGCTGGGTCCGATTCTGGAGAGTCATGAACGCTTCCCGGATCGCGTCAATGTCGGTTTTATGGAGATCATCAATCCCGAGCATATCCGCCTGCGCGTCTACGAACGCGGAGCGGGTGAAACGCAGGCGTGCGGTAGCGGCGCCTGTGCTGCCGTTGCATGTGGCATTCAGCAGGGCATTCTGGCACCCAAAGTGCGTGTCGACCTGCCTGGCGGAACGCTGCACATCACCTGGAAAGGCGCCGGTCAGCCGCTCTATATGACCGGGCCTGCGACACACGTCTACGATGGGTTTATTCATCTATGAAAAATATCGAAGAGCAGGCTGACAGTTCGGTTCTGCTGGACGATCAGGCCGTCAGTGATTATCTGCGGCAGAATCCCGATTTCTTTATCCGCAATGCCCGTGCAGTTGAACAGATGGCCGTGCCGCATCCGGTGCGTGGCAGCGTCTCTCTGGTCGAATGGCATATGGCGCGGCAACGCAACCATATTCAGCGGCTGGAAGAAGAGATCACGCTGCTGATGGAGCAGGCCAGCGCTAACCACGAACTGTTTGACCGTCTGCTGTCGCTGGAGAGCCATCTGGCCGCGGCTGACTCGCTGCAGGATATGCTCAACCGTCTGCATCGCTGGGCGCGTGAGCTGGGCCTGGCGGGTGCCAATGTGCGGCTGTTCAGTGATAAATGGCTGCTGGGCGCGCCCTCCGATTTCTTTCAGCTGAGCCTCTCGCGTCAGGCGTTTGAACCGCTGCGTATTCAGCGCTTCGGTAACCAGCATCACTATCTTGGCAACATTAATGGGCCGGAACTGCTGCTGCTGTTGCCGCAGGCCAAAGCGATCGGGTCGGTTGCCATGTCGCTAATGGGTGAGGAGGGCGATCTCGGCGTGCTGGTGTTCAGCAGTCGTGACAGCCAGCACTATCAATCGGGCATGGGGACACTGCTGTTGCAGCATCTGTCGCAGATGATGCCTGATCTGCTCTCCCGCTGGGTTGAGCGCGCATGAGCAGCGCGCTGCAGGAGGCCGTCGACGGATTTCTGCGCTACCTGAAAGTGGAGCGCCAGCTCAGTCCGTTAACCCAGAGCAGCTATGCGCGACAGCTTGCCGCGCTGGTGGCGATTGCTGATGAGATGAAGCTCAGCAGCTGGGCAGAGCTGGAACCGGCGCAGGTGCGCAGCATGGCGGCGCGCAGCCGTCGCGCCGGACTGGCCGCCAGCAGCCTCGCGCTGCGGCTCTCCGCCCTGCGCAGTTTTCTCGACTGGCAGGTGAGCCAGGGTTTGCTTTCTGCCAACCCGGCCAAAGGGGTGATGACGCCGCGTAAAGCGCGCCATCTGCCTAAAAACATTGATGTTGATGAAGTAAATCAGCTGCTGGAGATCGACCTTAACGATCCGCTGGCGGTGCGCGACCGGGCGATGCTTGAAGTGATGTATGGCGGCGGTTTGCGTCTCTCTGAACTGGTGAATATGGATTGTCGCCACGTCGATCTCGATTCAGGCGAAGTGTGGGTAGTCGGTAAGGGCAGCAAAGAGCGCCGGATACCGATTGGTCGCACGGCGGTCGCCTGGATCCAGCACTGGCTGCCGCTGCGTGAAACCTTTGGCGGCCGGGATGATGCGCTGTTTCTTTCCACGCGCGGCAACCGCATCTCGCCACGCAACGTGCAGAAACGCTTTGCCGAATGGGGCATCAGACAGGGCGTGGCCAGCCATATCCATCCGCATAAGCTACGACACTCATTTGCCACGCATCTGCTGGAATCCAGCGGTGACCTGCGCGCCGTGCAGGAGTTGCTGGGTCACGCAAACCTGTCGACGACCCAGATCTATACCCATCTCGACTTCCAGCATCTGGCTTCGGTGTATGACGCTGCGCATCCCCGCGCCAAACGAGGAAAGAACGAATGAAGTTTTATCGTCCGCTGTCGGCCATAAAAGCCATGACCTTCGACCTTGATGACACACTCTACGATAACTACCCGGTCATCCGTCGTACCACGCTGGAGTCCCATGCCGCGTTGCAGGCTTTTCATCCGGCGCTGCGTGACTTCACGCCGCAGGATTATCAGCAGTTGCGCGATGAGCTGCTGCAGCGCGAACCTGATATCTATCATGATGTTTCGGAGTGGCGACGCCGTTCGGTTGAGCTGGCGATGCTGAATATCGGCCTCACTGCTGCTGAAGCCACCGCGGGCGCGGCAGAAGTGATGGCGGTCTTTCATCAGTGGCGGAGTCAGGTCGAGATGCCGGATGAGACGCACCAGACGCTGAAAGCCCTGGCGGAGAAAATCCCGCTGGTGGCGGTCACCAACGGCAACGCCTGCCCGGAGAAAATGGGCATTGCAGAATACTTCCGCTTCACGCTGCGGGCCGGGCCAGACGGGCGCGCCAAGCCGTGGCAGGATATGTATCAGCTTGCCGCGCAACGCCTTGATATCGCGCCACACCATATTCTGCACGTGGGTGATGACCTGACCACCGACGTGGCGGGCTCGCTGCGCTGCGGGCTGCAGGCCTGCTGGATTAACCTGCGGCAGGGTAACCTGATGCATATCCCGGATGCGCGCCTGTTGCCGCATGTCGAAATTTCGCGGTTGGCATCACTCACCTCACTGCTATAATGGCTGTAAATTTATCCAGTCGTCTCCTCTTTTCTGTTTTGCCGCCGTCCCTTATCCGGCGTCTGTGGCGCCGCCTGACTGGCAGCGATAATGCCTTACGGCAGGCGGAATAATCAGTGTGACGACGGCGTTTTTTTCTTTGGTAATCGGTGCTTATGGACGTTTCTGAACTGCTCGATGGTTTGAATGACAATCAGCGCGCTGCCGTTGCGGCACCGCGCAGTAACCTGCTGGTGCTGGCAGGCGCGGGCAGTGGTAAAACGCGGGTGCTGGTGCATCGCATTGCCTGGCTGATGTCGGTGGAGAACTGCTCGCCCTATTCGATTATGGCGGTGACCTTTACCAACAAAGCGGCAGCGGAGATGCGTCACCGTATCGAGCATCTGATCGGCACCAGTCAGGGCGGAATGTGGATCGGAACCTTCCACGGTCTGGCGCACCGCTTACTGCGCGCCCACCATCTTGACGCCGGTCTGCCACAGGATTTTCAGATCCTCGACAGCGAAGATCAGTTACGTCTGCTCAAGCGCCTGATCAAATCAATGAACCTTGATGACAAACAGTGGCCTGCGCGTCAGGGCATGTGGTACATCAATGGCAAAAAAGATGAAGGCCTGCGGCCAAAGCATATTGAAAGCTACGGTAATCCGATTGAGCAGACCTGGCTGCGCATCTATCAGGCCTATCAGGAAGCCTGTGATCGCGCCGGTTTAGTCGACTTTGCCGAGCTGTTGCTGCGCGCCCATGAATTATGGCTCAACAAGCCACACATTCTTAATCACTACCGCGAACGCTTTACCAACGTGCTGGTGGATGAGTTCCAGGATACCAACAACATTCAGTATGCCTGGATTCGGATGCTGGCGGGCGACAGCGGCCGGGTGATCATCGTGGGCGATGATGACCAGTCGATCTACGGCTGGCGCGGCGCACAGGTCGAGAATATTCAGCGCTTTCTGCAGGATTTCCCCGGCGCGGAAACGATCCGTCTGGAGCAGAACTATCGCTCAACCAATAACATCCTGAAAGCCGCCAACGCCCTGATCGCTAACAACAATGGTCGCCTGGGGAAAGAGCTCTGGACCGAAGGCAGCGATGGCGAACCGATCTCGATCTACTGCGCCTTTAATGAGCTGGATGAAGCACGCTTCGTGGTCAACCGCATCAAAGTCTGGATGGAGAACGGCGGCGCGCTTAACGACTGCGCCATTCTCTATCGCAGCAACGCCCAGTCGCGTGTGCTGGAAGAGGCATTGCTGCAGAGCAGCATGCCGTACCGTATTTATGGCGGCATGCGCTTCTTCGAACGTCAGGAGATCAAAGATGCGCTCTCCTATCTGCGTCTGATGGCGAACCGCAATGACGACGCGGCATTTGAACGCGTGGTGAATACCCCGACGCGCGGCGTGGGCGATCGCACGCTCGACGTGGTGCGTCAGACGGCCCGTGAACGTCAGATGACGCTGTGGCAGGCAACGCGTGAACTGCTGCAAAGCCGTGCGCTGGCTGGCCGGGCCGCGTCTGCGCTGCAACGCTTCTGTGAACTGGTTGATTCACTGGCAACCGAAACCGCCGAGTTACCGCTGCATGTTCAGACTGACCGGGTCATCAAAGACTCTGGCCTGTGGCTGATGTATGAGCAGGAAAAAGGTGAGAAGGGTCAGGCGCGTATCGAAAACCTTGAGGAGCTGGTGACCGCTACGCGGCAGTTCAGCTATCAGGATGAAGATGAAGATCTGATGCCACTGCAGGCCTTTTTATCCCACGCCGCGCTGGAAGCGGGCGAAGGCCAGGCAGACAAATGGCAGGATGCGGTTCAGCTGATGACGCTCCACTCGGCAAAAGGGCTGGAGTTCAGCCAGGTGTTTATCGTCGGCATGGAAGAGGGCATGTTCCCGAGCCAGATGTCACTGGATGAAGGTGGCCGGCTGGAGGAGGAACGTCGTCTGGCTTATGTCGGCGTGACCCGTGCGATGCTCAAGCTGACGCTGACCTACGCCGAAACCCGCCGACTCTATGGTAAGGAAGTGTATCACCGGCCGTCCCGTTTTATCGGCGAACTGCCCGAAGCGTGCATAGAAGAAGTGCGTCTGCGCGCCAGCGTCAGCCGTCCGGTAAACCATCAGCGGATGGGTGCCCCGGTGACCAAAAATGACAGTGGATTCGCGCTGGGTCAGCGTGTTCATCACGCAAAATTTGGCGAAGGCACCATCATTAATCTGGAAGGCAGCGGCGAGCATAGCCGTCTTCAGGTGGCGTTTCAGGGGCAGGGAATCAAGTGGCTGGTGGCGGCTTACGCGAAGCTTGAAACGCTTTAGCGTGCGGTTGACGGCTTTTTCGTCTCAGCGTAACATGCGCCCACTATTATCATGAGAGGACAATGCCTTGGACACGCCCAGTCGATGCTGGCTCAATGACCTGGATTCCAGGAATAACATCTAAGGCTACCTCTTTACGCGGGTAGCCTTAGCGGTTATCAGCGACCTCCCTTTTTGATTCCGTCGCGAGTCAGCACTGATTTATCTCTGAAACTCTGTTTCCGTGTTCAGGCTGCCCGTTCCATGTTGAGGAACGGCGGACTGCCTTGTCCCATTTAGTCTGCAATGGGGAGTATTGCTATGCTGAGCGCATTTAAACTGGATCACAGCCGCCTGACGCGACTGGAGCTGGAAGACGAAAACGACAAACTGACGACCTCTGTCTGGGTCGATCTGATCGAGCCGGAAGAGGGCGAACGTGATCGCGTGCAATCTGAGCTGGGCCAGAGTCTGGCAACACGGCCTGAGCTGGAAGATATCGAGGCCTCGGCGCGCTTCTTCGAAGATGAAGATGGTCTGCATATCCACTCCTTCTTCTTCTATGAAGATGCTGACGATCACGCCGGTAACTCCACCGTGGCGTTCACCATCCGTGAAGGCCGTCTCTACACGCTGCGCGAACGTGAGCTGCCTGCGTTCCGTCTCTATCGCATGCGCGCCCGTAATCAGACCCTGATCGACGGCAATGCCTTTGAGCTGCTGCTCGACCTGTTTGAAACCAAAATCGAGCAGCTGGCGGACGAAATCGAGAACATCTACAGCGCACTGGAGAAACTCAGCCGGGTGATCATGGAAGGTCAGCAGGGCGAAGAGTACGATCAGGCGCTGTCGCGACTAGCGGAACTGGAAGATATCGGCTGGAAGGTGCGCCTCTGTCTGATGGATACCCAGCGCGCCCTGAACTTCCTGGTACGCAAAGCACGTTTGCCGGGCAATCAGCTGGAGCAGGCGCGTGAAATTCTGCGCGATATCGAATCGCTGCTGCCGCATAACGAATCACTGTTTCAGAAGGTCAACTTCCTGATGCAGGCGGCGATGGGTTTCATCAACATCGAGCAGAACCGCATCATCAAGATCTTCTCGGTGGTCTCCGTGGTGTTTCTGCCGCCGACGCTGGTCGCCTCCAGCTACGGGATGAACTTTGAGTTTATGCCGGAACTGAAGTGGAGCTTTGGTTATCCGGCCGCGATCGGCCTGATGATTCTGGCCGGACTGGCGCCTTATCTCTATTTCAAGCGTAAAAACTGGCTTTAAAATAAGAACGGGCCATCTGAGATGGCCCGTTCTGCTGGCTCCTGTCCCCATTTCTGCGTAATCTTACCCTCCTGTTTTTACAAATTATTAACTTCTTATGGACGCTTTTTCGTTGCGCGCGCAGTGGACGCTGCTGCTGCTGATCTCGGTATTGCTGGGCGCGGTGCTGCACTATTTTCATGTGCCCGCTGCGCTGTTACTGGGGCCGATGATTGTGGGTGTAGTGATGGGGCTGTCGGGTGCCACGCTGCGAATTGATAAACGGCTGTTCCTGCTCGCTCAGGCCGTACTGGGCTGCATGATTGCGCAGAGTCTGTCGCCTTCGATTCTGGCCCCGCTGATTCAGGACTGGCCGATCGTGCTGGCGGTGCTGCTGCTGACGCTGGCGGCCAGCGGCCTGTCAGGTTTTCTGCTGGTGCGCTTCAGTCATCTGCCTGGCCCGACCGGCGCATGGGGATCGTCGCCGGGCGGTGCAACGGCCATGGTGGCGATGGCGGGTGACTTTGGCGCTGACGTGCGGCTGGTCGCATTCATGCAGTATCTGCGGGTGCTGTTTGTCGCCTCGGCGGCCGCGCTGGTGGCGCGCATCGGACTGGGCGATGAGGCGCACAGCGTCTCGCTGCTCTGGTTTCCACCGCTGAATCATGGCTTTGTTATCACCCTGGTGGTGATGCTGACGGGCGCGTGGCTGGGCACCCGACTGCGCATTCCTTCTGGCGCGCTGCTGCTGCCTGCGCTGGCGGGTGCGGCACTGCACAGTAGCGACATCGCGGTGTTACAGGTGCCGGAATGGCTGCTGGCTGTGGCCTATGCACTGATTGGCTGGAGCGTGGGATTACGTTTCACCCGCCCGATTTTTCTGCTGGCCCTGCGCACGCTGCCGCAGATGCTGGCCTCGATCTTCGGGCTGATGCTGTTGTGTGGCGGGCTGGCGTGGATGCTGACGCGAATGCTGGATATCGATCTGATGACGGCCTATCTCGCCACCAGTCCAGGCGGGCTGGACACGGTGGCGATCATTGCGGCAGGAACCCAGGTCAACATGGCGTTTGTGATGGCGTTGCAGACGTTGCGTCTGTTTACCATCCTGCTGACCGGCCCGGCTTTAGCGCGCTTTATTTCACGCTATGCGCGAACGGGAACGGAATGAAAACGCCACCGCATCGCAGACAAATACCAGCAGCGCCAGCCAGATGAAGCCAAAGGTCACCATCTTGTCTGGCGTGATGGTCTCACCGTAAAACGCGACCGCCAGCACAAACATCAGCGTCGGGCCGAGATACTGAAAGAAGCCTACGGTGGAAAGTCGCAGACGACTGCAGGCTGCCGCAAACAGCATCAGCGGAATGGTGGTCACAATGCCCGCCGCTATCAGCTTCAGGTTGAGACTCAGTGGGTTGGCGGATAAGTGGCTGGTGGCGCTGTCGGCAAAGCCAAACAGGTAAATCGCCGCCAGCGGAAACAGCCACAGAGTTTCAATCAGCATGCCGCTCTGCGCATCGACCTGAATCTTTTTACGCACCAGGCCATACAGGGCGAAGCTCAGCGCCAGGCCCAGCGCGATAATCGGTAACGACCCAAACTGCCACAGCTGCACCAGCACACCGACGGTGGCCAGCAGCACGGCGAGCCACTGCAGACGGCGAAACCGTTCGCGCAAAAACAGCATGCCGAACACCACGTTGATCAGCGGGTTAATAAAGTAGCCCAGGCTGGCTTCCAGCATATGCTGATTGTTGACTGCCCAGATAAACAGCAGCCAGTTGCCGCCGATAGTCACGGCCGTCAGCGCCAGCAGCAGCACTTTTTTAGGCTGGCGCAACACGCTGCGAACGCCGGGCCAGCTGCGGCTCAGGGTAATCAGTAACAGCATAAACAGTGCAGACCAGATCACCCGGTGCGTCATGATTTCCGTGGCGGGAACCTGCTTTACCAGTTTGAAATAAGCGGGCGCAATGCCCCAGATAAAGTAAGCGCCCAGTGCAAAGCCAACGCCCTGGCGGGTTTGTTGCGTATCCATATGCGATCCATTCAATGGCGTGGTTAGCCGATAAGATAGGTGGCGGTAGCCGTGGCGATATAATCGCCCTGTTGATTGTGCAGTTCCACGCGCGCCACAGCGACTTTGTTACCGGCGCGCAGCAGGCTGCTGGTGGCGGTGAAGCGTTCGCCGCGTCCGGGACGCAGATAGTCGACGCGCATATCAATGGTGCCCATGCGTGACAGACGCTGGCGCAGATCCGCTTCGCTGATGCTTTCCTGACGGGTTAACGCATTACTGACGCAGACCATGCCCGCCGCCACATCCAGTACCGACGCGATAACGCCGCCGTGCAGAATCTGCTGCGCCTGGTTGCCCACCAGCATGGTTTTGTTATTGAAACTGATCTCTGCGTAGTCTGCGTCAAGGCGCATCAGTTCCAGGCCCAGTGCCTGATTAAACGGCATGTGATAAACGAAAATTTCGCCGACCAGCTGGCGAGCGTCCTGCTGTGTCAGCACGGGTGATGACATGATGATGTGTCCTGAAAAAATCGGGCCAGAGGGGCGCGGAACATGAATGAGTTGTGTATTCTATGCCGCCTGCGAGGGTGTTTCCAGTTTAAGAAATCAGCACTCATGCTCACTGCCATTTGCGTGTAGAATGGCCTGCTTTTTACGACACCCTTTCAGTTACTTTGATACGCAGCTGCTCACCGGAGAATTTTATGCGTAAGCATCGCGCCTTGCTGGCGGCAATGTTGATATTTCCTGCGCTGGCGCAGGCGGATGAAGCCCATATTAAAGAGGTTCATGACGCACCACAGGTTCAGGGCAGCATTATTGCTAACCTGCTGGAGAAGCATGACAACCCGTTTGTTCTCTATCCTTACGAGAACAACTATCTGCTTTATACCTATACCAGCGACCTCAATAAAGAGGCGATCTCCTCCTATAACTGGGGAGAGAATGCCCGCAAAGATGAAGTGAAATTCCAGCTCAGCCTGGCGTTTCCGCTGTGGCGCGGTATTCTGGGCGACAACTCGGTGCTGGCAGCCTCTTACACCCAGCGTTCCTGGTGGCAGCTGTCGAATAGCGCTGAGTCATCGCCATTCCGTGAGACCAACTATGAGCCGCAGATTTTCCTGGGCTGGGCGACCGACTATTCGCTGGCGGGCTGGACACTGCGTGATGTCGAAGTGGGTCTGAATCACCAATCCAATGGACGAAGCGATCCCACCTCGCGCAGCTGGAACCGCGTCTATGCGCGTCTGATGGCAGAGAATGGTAACTTCCTGGCGGAAATCAAACCCTGGTATCGTATCCCTGAAGGGGCGAACAGCGATGATAATCCTGATATCACCAAATATATGGGTTACTACCGCACCCGTCTGGGCTATAAGCTCGGCGACAATATCTTCAGCGTAGAGGGCAACTATAACTGGAACAGCGGTTATGGCGGCGCGACCCTGGGCTGGAGCTACCCTATCACTGAGCACGTTCGCTTCTATACTCAGGTGTTTAGCGGTTACGGTGAATCACTGATCGATTACAACCATCGCCAGACGCGTCTGGGTGTGGGTGTAACACTTAACGACTTGTTCTAATCCATAACGAAAGACAGGAATCGCGTGGCAACCTCGGCAGTTCTTAATCAGGAAGCGCTGGCGCAGCAGGTATTGCAGGATACCTTCGGCTACCAGCATTTTCGTCCCGGTCAGCAGACGATCATCAATGAGGCGCTGAGCGGGCGCGATTGTCTGGTGGTGATGCCCACCGGCGGTGGTAAATCGCTCTGTTATCAGATCCCTGCGCTGGTGCGCGAGGGGCTGACGCTGGTGGTGTCGCCGCTGATCTCGCTGATGAAAGATCAGGTCGATCAGCTGCTGGCGAACGGCGTGGCGGCGGCGTATCTCAACTCCACCATGACGCGCGATCAGCAGCAGACGGTGATGGCCGACTGCCGAACCGGTCGGGTTAAGCTGCTCTACATCGCCCCGGAACGCCTGATGATGGATAACTTCCTGGACAGTCTGGCGCACTGGCAACCGGCGATGCTGGCGGTGGATGAAGCGCACTGTATTTCCCAGTGGGGCCACGATTTCCGCCCGGAATATGGCGCACTCGGCAAGATGCGTCAGCGCTTCCCGGAATTACCGGTAATGGCGCTGACCGCGACCGCGGATGAAACCACCCGCAACGACATCGTTAACCTGCTGCATATGCAGGATCCGCTGATCCAGATCAGCAGTTTTGACCGCCCCAATATTCGCTACACGCTGGTGGAGAAATTTAAACCCACCGATCAGCTGCTGCGTTACGTTCAGGATCAGCGCGGCAAGTGCGGCATTATCTACTGCAACAGCCGGGCGAAGGTGGAAGACACCGCCGCGCGACTGCAAAGCCGGGGGTTCAGCGTCGGGGCATACCACGCCGGTATCGACAGCGAGCAGCGTGGCCGGGTGCAGGAAGCGTTTCAGCGTGACGATCTGCAAATCGTGGTGGCGACGGTGGCCTTTGGCATGGGCATCAACAAGCCCAACGTCCGTTTTGTGGTCCACTTCGATATCCCGCGCAACATCGAGTCCTATTATCAGGAAACCGGGCGGGCCGGACGTGATGGTCTGCCTGCCGAAGCGATGATGCTTTATGACCCGGCCGATATGGCCTGGCTGCGTAAATGTCTGGAAGAGAAAGTGCCCGGACCGCTGCAGGATATTGAGCGTCACAAACTCAACGCCATGGGCGCGTTTGCTGAAGCGCAGACCTGCCGCCGTCTGGTGCTGCTGAACTATTTTGGCGAGGGCCGCCAGCAGCCGTGCGATAACTGCGATATCTGTCTCGACCCACCTAAACGTTATGACGGCCTGATTGAAGCGCAAAAAGCGCTCTCCGGCATCTACCGCGTGGGTCAGCGTTTTGGTATGGGCTATATCGTTGAGGTGCTGCGCGGGTCCAACAATCAGCGTATCCGTGAGCAGGGTCATGACAAACTGCCGGTCTATGGACTGGGCAAAGATCAGAGCCACGAACATTGGGTGAGCGTGTTACGTCAGCTAATCCATCTGGGGCTGGTGACGCAGAACATCGCTATGCATTCGGCTCTGCAACTCACCGAAGCGGCGCGCCCGGTGCTGCGCGGTGAAGTGCCACTGATGCTGGCGGTGCCGCGTTTAATCACCGCAAAAACAAAAAGCAGCAGTCCGGCGAAGTTTCACGGTGGCAACTACGATCGCAAACTGTTCGCCAAGCTGCGTAAGCTGCGAAAAGCGATCGCCGATGAAGAGAATATTCCGCCTTACGTGGTGTTCAATGACGCCACACTGATAGAGATGGCAGAACAGATGCCGGTCAGCGCGTCCGAGATGCTCAGCGTCAACGGCGTGGGTCACCGCAAACTGGAGCGCTTTGGCAAACCTTTCCTGGTGATGATCAAAGAGCATCTTGATGATGAAGAGTAAAGGACACTGATTATGCTGATGTTATTCGCCACTGTGGCGCTGGTGCATCTGGTGGCGCTGATGAGCCCCGGCCCCGATTTCTTTTTCGTGTCACAGACTGCCGCCAGCCGCTCGCGCAAAGAGGCGATGATGGGTGTACTGGGCATTACGCTGGGCATTGTGGTCTGGGCGGGTGTGGCGCTGATGGGGCTGCATCTGATTCTGGAAAAAATGGCCTGGCTGCATCAGATCATCATGGTCGGCGGTGGACTTTATCTGTTGTGGATGGGCTGGCAGCTGATGTGCTCGGCACGTCAGCGTCACAAACAGCCGCAGCAGGATGAGCCGGTGGTTGCGTTGCCGAAACGCGGCATGAGCTTTCTCAAAGGCCTGCTGACGAATCTGTCGAATCCTAAAGCCATTATCTACTTCGGTAGCGTCTTCTCGCTGTTTGTTGGCGACGATGTCGGTTCGGCGGAGCGCTGGGGTCTGTTCCTGCTGATTGTCGGTGAAACTTTTGCCTGGTTTACCCTGGTGGCGGCGATTTTTGCGCTGCCGTGGATCCGCGCTAAGTATCAGCGACTGGCGAAATGGGTCGATGGCATGGCCGGCGTACTGTTTGCCGGTTTTGGTATCCACCTGATTCTTTCGCGTTAAACACCGTTTCAGCCCTTATGCCGGCGTGCGCGTTGCGCCTCCGGCAGAAACCTCCCTTGCTGTCGCTTCCTCCAGAGAGTTCGCTTGTATGACGGATGCCACATTCCAGGGCTCAGGGAGTTTTGCTGTTGCAACCGCAGATAAATCGTCACTCTTTATTAATCATTCATATCCATATCTCCATTAAAGTCGGGAAGCAGGCGCAACGTTTATGGAGAGGATGATGAGAGTGAAGTTCATATTACTGGTGTTGATGACGGCCTGTATCAGCGCCTGCGCCTCGCCTGATGTCGCCCGCAACCCTGCGCCAGAGCCGGGCCAGACCGATGAGGTCACCTCGATCCTGATGCAGACGCTGCCCGATGTCGATAAGACGCAGGGCGAAAGGATTAGCCGGATCTCTGCGACGTTTCTCGGGACACCCTATGAAGCGGATACGCTGATCGGTTCTCCCACGCGTCCGGAAGCGCTGGTGATCAATTTCAACGGTGTGGATTGTTACACGCTGCTTGATTACGTGCAGGCGCTGAGCCGCAGCCACGATCGCGCCAGCTTTGAGGCTAACCTGATTCGGACCCGCTACGCTGGCGGTGAGGTCAGCTACCGGAATCGTCGCCACTTTTTCTCCGACTGGTTTGCCGATAGCCCGCGCAATGCTGATGACGTAACCCGCACTCTTAGCCCGGATACGGTGACGGTGGTGAAGCACCTGAATCGTCAGGCCAGCGGAGCAGAACAGGTGCCCGGTCTGGGTGTGATTGCACGTCCTGTCACTTACATTCCGGCCCGGGCGATCACACCGCAGGTGCTGAACCAGATTCAGACCGGCGATTACGTGGGGGTTTACGCCACCAGTCAGAGCCTGGATGTTACGCATGTGGGGATTGCTGTCCGGCATGATGGCCGCTTGTGGTTCAGGAACGCCTCTTCGCTGGCCGTTAATCGAAAAGTTGTCGATGCGCCGTTCAGGGAATATATGCGCTCGAAACCGGGCATCATTGTGTTGCGTGCGGTTCCACTGACAGCGCCGTAGCGGGGCCAGGGAAGAAGGGATAATCTTTCGCGCCGAATTCGGCGCGTCAGACGTTAAGCGATTTTTCTGGCGCTGGCGAGCAGCGCGCCTACCGCCATAAACAGCCCGCCAAAAATGCGGTTCATTAACTTCATCTGTTTTGGTCCCTTAATCCAGCCCGCAATCCGCGTTGCCAGCGTGGCGTAGCCAATCATCACGATGATATCGACCACAACGGTGGTGACGCCCAGCACCAGATACTGCATAAATAGCGGCTGATGCGGCTGAATAAATTGCGGGAACAGGGCGGCGAGAAAGACGATACTTTTCGGGTTGGTCAGGTTAACCAGCACGGCGCGTTTGAACAGGCGACGACGCGGCATCGCTCTGGCGACCGCATCCAGATCAATGCCACCCGCTGAGCGCCACTGCTGAATACCCAGCCAGACCAGATAGGCCGCACCGGCCCATTTCAGAATCTCAAACGCCAGCAGCGACTGAGAAAACAGCGCGCCCAGACCGATGCCGACCAGCACGATATGCAGCGCCAGGCCGACCTGCAAACCGGAGATAGAGGCCACCGTGCCGCGATAGCCGTGGCTGATACCGGTACTCATGGTGTTGATTGCGCCGGAACCGGGCGACAGGCTGAGAATTGTAGTGGTAAGCAGATAGGTCAGCCACCATTCGATGGTCATGGGTCAGGCTCTCTTTAGTAGCGGAATTGTGACACAATACGCCAGAAATAAGCGCGGCGCTACGGCCTGCGCATGGCATTCAGGACTCTTTATCCGGTCATCAGGAGGGCGAATGAATCAACACAAAGCCAGCTGGCTGCGACGAGAAAAAGCCTTTGCTGCCTTCGCTACCGGGCCACTGCTCGATTTCTGGCACAGCCGCGAAGAGCTTGAGTTTACCGGCGTGGGTAATCTGACGCTGCGCTACGTCCGCTTCACATCACCGCAACACAAGCGTGTGATCCTGATTGTGCCGGGACGCATCGAGAGTTACATAAAATATCCTGAGCTGGCGTACGATCTGTTTCACTGCGGATTTGATGTGGTGATCCTTGACCATCGCGGCCAGGGGCGTTCCGATCGCCTGCTGGAAGATTCACACCGCGGTCACGTGGCGGAATTTACCCATTATGTCGACGACCTTGAAACGCTCTATCTGAAAGAGATTATCAGCGGTCACTACCAGCAGCGCTATGCGCTGGCTCACTCCATGGGCGGCGCAATCTTAACGCTGTTTCTGGCGCGTCAGCCGCAGGCGTTTCATGCGGTCGCGCTGGTGGCGCCGATGTTTGGCATTGCTTTACCGTTGCCCTCTTTTCTGGCCCATCGGATCCTGGACTGGGCGGAGAAGCGTCCGGCCATGCGCGATGGCTATGCGCTCGGCACCGGCCGCTGGCGTGCGCATCCGTTTGGCATTAACCGGCTGACGCACAGCACCGAGCGTTACCGGCGAAATCTGCGCTTTTATGCGGACGATCCGGCGATTCGCGTTGGCGGGCCAACCTACCATTGGGTACGTGAAGGCATCCATGCAGGTCGCAACATCATCAGTCAGGTCGATAAGATCACCACGCCACTGTTACTGTTACAGGCCAGCGATGATCGGGTGGTCGACAATCGTTCGCAGGACCTTTTTTGTGCCGCGATGGCGGCGGCGGGTCATCCGTGTGAGGGCAATAAGCCACGGGTGATCGACGGTGCGCGTCATGAGATCCTGTTTGAAAAGGATGAGATGCGCGCCGAAGCACTCAATGCAGTGGTCGACTTCTTTTCCTCGCACCACTGACGTTATTTATCCGACCGGTTAAGGCCGGCAGAACCAGATACCCGAGGTTTTCATGTATCACATCGTTGCATCCGATCTGGATGGCACGCTGCTTTCTCCCGAACATCGTCTGACCCCTTTTGCGCGTGAAACGCTGCAGCAGCTGGTCGCGAAAGATATTCACTTTATATTCGCCACCGGCCGTCATCATATCGATGTCGGACAGATGCGCGACAGCCTGGCGATTCCGGCCTATATGATCACCTCAAACGGCGCGCGCGTGCACAACGCAGAGGGCGAACTGGTGTTCAGTCATAATCTGGATGAGGATATCGCCAGCGATCTGTTTGGCCTGCAATATCATCACAGCGATATCCTGACCCACGTTTACCGCGACGATGAGTGGTTTGTCAGCCGCTCAAGCCCGGCTGAGCAGGACTATTTCCGCGAGTCGGTGTTCAACTATCAGGTCTATGAGCCGGGTCTGCTGCCAACCGATAATATCAGCAAGGTCTTTTTCACCTGCGAAAATCCCGAGCATCTGATCCCGATGGAACAGGCGATTGAAGCGCGCTGGGGCGATCGGGTTAACGTCAGTTTCTCACTGCCTACCTGTCTGGAAGTGATGGCGGGCGGCGTGTCGAAAGGGCATGCGCTGGAAGCGGTCGCGAAAACGCTGGGCCATTCACTGGAAAGCTGTATCGCCTTTGGCGACGGCATGAACGATGTGGAGATGCTGAGCATGGCGGGTAAGGGATTTATCATGCAGAACGCCCATCAGCGGTTGAAAGATACGCTGCCGGAGCTGGATGTGATCGGTTCAAATGCCGATGATGCCGTGCCGCAGACGCTGCGCACGCTCTATCTTGCTTAAGCCGTCAGCGCAAAAAAAGGGCCGGATATCCGGCCCTTTTTTTATTGCCGTCAGGCAGGGGTCTTTTTGTGTTTGTGTTCGCTGACCATGGTCAGTAACAGCAGGATAACCGCCAGCACACAGCCAGCAATCATCACCATGAAGCCGCCGTCCCAGCCGAAGTAATCGACGGTGTAACCGACAATGGCGCTGGCCGCCACCGATCCACCCAGATAGCCGAACAGGCCGGTGAAGCCCGCCGCCGTCCCCGCCGCTTTTTTCGGGGCCAGCTCCAGCGCGTGCAGACCAATCAGCATCACCGGACCGTAGATCAGGAAGCCAATCACAATCATACAGGCCATATCGACGCCAGGATTGCCCGCCGGGTTAAGCCAGTAGATCACGGTCGCGATGGTTACCAGCGTCATAAAGAACACCCCGGTCGCACCGCGATTACCGCGGAACACTTTGTCCGACATCCAGCCGCACAGCAGCGTTCCGGGGATCCCCGCATACTCATACAGGAAGTAAGCCCACGACGATTTATCCAGCGTGAAGTGTTTTACTTCTCTGAGATAGGTCGGCGACCAGTCGAGAATGCCGTAGCGCAGCAGATAAACAAACACGTTGGCCAGCGCGATGTACCACAGCAGCTTGTTCGGCAGCACATATTTCATGAAGATCTGTCTGGCCGTCAGCTCCTCCTCATGGCTGGCATCGTAGTCGGGCGGATAGTCGTTTTTGTACTCTTCAATCGGTGGCAGACCACAGGATTGCGGCGTATCGCGCATCAGCGCAAAGGCCAGAATCGCAATGGCGATGGCGCCAAATGCCGGCATATAGAGTGCCGCTTTCCAGTCGTTGAACCACGCCATACCGAGCAGGAACAGCAGAGGCGGAATACCGCCGCCGACATTATGGGCGCAGTTCCAGACCGAAACGATCCTGCCGCGCTCTTTCTGCGACCACCAATGAACCATGGTACGTCCACAAGGTGGCCAGCCCATGCCCTGGAACCAGCCGCAGATAAACAGCAGCACGAACATCACCATAATGCTGGAGGTGGCCCAGGGAACGAATCCCATGATCAGCATCACTGTCGCAGCCAGAATCAGGCCTGCCGGTAAGAAGACGCGCGGGTTTGAGCGGTCAGAGACCGATCCCATGATGAATTTTGAAAAGCCGTAGGCGATGGAGATGCCGGATAAGGCAAAACCGAGATCGCCACGTGAAAAACCCTGCTCTACCAGATACGGCATGGCGAGTGCGAAGTTTTTTCTGACCAGATAGTAGGCAGCGTAACCAAAGAAGATCCCGATGAAAATTTGCCAGCGCAGACGACGGTAGAGCGGATCAACGTGATCCTCCGCCACCTGCGGCTGACGTGGTGCAGGTTTAAAAATGCTCAGCATCAGTGAGGCCCTCCAGGGCACATTATGGTTTTTAATTCCCAGCAGGTTGGGGCAGGAAAAGAGCAGAAGAAAATGGACGCAGAATGTTCCATTTCGCGCAAAGAATAGTGTTAGTTGCGCAACGTTACTGTGATGAATGACACATTTGTTACAGTTTTATTACATTCTGGAGCGGAAGTGATCATGCGATGGATCATTTCGCGCATTTTATCTGGCTGAAAGATCTTTATGCAGACAGTTATGTCAGGAGGCGAGAGCTCTTTTCCGATAGACATTCTGATCGCCTGGTTTGTAATCAGATGTCAACCAGATTTCACAGCCTGATGGCAGCACATTGTTTACACTGACGGCCTGTTAATTTCGGGGTCGTCACCGTGTTTTTATTGATTATTACCACCATTCTGTGGGCCTTTTCGTTCAGTCTGATTGGCGAATACCTTGCCGGGCAGGTGGACAGCTGGTTCTCTGTACTGATGCGACTGGCGCTGGCTGCGCTGGTATTTTTACCTTTCCTGCGCTGGCGTGGTCATCGCCCTTCAACGCTGTTGCTTTACATGCTGGTCGGGATGCTGCAGCTGGGCGTGATGTATCTGCTGAGTTTCGAAGCCTATCTCTACCTTAGCGTGTCGGAATTCCTGCTGTTCACGGTGATGACGCCGCTTTATGTGACGCTGATTTACGATCTGATCAGCCGTCGTCCACTGCGCATGGGTTATATCTTCAGTGCACTGCTGGCTGTGGCAGGTGCGGCCATTATTCGCTATGACAAAGTCAGCGATCATTTCTGGTTTGGTCTGCTGTTAGTGCAACTGGCAAATATCTGCTTTGCGGCGGGAATGGTGGGCTATAAGCGTCTGCAGGAGACCCGCCCGATGCCGCAGCACACGGCCTTCTCCTGGTTCTATCTGGGTGCAGTGTTGATTGCGGTGATCGCCTGGTGTGCCTGGGGCAATCCGCAGAAGTTGCCGACCACCTCATTGCAGTGGGGCATTCTGGTCTGGCTGGGCATTGCGGCTTCCGGTCTCGGCTATTTTATGTGGAATTATGGTGCGACCCAGGTCGATGCCGGCACGCTGGGCATTATGAATAACATGCACGTTCCTGCCGGGCTGCTGGTGAATCTGGCTATCTGGCAGGAGAAACCGCACTGGCCAAGCTTTATTGCGGGCGCACTGGTGATCCTCGCCTCGCTGTGGGTGCATAAGCGCTGGGTGGTAGGGCGCGGTGACCGATCATAAACAGGGCTGTTGCATGGGTGCGGCCTCCCGGGCTGGCGCGTCCGATCGCGAAGGAATCTCACATCCCTGTGGATCGGCCGGGCCATCCCTGGCCCGGACGCTTCGCTCTTCAGACGCGCCAGCCCTGGAGACTTAACAGCATCATCGCAGTTGAACCAGGGGCTCAGAGCGAATATGAAGGAGGGGATGGAGCGCTGAAACGTAGAGCATTCGCGATGGAGCTGGCGTGTGCGATCGCGAAGGAATCTTCCAGGATGGTTCAGAAATGCTCCCGGCGCTTTTTTCCCCTGCGACGAAGGCTCTACCGATGACCCGCTTTCACTCCCCAGGGCTGGCCTGGTGTTGCTAATTAAAAAGCCATGAAGAAGCTTAAGGGAAGAGGTGGCGCAACTGAGGAGCAAAGCGTCCGAGCCAGGGATGGCGAGGCCGTGCTGCATGGATGCAGGCTTTCTTTGCGATCAGATGCGCCACTTCTGACCACGCAGGTACCCGAAGCGATCAGCCACAGACGTTAAGCAGGCTTTTCACTCTTAGGACGCTGAATCATCGCCAGCCCTTTCAGGAAGTTACGCAGAATCTGATCGCCGCATTCGCGATAGTTCTTATGATCAGGTTTGCGGAAAATCGCACCAATCTCAGCCTGTGAAACGGTAAAATTCACGCGTTTCAGTACATCAGGAATGTCGGTGGTTTTCAGATCAAAAGCGATACGCAGCTTTCTCATGAAGATGTTATTGGTCATCTTGCGCTCAATCGACGGCGCGGGCGCATCTTCACTTTTGCCGCGACGGTAGAAGATCAGGCCATTCAGGAAATAACCCATCAGCACATCGGGGCAGGGACGGAACGCAGCATCGTCATCTTTTTTCAGCCACGCCTGAATATCCGCCAGCGGCACGTCACATTGCGCCAGCGCAAAAATCTCCACCATTTTGGCATCGCTCAGGTTGAGCATATAGCGCACGCTGCGCAGAATATCATTGTTAGTCATGGTGAAATCTTCTCGTGGTCAGTCGACAGGCTGCGCATTATAGGGGATTTTGCCCGCCTTCGCGCAGGTTTGTGCCCGCCAGATTATCGCTGCAACACCGCACCGGGCAGCGCGGCGTCGCGCACAAAAGGCAGATGCTCACAGGCGTGCTGACGGGCAAAGCGGATAAACGCTTCCAGCACTGGCTGACGTTGCTCCCCTTCGCGCACGGCCGCATAAAGACGGCTCCACAGGCCATCGCCCAGCGTGCGGGTGACCACCAGACCCTGCTTCTCAAAACTCTCCACCACCCAGTGCGGCAGCGCGGCAATCCCCATACGTGCCGAGACCATCTGAATCATCAGCAGGGTATTATCCACACTTTTCAGTGCCGGACTGACGCCTGCGGGCTGCAGGAAGTGACGCCAGATATCCAGACGCTGACGCTGCACCGGATAGATCATCAACACCTCATCGGCTAGATCTTCCGGTGAAATCTGCTCAACCTGCGCCAGCGGGTGATCCGTTGCCAGCACCAGCCGCACTTCATAATCAAACATCGGGGAGTAGAACAGACCCGAGCGCGCCAGGATATCGGAGGTCAGCACCACATCCAGCTCACCCTGTTGCAGGGCGGGTTGAGGATCAAAGGTCACGCCCGATTTGAAATCCATCACCACCTGCGGCCAGCTCTGGCGGAATTTATCCAGCGCGGGGGTCAGCCACTGGATGCAGCTATGACACTCTATCGCCACTCGTAAGGTGGTCTGATGCGGCTCATGGCAGGCCTGCAATGCCTGCTGAATCTGCGGCAGCACCTGCTCTGCCAGCTGCAGCAGAATATCGCCCTGCGGCGTAAAGCGCAGCGGCTGACTTTTACGCACGAACAGGCGGAATCCCAGCCGCTGCTCCAGATCGCTGAACTGATGAGACAACGCCGATTGCGTCTGATGAAGCTGGGCCGCCGCCGCCGCCAGCGAGCCCGTATTGCGCAGAGCCTGAAGCGTCCGCAGGTGCTTGAGTTCGATCATGAGAGTCCTTCACATCGAAAATGAACATATTGCGCTTGAGCAATATACAGTACCCGCAGAGTATAGCAGTGTAAACATCTGGACGGCTAAACATCTTTGGCTGCCCATTTAAGCCAAAGTGAAAGATTATCTGGAGAACAGCACATGACTATCCTGAACCATACCCTCGGCTTTCCCCGTATTGGCCTGCGCCGTGAACTGAAAAAAGCGCTGGAGAGCTACTGGGCTGGCGACAGCACGCAGCAGGCATTACTGGCGACGGGCCGTGAGCTGCGTGCGCGACACTGGCAACATCAGAAAGAGGCGGGCGTCGATCTGCTGCCGGTCGGCGATTTCGCCTGGTATGACCATGTGCTGACCACCAGCCTGATGCTGGGCAACGTGCCCGCGCGTCATCAGAACAAAGCAGGCACTGTGGACCTCGACACCCTGTTCCGCCTGGGACGCGGTCGTGCGCCGACCGGCGAGCCTGCGGCGGCGGCAGAAATGACCAAATGGTTTAACACCAACTATCACTACATGGTGCCGGAATTTACCCAGGGTCAGACGTTTAAACTGACCTGGACCCAGCTGCTGGACGAGGTGGATGAGGCACTGGCGCTGGGACACCACATCAAGCCAGTGCTGCTGGGGCCGGTGACGTATCTGTGGCTGGGTAAAGTGAAGGGTGAGCCGTTTGAACGTCTGTCGCTGCTGGAGGGGATTCTGCCGGTCTATCAGCAGGTGCTGGCGGAACTGGCAAAGCGCGGCATCGAATGGGTACAGATTGATGAACCCGCTCTGGCACTGGAGCTGCCGCAGACGTGGCGCGAAGCCTTCCAGCCGGCGTATGACGCACTGCAGGGTCACAGCAAACTGCTGCTGACCACCTATTTTGACAGCATCGGCCAGAACATTGATGTGATTCGTGCGCTGCCGGTGCAGGGGCTGCATGTCGATCTGGTCCATGGTCGTGATGATATTCAGCAACTGAATCAGCAACTGCCCGCCAGCTGGCTGCTGTCGCTCGGCGTGATCAACGGACGCAACGTCTGGCGCGCCGATCTGAGCCGCTGGTTCAGCCGCTTGCAACCGCTGACCAGAGCGCGTGAACAGGTGTGGATCGGCTCCTCCTGCTCGCTGCTGCATAGCCCTATCGACCTGAGCGTCGAGACCCGTCTGGATGATGAAGTCAAAAGCTGGTTCGCCTTTGCGCTGCAGAAATGTGCCGAGCTCTCGCTGCTGAGTCAGGCACTCAACAACAACGATGCGACGGCGCTGGAAGCCTGGAGCGCACCGGTACACGCCCGTGCTCACTCCCGCCGCGTGCATAATGCGGCGGTGGGCCAGCGTATTAAGGCCATTACCCCACAGCACAGTGAACGCCAGAGCGCTTATCCGGTGCGGGCTGTCCTGCAGCGTCAGCGTTTTAATCTGCCAGCCTGGCCTACCACCACCATCGGCTCTTTTCCGCAGACCACTGAAATTCGCGGCCTGCGCCTCGACTTTAAACAGGGCCGGCTCGACAGTAACCATTACCGCACCGGCATCGCGGAGCACATTAAGCAGGCGATTCTCGAACAGGAGCGGCTGGGGCTGGATGTGCTGGTGCACGGTGAAGCGGAACGTAACGACATGGTTGAGTACTTCGGCGAACATCTGGAGGGGTTTGTCTTCACACAGAATGGCTGGGTTCAGAGCTACGGTTCACGCTGTGTGAAACCGCCTGTCATTATTGGCGATGTCAGTCGTCCGGAGGCGATCACCGTTGAGTGGGCCAGATATGCCCAGTCGCTGACCAACAAGCCGGTAAAAGGGATGCTGACCGGTCCGGTAACCATCCTCTGCTGGTCATTCCCGCGTGAAGATGTGTCACGCGAAACCATCGCGAAACAGATCGCGCTGGCGCTGCGTGATGAAGTCGAAGACCTGGAGAAGGCGGGCATCGGGATTATCCAGATTGATGAGCCTGCGCTGCGTGAAGGTCTGCCACTGCACCAGTCTGAATGGGCTGCCTACCTGAACTGGGCGGTGGAGGCCTTCCGACTGAATGCGGCGGTGGCGCGGGATGAAACCCAGATTCATACCCATATGTGTTACTGCGAATTTAACGACATTATGGATGCTATCGCGGCGCTGGATGCCGATGTGATCACCATCGAAACCTCGCGATCTGACATGGACCTGCTGGAGGCGTTTGAGAACTTCGACTACCCGAATGAAATCGGTCCCGGCGTCTACGACATCCATTCGCCTAACGTCCCCAGCGTGGAGTGGATAGAAGCACTGTTGCTGAAGGCGGCGAAACGTATTCCGGAAGCGCGTCTGTGGGTGAACCCGGACTGCGGTTTGAAAACACGGGGCTGGACGGAAACGCGTCAGGCGCTGGCGAACATGGTGACGGCGGCGAAGAAATTGCGTGGAGAAACGGCGTAGGGAATCGGGTCTGGTGGACGAAAAAATCAGGGGCGCAGACGCGCCCCTTTTTCATTTACTGCGATGCAACACCATACTGCCTGAACCAGGCCAGCATCCGCTGCCAGCCATCATTGGCAGATTCAGCATGGTAGCTTGCACGATAGTCAGCATTAAAGGCATGGCCCGCTTCGGGATAGACGATGATCTCTGCGGTTGCATTGGCGGCATGCAGTGCCTGACGCATCTGCTCGACGCTCTCCAGCGGGATACCCTCATCCTGGCCACCATACAAACCTAATACCGGCGCATTCAGGTCGACCGCAATATCAATAGGATGTTTCTGCTGCTTCAGCGTACGCTCACCGGTCAGTCGTCCATACCACGCCACGGCGGCGCGCAGTTGCGGGTTATGCGCGGCGTAGAGCCAGCTGATGCGACCACCCCAGCAAAAACCGGTGATGCCCATGCGACGAATATCGCCGCCGTTGCGTGCGGCCCAGTTGGCGGCATGATCGAGATCGGCCAGCACCTGGCTGTCAGGCACTTTGCTGACCAGCTCGCTGAACAGCGTCGGGATATCGTTATACTCAGCGGGATCGCCCTCGCGGAAATAGAGCTCAGGCGCAATCGCCAGATAGCCTTCCAGCGCCAGGCGGCGGCAGATATCCCGGATGTGTTCATGCACACCAAAGATCTCCTGCACTACCAGTACGACTGGCCATGGGCCTTCCGCGGACTGGGGTTTTGCAAAGAATGCCGGCATGTTTTCGCCCTGACTGGGCACTGAGGTTTCTCCCGCGTGAATCGCCGGGCTGTCGGTAATGATGGTGGTGGAGGCGGTGGGCTGCACGGCAGGGGCAAAGCCGCCCGTCGCCGGTTTTTGTGCCATATTATCACTGGGTTTCATTATTCTCTCCGTGCAAGCATTTGCGCAATCACGTAACTATAGCCTGGCCGGAAAGCGTATGCGCCAGGTGTCGGGTCACAGAATCAACAGCGAATAAAATCATCCTTCTCTTTAACATTGCGCTGACCCTGGCACAGCCCCACTGAGAGCTATCCGCACCAGGAAGATGCTATTGTGTGATTGTTGTCACAATTTATCTTTCGGGAAATGTAACTTTCATTTTCTTAAGTGAATGTTGTCACATATTTATTGGGCGTGCTGGCGTAGAGTGGCGCGCTACCTTCCCTTAACAGGAGTCTGAAAATGACACAGTCTGACGTTTTCCATCTTGGCCTGACCAAAGCCGATCTGCAGGGCGCCACCCTGGCGATTGTGCCGGGCGATCCGGAGCGCGTGAAGAAAATTGCCGGACTGATGGAAGATGCCACGCATCTCGCCTCACACCGTGAATTTACCTCCTGGCTGGCAAAAATTGATGGTAAGCCGGTCGTGGTCTGCTCAACCGGCATTGGCGGTCCGTCTACCTCGATTGCGGTCGAAGAGCTGGCACAGCTTGGCGTACGTACCTTCCTGCGTGTCGGTACCACGGGCGCTATCCAGCCGCATATCAATGTCGGCGATGTGCTGGTGACCACTGCGTCTGTTCGCCTGGACGGGGCCAGCCTGCATTTTGCGCCGATGGAGTTCCCGGCAGTGGCTGATTTCGCCTGCACCACCGCGCTGGTTGCCGCCGCAGAAGCTTGTGGCGCGAAAACGCATATCGGCATCACCGCCTCTTCTGACACCTTCTATCCGGGTCAGGAGCGCTACGACACCGTCTCGGGCCGCGTAGTCAGTCGCTTCAGGGGATCGATGAAAGAGTGGCAGGAGATGGGCGTTCTCAACTATGAGATGGAATCCGCTACACTGTTAACCATGTGCGCCAGCCAGGGTCTGCGAGCCGGCATGGTGGCGGGCGTGATTGTGAACCGCACTCAGAAAGAGATCCCGGATGCGGTCACCATGAAACAGACAGAAAGTGACGCAGTGAAGATTGTGGTCGAAGCGGCGCGTCGCTTACTATAACGACCGCGTCTGGCAGCAGGTTTTTTGTCCAGACTCAAAACCTGCTGCCGGTAGTTAACGGCGCGTAACATCAGTGAAACCTGAGAGTTTTTATGCGCAATACTATTCCCGTCCGACGTCCTGCCCCTGGTGCTAATCCGGCCGCACTCAAAGCCATGCTGGAACGCAGTGCCGAACGTTTTCGCGCCGCCATGCAACAGGGCGACTATGCGCTGGCCGCTCAATGCTGTGAAGAGGTATTGCGCACGATGCCCAATCAGATGCAGGTGCTGAGCGACTACGCGCTCTGCCTGCTGCGTCTGGGTCAGTACAATAAATCGTACAAAATCTACCAGAAGATTTATCAGTCACCGCCCGCTGTACAGGCTACCGCCTCTGAAACCTGGCTGGATGGCCTGACCGAAGTGTGTGGCTGGCTGGATAAAAAGGACGAGGTGGCGCGTCATGGGCTGGCCTCGCTGATGCGCTCTGATGCGCGTTTCAGTCAGGGGCAGCGCGCCGCGTTTCCCGCTCCGCAACCGGAGCCTGTCGATCTCACTCATCCGCACCAGAATGTCATCGCTTTCTGCCTCTATGGCGATCAGCCGCGCTACTGTGAAACCTTAATCAAAAACGTTGAAGTGGCGCCTGAGCTCTATCCCGGCTGGGTCTGCCGCATCTATCTCGATGACAGCGTGCCGCAGCATGTCTGGCAGCGCCTTGACCAGCCGCACGTCCAGCTGATCGATATGTCTCACGAGAAAACGCTGTTTCCGACCCTGTGGCGTTTCCTGGTAATGGACGATCCGGGCGTGAAGCGTTTTATCGTGCGTGATGCCGACTCGCTGCTCTCGGAGCGCGAAGCGGCAGCGGTTAACGCCTGGCTGGCGTCGCCTTACTGGTTCCACCATATGCGTGACTACTTCTCCCATACTGAGCTGCTGCTGGCAGGGATGTGGGGCGGCTGTCACGGCGTCTTCCGGGATGTGGAACAGGCGATGCGCGATTTCATTGCGCAGTATCAGGGCAGCCAGCGCTTCACCGATCAATATTTCCTCAAGGTAGCGTTGTGGCCGACGGTGCGTGAAAGCCTCCTGAGCCACGATGAACTGTTTCATTTTCATCACGCCCAGCCGTGGCCTGACCATGCCCCCGTGCGCTGGCAGACGCCGCATTTCCATGTGGGCAGCAATGCCGGTTTTGCCAGTATGACCGGCAAATCCAGCGCCGCTGAGGGAAGCAGACAGCGCGTCGCGATCACCTCGGGCGGGACAACCTGGCACTATCTGGCGCAGGTTAAAAAGGGTGAATGGCTATTGCCCATGCCGTTTTTCCTGATTGATGAGTGGCAGGCTGGCAAGCTTACGGTGACGGCGCTGTAAGGCGCTGAATCCTGTTAAAATTATCTGGACATTCATACAGTGCGACTCTACCTTTCCCTCAGCAGCCTGAGTCGCGGGGGAAATCATGGATCAGCACATCATTATCAGCGCCTGTCTGGCGCTTGCCGGGTTAGGGATTGGCTGGATGCTGGCACAGTTACGTGCCGGCCATCAGGTCGCCAGTTTCCAGACCGAGCGCCGTCTGCAGGAAGAGGCGCAACAGCGTCAGCAGCAGCAAATCGAACAGCTTCAGCAGCAGACGCAGCAGCGTGAGCAGGAGCTTCGTCAGCTGCACGGCGCGCTGAGCGGTGCCAATGAGCGGCTGCAACAGCTTGATTACTGGCGTAATGAAAGTGAGCAGCTTAATCGTGAACTGCGCAATCAGCTGGAGGTCAACAGCGCACAGGAAGCGGAGCTGCGTGAGGTGACCATTCGCCTTGAAGAGACCCGTTTCGCCGCAGAAGAGAAACAGCGCCTGCTGACCAACAGCGAACAACGCCTTAGCGCCCAGTTTGAAAACCTCGCCAACCGTATTTTCGAAAACAGCGGCCGTCGCGTCGATGAACAGAACCGGCAAAGTCTGGACGGGCTGATTGGTCCGTTGCGTGAACAGCTTGATGGCTTCCGTCGTCAGGTTCATGAAAGCTTTGGCGCAGAAGCGCGTGAGCGACATACCCTGACCCATGAAATCCGGCAGTTACAGCAGCTGAATGCGCAGATGGCGCAGGAGGCGCTTAACCTGACCAAAGCGCTGAAGGGCGATAATAAAATCCAGGGTAACTGGGGTGAAGTGGTGCTGAGCCGGGTACTGGAAGCTTCCGGACTGCGTGAAGGCTACGAATATGAAACCCAGGTGAGCATTCAGTCAGAACAGCAGGGCAGGATGCAGCCGGATGTGATTGTGCGCCTGCCGCAGGGCAAAGATGTGGTGGTGGACGCCAAAATGACGCTGGTGGCCTATGAGCGCTACTTCAATGCGGATGATGAGATCGAACGAGAGCAGGCTATTCAGGAACATGTCGCTGCCATGCGGGCGCACATCCGCCTGCTGGGACGAAAAGATTATCAACAATTGCCCGGCTTACGATCGCTGGATTATGTGCTGATGTTTATCCCGGTGGAGCCCGCCTTTTTGCTGGCCATTGACCGCCAGCCTGAGCTGATTGGTGAGGCGCTGCAGCAGAACATCATGCTGGTCAGCCCCACCACGCTGCTGGTGGCGTTGCGTACCATTAATAATCTGTGGCGCTATGAGCATCAGAGCCGCAATGCACAGCGTATTGCCGATCGGGCAACGCGGCTCTATGACAAGATGCGGCTGTTTGTCGATGACATGAGCGGCATTGGTCACAGCCTGGATAAGGCGCAAAACAGCTATCGCGAGGCGATGAAAAAGCTGTCAGAAGGGCGCGGCAATCTGATTGCGCAGACTGAAGGATTTCGAGCGCTGGGCGTGGAGATCAAACGACCAATCAATCCTCAGCTGGCCGAACGTGCCATGCCGGAAAACCGGGCGGCTGATGACGCAGATGATGACAGTGATGCGGATGAGAGTGAGATGCATGTGAGGCGCCTCCACGAATAGTATGGGCGCAGCGTGCCTGACTTCCGTGACTCTGATACACTTCGGGAAGTATTGTTTGTGGAGCAGGTAAAACCGATGGCAGATGAATCACAGCAGGAAACTACCCATTTTGGCTTTCAGACGGTCGCCAAAAGCGAAAAAGCTGACAAAGTCGCGGACGTGTTTCACTCCGTAGCGGCAAAATATGACCTGATGAACGATTTGATGTCGTTTGGCGTCCATCGTATCTGGAAGCGTTTTACCATTGACAGCAGCGGCGTACGTCGCGGTCAGCGCGTGTTGGATCTGGCGGGGGGTACCGGCGATCTGACGGCTAAATTTTCTCGCCTGGTGGGCGAAACGGGTCAGGTTGTACTGGCCGATATCAACAGTTCCATGCTGAAGATGGGCCGCGAAAAGCTGCGCAATCAGGGCGTGGTCGGCAATGTGAGTTACGTACAGGCCAATGCCGAAGCCCTGCCTTTCCCTGATAACTATTTCGACTGCATTACCATCTCTTTTGGCCTGCGTAACGTTACGGAAAAAGAGAAGGCGCTGGCCTCTATGTTCCGGGTACTCAAGCCGGGCGGACGCCTGCTGGTGCTGGAGTTCTCTAAACCCGTCCTGGATCCGCTGAGCAAAGCGTATGACGCCTACTCGTTCCATATTCTGCCGCGTATCGGACAGCTGGTGGCGCAGGATGCAGAGAGCTATCGCTATCTGGCCGAATCGATCCGCATGCATCCCGATCAGGAGACCCTGAAAGCGATGATGAACGATGTCGGTTTTGAAAATACCACTTACTCCAATATGACCGGCGGCATTGTGGCGCTGCATCGTGGATTTAAGTTCTGAGTGAGATGGTAATGAACCTGACGCCCTTGATTACCGCGGGCCTGGAAACGGCGCTGAACCGTATTCTCTATCGCGATCGTGGCCTGAAACCGGCGCGGCAACGCCTGAATGGCAAAGTGCTGACGCTGCGCCTGAATGAGTTCTCTCATCCGCTGGTGCTGGTCTTCAGTGAACAGCAGGTCGATGTGTTGGCTGACTGGCAGGATCGCAGTGACTGCACGGTGATCACCTCGCTGAAAACCCTGCCGAAGCTGCGCGATCGCCAGCAGCTGACGCCGCTGATCCGCAGCGGTGAACTGCAGGTTGAAGGTGACCTGCAGGTGGTGCAGCAGTTCTCTGCGCTGATGGATCTGGCTGAGCTGGATCCGGCAGAATATCTGGCTCCCTGGGTCGGCGATATCGCCGCACAGGGGATCAGCCAGCGCTCACAACAGGCATTACGCTTTTTCAAAGGTGAAGTGCAGCGTCGCCAGGATTATCTCGGACAGGCCATAACCGAAGAGTGGCGTGTTGCGCCTGGCTCGCTGGAATTAGCCTGGTTTTCTGAGGAGGTCGATGCGATGGAACGTTCGCTTGAGGCGCTTGATGCGCGTCTGGCGCAGCTGGAGGCAAAATGAGTTTTGGAGAGATCCGCCGCTTATATCTGATCATGAAGGTGTTTCTGACCTATGGCCTTGATGAACTGATTCCTCAGACACGCCTCACTTTCCTGTTCCGCCTGTGGCGTCGCTCTGTTTTCTGGATCCCTAATCTGCATCAGCATGAACCGATCGGCGCACGTATGCGCATGGCGATGGAGCAGCTGGGTCCGGTCTGGATCAAGTTTGGCCAGATGCTGTCGACCCGTCGTGATCTCTTCCCGCCGCTGATTGCCGATCAACTGGCGATCCTGCAGGACCGTGTTGCGCCGTTCGATGGCGTCAAAGCCAAAGCGCAGATTGAAGCTTCAATGGGCGCGCCGATTGAAACCTGGTTTGATGATTTTGATATCAAGCCACTGGCTTCGGCATCCATTGCGCAGGTGCACACCGCTACGCTGAAATCAACTGGCAAGAAAGTGGTGATCAAAGTGATTCGCCCCGATATTTTGCCGGTGATTCGGGCGGACATGAAGCTGATCTATCGCCTGGCCCGCTGGGTCCCGCGCCTGTTGCCGGATGGCCGTCGTCTGCGTCCGGTTGAAGTGGTGCGCGATTATGAGAAAACCCTGCTTGATGAGCTGAATCTGTTACGTGAAGCGGCCAACGCCATTCAGCTGCGCCGGAATTTTGAAGATAGCCGCATGCTCTATGTGCCGGAAGTCTATTCCGACTACTGCAGCGAAACCATGATGGTGATGGAGCGCATCTACGGCATTCCGATTTCAGATGTTGCCACGCTGGAGCGTCATGGCGTTAATATGAAGCTGCTGGCAGAACGTGGCGTGCAGGTCTTCTTCACCCAGGTCTTCCGCGACAGCTTCTTCCATGCGGATATGCATCCTGGCAATATTTTTGTCAGCTATGAACATCCGGAAGATCCACAATATATCGGCATCGATTGCGGTATCGTGGGTTCACTGAACAAAGAAGATAAGCGCTATCTGGCTGAAAACTTTATCGCCTTCTTCAACCGTGACTACCGTAAGGTCGCGGAGTTGCACGTTGACTCAGGCTGGGTGCCGCCCGATACCAACGTAGAAGATTTCGAGTTTGCGATTCGTACGGTCTGCGAGCCGATTTTTGAAAAACCGCTGGCTGAAATCTCCTTCGGGCATGTGCTGCTGAACCTGTTCAACACCGCACGCCGCTTTAATATGGAAGTGCAGCCGCAGCTGGTCCTGCTGCAAAAAACGCTGCTCTATGTTGAAGGCATCGGCCGTCAGCTCTATCCGCAGCTCGACCTGTGGAAGACAGCCAAGCCCTTCCTGGAAGAGTGGATCAAAGATCAGGTGGGATTACCGGCTATTATCCGTGCGGTAAAAGAGAAAGCGCCATTCTGGGCTGAGAAGCTCCCTGAGCTGCCGGAGCTGTTTTACGACAGCATGCGCCAGCACAAACTTTTGCGGCACAGCGTCGATAAATTAGTGGGCGATATGAATGCGCAGCGCGTCCGGCACCATCAGGCGCGTTACCTGTTCGGCGTCGGTGCAACGTTGCTGTTAAGCGGAACGGCTGTGCTGCTCACCCGACCGGATTGGGACTTTTTCCCGGCGGTGTTGATGGCAGCAGGAATTGTCTCCTGGTTAATCGGCTGGCGTAAGACAAACTGATTGTCACGCCCGTCTAAAAAAAGGTAATGTCGCTGGCTCAGGCCCGGTTGAAAAGGGCACTCTGTGGTGCATTACCTCATCGTTTTCACAGAATATTAGAGGCTATCTCATGGGCGGTATCAGTATCTGGCAATTGTTAATCATTGCCGTGATTGTTGTACTTCTGTTCGGTACCAACAAATTACGTAATCTGGGTTCAGATTTGGGTTCTTCGATTCGTGGCTTCAAAAAAGCCATGGGTGACGAGGACGACAAAAAGGATCAACCGAAAGAGCAGGACGCTGACTTCGCTGCCAAAACGCTGGCGGACAAACAGCAAACTTCGGCTAACAAAGAAGAAGCCAAGAACGACAAGCAGGTGTAAACCGTGTTTGATATTGGTTTTAGTGAACTGGTATTGGTGTTCGTGATCGGGCTGATTGTACTCGGCCCGCAACGTTTACCGGTTGCGGTGAAAACCGTGGTCGGCTGGATCAGGGCGATTCGTTCGCTGGCAGCCAATGTACAACATGAACTGGCGCAGGAGCTCAAGCTGCAGGAGTTGCAGGAGAGCCTGAAAAAGGTGGAAGAAGCGGGCCGTGGCACGCTCTCACCAGAGCTGAAAGAGTCGATGGAAGAGCTGCGTAAAACTGCGGATTCAATGAAACGCTCGGTCAGTCAGAGCATCGACATTGAAAAAGAGGAAGACGAGGCAAACACCATCCATTCGGCTCAGCACAGGCCCGCGCCTGCTCCGGCTGAGCCTTCGGCGACACCGGCTACAGCAGAACACCAGGCCAGTGCCCCGGCACAGACACCGTCTGAGGTTTCAGACTCAGGTCCGGCGGTGCAATCCTCTGCCGCACCTTCAGCCGTCGCCACTGCTCCGGCACCGGCTTCTTCAGCGGTTTCATCAGGTCCGGCGGCGCAATCCTCTGCCGCACCAACCGCTGTGGCCAGCGCACCGGCACAGGCACCCACTGGCGACGTCGCCAGGCCGGCCGATCCTGCGCGTCAGTCCGCTACCCCCTCTTCTGCAAGTGATGAACGATAATGGCCGTTGAAGATACCCAACCGCTCATCAGTCATCTGATTGAGCTGCGTAAGCGACTACTGAACTGCATCATCGCCGTATTAGCGATTTTCCTGGTGCTGGTTTATTTCGCCAACGACATCTACCAGCTGGTTGCGGCACCGCTAATCAGCCAGATGCCGGTGGGCTCCAGCATGATCGCGACCGATGTGGCCTCACCGTTTTTCACCCCGATTAAGCTGACCATTATAGTGTCGGTGTTTCTTGCGGTGCCGGTGATCCTTTATCAGGTCTGGGCATTTGTCGCCCCGGCGCTTTACCGTCATGAGCGCAGGCTGGTTATGCCGCTGCTGTTTTCCAGCACCTTCCTGTTCTACTTCGGCGTGGCCTTTGCCTATTTCGTGGTCTTCCCGCTGGCATTTGGTTTTTTCACCAAGACAGCGCCGATCGGCGTGACTGTAGCAACGGATATCTCCAAATACCTCGATTTTGTCATGACGCTGTTTATGGCATTTGGCGTGGCGTTTGAAGTGCCGGTGGCGATTGTGTTGCTGTGCTGGACCGGTATCACCAGCCCGGAAGAGTTGAAGAAGAAACGTCCCTATATTCTGGTGGGCGCCTTCGTGGTCGGGATGTTGCTCACACCGCCGGATGTTTTTTCCCAAACTTTGCTCGCTATTCCGATGTACTGCCTGTTTGAAGTCGGCGTATTCTTTTCCCGTTACTATGTGGGTAAAGGCCGCCGGTTACAGGATGAAGAAGAGAATACCGACTCCTGATGCGGACAGCTTTACCCGCACTGGCGGGAAGCGATTAATCCAAACCGCCCTGATGGGCGGTTTTTGTTTATAAACTGTGGGAAAAATTATGTTTGATATCGGTGTAAACCTGACCAGCACGCAATTCGCCTCCGACCGGCAAAAGGTGGTTAAACGCGCGCGTGATGCGGGCGTCACCGGCATGCTTATTACCGGCACTAACGCGCTGGAGAGCCAGCAGGCTCAGCGACTGGCTGAAGATCAAGCGGGCTTCTGTTGGTCTACCGCGGGCGTTCATCCTCATCATGCCAGCGAATGGTCAACGGAAATTGCCAGCACCCTGCGTCGCCTGGCTGAAAAACCGGAAGTTGTTGCCATCGGTGAATGCGGACTCGATTTCAATCGCAATCTGTCGGCTCATGAGCAGCAGGAGTATGCGTTTGATGCGCAGCTGGCTCTGGCGGCAGAACTCAATATGCCGGTCTTTCTGCACTGCCGCGAAGCCCATGCGCGTTTCGCCGCAGTGCTGGCGCCCTGGCTGCCAAAACTGCCTGGCGCGGTAATCCACTGCTTTACCGGCACGCGTGACGAACTGGAAGCCTGTCTGGGCATGGGATTATCGGTAGGGATTACGGGCTGGGTATGCGATGAGCGCCGTGGTCTGGAGTTGCGCGAGCTGCTGCCACTGATTCCGGCCGATCGCCTGCTGCTGGAAACGGATGCCCCATATCTGCTGCCGCGCGACATGCGTCCACGCCCGACTTCGCGCCGTAATGAACCCTGCTTTTTACCGCATATTGTGCACCAGGTGGCGACATGGCGTGGTGAGAGTGCTGAGGAACTGGCGACCCGCATCGACCATAATGCGCGGACGTTATTCAGACTGGCTTAAATCTTGCGAAACTGCTTGTTGTCGACGCTGCGCATTACCTGCTTGTTCAGCAAATTAAGCAACAGAATTGAGCGCGTTTCACCATCCGGCTCGGCAAAGATGGCGCGCAGCCCTTCAAACGTCCCGTCGGTGATGACCACTTCATCACCGCTTTGCGGCGTTTCAGGGTCAAGCAGGATTTGCGGGACGTCTGTTTCCAGCGCTTCAATCACGGCTGAAGGCACGGTCGCGGGCGTCGTGCCAAAGCGCACGAAGTGGCTGACGCCACGGGTGCTGCTGATCGTCGTGGTGTGAATGGCTTCCGGATCAAACTCGATAAACAGATAATTCGGGAACAGGGGCTCACTCACGGTGGTGCGTTTACCGCGCACGATCTTTTCCAGAGCGATCATCGGGCTGAGGCAATGCACTTCCTGCCGCTCCAGATGCTCCTTCGCGCGCAGTAGCTGTCCACGTTTGCAATAGAGTAAGTACCAGGATTCCATAACTGCTCCCATTGAATGGACGCTAAGAATAGCAAACCTGTTGCCAGAGTTATAGCGCAGGGGCAGGGTAAAGCGTCCCGCAAAGAAAATAAACTGAGACTTTTCTTAAGATGCCCGATGGCAGCAGAAAAGGTGACTGAAAATTGACGTCTGCTATTGCTCTGTATCAGACTCAATGTCCATCACATCTGCAAAAGGATCCTCTGATGGAACTCTTTCTGTTGAGCAACGGCAAGCTGGCGGATGATGCGCCGCTGCTGGGCTATGCGCAGCCGCAGCTGCACGCCATGATCGCCCGACGCGCTATCCGCTCGGCGGTACTGATCCCCTACGCGATTATTCGTGGCGATCAGCAGCAACGCGCCGCCGAACTCAGTGCCTCTCTGGGCATTCAGGTTGAGCGGGTTCAGGCATTCGCCTCACCGGCTGAAGCGATTGCGCAGGCAGAGCTGATTTTAGTCAGCGGCGGCAACACCTGGTTCCTGAATCAGATGCTGCATGAGCAGGGTCTGATCGGGGCGATTCAGCGCGCGGTGCGGGAGCGGCAGGTACCTTATGTCGGCTGGAGCGCAGGCTGCAACGTGGCGACGCCCTCAATCCGTACCACGAACGATATGCCGGTGCGCAGCAGCGTGGTGCTGCCTGCGCTGGGACTCTTTCCGGTGCAGATTAATCCCCATTATCTGGATGCCAGCGTCAGCGGTCATATGGGCGAAACCCGTGACGAACGGCTGGCAGAGTTCTGTGCAGTTAATCCGACTGAGTCGGTGATTGCACTGCGTGAAGGCAGTTTTCTGCACGTTCACGACAATCAGCTGCGCTATCACAGCGTGCGAAACGAAGATTTTAAACTGTTTCGCCACGGCGAGCCGATTCAGGGGTATCACGATGCCCGCGCGTTACAACCGCTGGTTCCCTTTCAGTGCGTATGACGCTCCCATATAAACCTCAGCATAACCGCTTAATCAGACCTATAATGGCCGATTCACTCTGGCCGGAAAGCTAAAGCCGCATGAAATATCACGATTTAAGAGACTTTCTCGCGCTGCTCGAACAGCGCGGTGAGCTAAAGCGCATTACCCAGTCAATCGATCCTGAACTGGAAATGACCGAAATCGCCGACCGCACTCTGCGTGCCGGTGGCCCGGCTCTGCTGTTTGAAAACCCGAAAGGGTACGACATGCCGGTGCTGTGCAATCTGTTCGGCACACCAAAGCGTGTGGCAATGGGCATGGGCCAGGAAGAGGTCAGCGCACTGCGTGAAGTGGGTAAACTGCTGGCCTTCCTGAAAGAGCCGGAGCCGCCAAAAGGCTTCCGCGATCTGTTCGATAAGATGCCGCAGTTTAAGCAGGTCCTGAACATGCCGACCAAACGCCTGCGCAACGCACCCTGTCAGGAAGAGGTGTTCAGCGGCGATGAAGTCGATCTGACGCGGATTCCGGTGATGAAGTGCTGGCCGGGCGATGCGGCACCGCTGATTACCTGGGGGCTGACCGTAACGCGCGGCCCGCACAAAGAGCGGCAGAATCTTGGGATCTACCGGCAGCAGGTGATCGGCAAAAATCGTCTGATCATGCGCTGGCTGTCGCACCGTGGCGGCGCGCTCGACTATCTGGAGTGGACGAAAGCGCATCCGGGTGAGCGTTTTCCGGTCTCGGTGGCGCTGGGTGCCGATCCTGCCACTATCCTCGGTGCGGTGACACCGGTGCCTGATACGCTGTCAGAATATGCGTTTGCCGGTTTACTGCGCGGCAATAAAACCGAAGTAGTGAAATGCCTCTCGAACGATCTCGAAGTTCCTGCCAGCGCGGAAATCGTGCTGGAAGGGTATATCGAAGCGGGCGATATGGCGCCGGAAGGACCTTACGGCGACCACACCGGCTACTACAATGAAGTAGATAGCTTCCCGGTGTTTACCGTTACGCATATTACGCAGCGCCATAAGCCTATCTATCACTCCACCTATACCGGCCGTCCGCCAGATGAACCTGCGGTGCTGGGGGTGGCGCTGAATGAAGTGCTGGTGCCGATTCTGGTGAAGCAGTTCCCGGAGATCGTGGACTTCTATCTGCCGCCAGAAGGGTGTTCATACCGGCTGGCGGTCGTGACGATTAAAAAGCAGTACGCGGGGCATGCCAAACGTGTCATGTTTGGCGTCTGGTCGTTTCTGCGGCAGTTCATGTACACCAAATTTGTTATTGTGTGTGACGATGACGTTAATGCGCGTGACTGGAACGACGTGATCTGGGCGATCACCACGCGTATGGATCCGGCCCGCGATACGGTATTAGTGGAAAATACCCCAATCGATTATCTCGATTTCGCTTCGCCCGTTTCCGGGCTGGGATCGAAGATGGGGATGGATGCGACCAATAAGTGGCCAGGTGAAACGCAGCGCGAATGGGGTACACCTATCGTTAAAGATCCTGCGGTCACCGCGCGCATTGATGCTATCTGGGATGAGCTAGGTATTTTTGATCAGCCGCCACAGCGTTGATGGCGAGCACAACCATAAAGACGACCCGACAGAGGGAACGCATGACAACGTTAAGCTGTAAAGTAACTTCGGTTGAGGCGATTACCGACACGGTCTATCGCGTTCGCCTGATCCCTGAAGCGGAATTCAGTTTTCGCGCGGGACAGTATCTGATGGTAGTGATGGACGAGCGTGACAAGCGTCCGTTCTCACTGGCCTCAACGCCGATGGAAAAAGATATCATTGAGTTGCATATCGGCGCGTCCGATCTGAACCTCTATGCCATGGCCGTCATGGATCGCATCCGTAACGATCGCCAGATTACGGTTGATATGCCGCACGGCGATGCCTGGCTGCGTGAAGAGAGCAGCAAGCCGCTGATCCTGATTGCAGGCGGCACCGGTTTCTCCTATGCCCGTTCGATTCTGCTCACTGCCCTAGCGGAACAGCCAGAGCGCGATATCGCCATTTACTGGGGCGGACGTGAGCTCAAGCATTTGTACGATCTGGAAGAGCTGGATGCGCTGGCGGTGAAGCACCCGAACCTGAAGGTGATTCCGGTTGTCGAGCAACCTGAAGCGGGCTGGCAGGGCCGTTCAGGCACGGTACTGACGGCAGTAATGCAGGACTTCAGTACGCTGAGCGAGCATGAGATCTACATCGCCGGACGTTTTGAGATGGCGAAGATTGCCCGCGATCGTTTCTGTGCCGAGCGTGGCGCGGTGGAGTCACAGATGTATGGCGATGCGTTTGCCTTTATCTGATTCCCTGTAGCAGCCTGTAGCAGACAGAAAAAACCCGCCGGTTTACGGCGGGTAAATCTGACAAAGTAAGACTCAACGTATTACAGACGCTCGAATACGGTCGCAATGCCCTGACCCAGTCCGATGCACATGGTGGCGAGGCCAAAACGGGCATCGCGTCGCTCCATAATATTCAGCAACGTTGTGCTGATGCGTGCGCCGGAGCAGCCCAGCGGATGGCCTAACGCAATCGCGCCGCCATTCAGATTGACCTTATCATCCATCCGTTCCAGCAAACCTAAGTCCTTGATACACGGCAGCGTCTGCGCGGCAAAGGCTTCATTCAGCTCAAACACATCGATATCACTGACGCTCAGTCCCGCCCGTTTCAATGCCAGTTTGCTGGCCGGTACCGGTCCATAACCCATTATCGAAGGATCACAGCCCACCACCGCCATGCTGCGGATGCGCGCACGCGGTGTCAGCCCCAGCTCACGGGCGCGTGATTCACTCATGACCAGCATGGCGGCCGCGCCATCTGACAACGCCGACGATGTACCCGCCGTGACGGTGCCGTTAACCGGATCGAAGGCGGGTTTGAGTGCCGCCAGTCCTTCGGCGCTGGTCTCCTCGCGAATCACCTCATCGAAGTCATAGCGTTTAAGAATGCCGTCGCTGTCGTGACCATAGGTGGCGACAATCTCTGTTGCAAAGTCCCCACGCTGGGTGGCCTGCCAGGCCCGCTGGTGTGAACGCAGGGCAAATGCATCCTGCTGCTCACGGCTGATATGATGCATCCGCGCCAGCATTTCAGCCGTTAAGCCCATCATGCCTGCTGCTTTTGCCACAGTACGGCCCAGACCGGGATGAAAGTCGACGCCGTGATTCATCGGCACATGTCCCATATGCTCCACGCCACCGATCAGACAGCACTGCGCATCGCCGACCATAATGGCGCGGGCCGCATCATGCAGCGCCTGCATTGAAGAGCCACACAGTCGGTTGACGGTGGTGGCCGGCACTGAATGCGGGATTTCGGCCAGTAGCGCGGCGTTACGCGCGATATTAAATCCCTGCTCCAGCGTCTGCTGTACGCAGCCCCAGACGATATCGTCCAGTGATGTCGGGTTCACCGCCGGGTTGCGGCTCAGGAGTTCGCGCATCAGGTGCGCAGAGAGATCTTCAGCGCGCACGTGACGAAAGGCGCCGCCTTTTGAACGTCCCATTGGCGTGCGCACCGCATCAATAATCACCACATTTTCCATCTTTTTGCCCTCAGGCGCTTTTCAGCGCGGCTTCATCAATCGGTTTGGCGGCGGGATACCAGCTTTCATGCTGATGGGCTTTCTGCACCAGCAGCGCAGGCAGGGCATATAAGCCACCGAGCGCGCTATAACGCCGGGCCTGATCCACCACATTGCTGTTGCCCAGGGTATCGAGATAGCGGAAAGCGCCGCCACGGAAAGGCGGGAAGCCGAGACCATAGACCAGCGCCATATCCGCTTCCGCTGGCGAGGCAATAATCTTCTCTTCCAGGCAGCGCACTACTTCATTCAGCATTGGCAGCATCATGCGATTCAGGATCTCTTCGTCGCTGAAGACCCGCTTAGGCTGGCAGACCTGCTCCAGCAGCGTATCCACTTCGGTATCAGCCACTTTTGTCAGCTTGCCCTTTTTATCTTCTTCCCAGCGCCAGAAGCCTTTGCCATTTTTCTGGCCAAAACGACCGGCATCAAACAGCAGATCGATCGCATCACGATAGTCATGCTTCATACGATCCGGGAAACCGTCAGCCATGACGCTTTGCGCGTGGTGCGCGGTATCGATGCCGACCACATCCAGCAGCCATGAGGGGCCCATCGGCCAGCCAAACTGTTTTTCCATCACTTTATCAATCTGACGGAAATCGGCGCCGTCGCGCAGCAGCAGGCTGAAAGCGGCGAAGTAGGGGAACAGCACCCGGTTAACAAAGAAGCCCGGACAGTCATTCACTACGATCGGGGTTTTGCCCATTTTGCTGGCCCAGGCCACCACTTTGCTCAGGGTCGCTTCACTGGTTTTCTCGCCACGAACCACCTCTACCAGCGGCATACGCGGTACCGGATTGAAGAAGTGCATGCCGCAGAAGTTTTCAGGACGCTGCAGCGCCTGCGCCAGCTGGCTGATGGGAATGGTCGAGGTATTGGAGGCCAGAATCGCATCCTCACGCAGATGCTGTTCGGTTTCCGCCAGCACTTTTGCCTTGATCAGCGGATTCTCTACCACCGCTTCAACCACCACATCAGCCTGTTCAAAACCGGCGTAATCCAGCGTGGGCTGGATAGTGGCGATCACACTGGCGAGTTTGTTGCCGTCGATTTTGCCGCGTTCCAGCAGCTTATTGAGCAGCTTGCTGGCTTCGTTCATCCCCAGCGTTAACGCCTGTGGATTAATATCTTTCATTCTGACCGGCACGCCTTTCCACGCAGACTGGTAGCTGATGCCGCCACCCATGATGCCTGCGCCCAGTACCGCTGCCTGAGCGGGTGCGCCGCTTTCGCTGCCGCGCTTTTTCGCCAGACCTTTCACATACTGGTCGTTGAGGAAGATGCCGACCAGCGCGCGTGCTTCATCAGACTGGGCCAGCGGCACAAACGCTGCGGTTTCAAGTTTCAGCGCGTCATCGCGGCCAAGGCTGGCTGCGGCTTCAATGGTTTTTACCGCCATCAGCGGAGCGGGATAATGCTTGCCTGCGGTTTGCAGCACCATGGCTTTCGCGATAGTGAAGCTCATGGCCGCTTCAATCGGGCTGAGTTTCAGCGGAGCCAGCTTAGGGGCCCGGCGTGCGCGCCAGCTGCCATCAGTGGCAGCGGCCTTAAGCATGATGATCCCCGCCTCACGCAGTTTCTCGCGAGACACCACCGCATCGACCAGACCGAGTTTAAGAGCGGCATTGCCATCGACATCTTTTCCCGCCGCAATAATTTCCAGCGCACTGTCGGCACCCAGCAGGCGCGGCAATCGCACGCTGCCGCCAAATCCCGGCATGATGCCGAGTTTGGTTTCCGGCAGGCCAATACGGGCGTCCGCAGTAGCGATACGCAGATCGGTTGCCAGTACGCATTCACATCCGCCGCCCAGTGCATAGCCGTCAATGGCGGCCAGAGTCGGTACCGGCAAATCTTCCAGACGATTGAAAATGCTGTTGGCGTAACTCAGCCACTGGCTCAGCTTTTCGGTGGGTGCATCAAACAGTGAAAGGAACTCGGTGATATCTGCCCCTACAATAAATGCAGGTTTAGCGGAGCTCAGCAGCAGGCCGCGCAGTTCTGGCTGCTGCTCCAGCACAGCTATTGCCTCGCCCAGGCTGGCGACAGTTTGCGTATCGAGCTTGTTGACCGAGCCCGTAGCGTCAAAAACCAGCTCGGCGATGCCATCGTCCAGCCAGTGAAGAGTAAGGTTAGCGCCTTGGTAGAGCATGTGCGTCTCCTGAAACCGCGAAAGGTGATCTGGTCATACCAGATGATCGTGAGTGTGGGAGCGATGTTAATTTTTTGCAAACTGGTCTTTGCTTATTTGCTAACAAGATCACAGCTGCGCCGACTTCGGCATCTGCGCAAGGGGTATGCTAAACTGCGGCCATTTCGCGACACTGGAGAGACGTCAATGGATTCACTGAAGACCTTGTATCACGCGCACATCGCCACGTTGCAACAACGGGCGCAGCAGGTGCTGGCACGCAATAAACTGGATGCGATGTTGATCCATTCCGGTGAGTTGTTGACGGTGTTTCTGGATGATCACACTTATCCGTTTAAGGTGAATCCGCAGTTCAAGGCCTGGGTGCCGGTGACGCAGGTGCCCAACTGCTGGCTCTGGATTGATGGGGTGAACAAACCGAAACTGTGGTTCTACTCTCCGGTGGATTACTGGCATAACGTTGAACCGTTGCCGGATAGCTTCTGGACCGGGGATATCGACGTTATCGGCCTGAAAAATGCGGATGAGATAGCGCAGTTGCTGCCTGCACAGCGTGATAACGTCGCCTATATCGGCCCGGTTAACGCGCGTGCATCTCAGCTCGGTATTGCCTCTGGCAATATTAATCCCAAAGCGGTCATCGACTTCCTGCACTTCCATCGCAGCATCAAAACTGATTATGAACTCGCCTGTCTGCGCCAGGCGCAGAAGCTGGCGGTTGCCGGTCATCGCGCGGCGAAAGAGGCGTTCTCGGCGGGCTTAAGCGAGTTCGATATCAATCAGGCGTATCTGACCGCTACCGGTCATCGCGACACCGATGTACCTTACGGCAATATCATTGCGCTGAATGAGCACGCTGCGGTGCTGCACTACACCCGACTGGATCATCAGCCACCGGCGAAACGCCATAGCTTTTTGATTGATGCGGGTGCCGAGTATCTTGGCTATGCCGCTGATTTGACCCGCAGCTATGCGGCGCAGAGCAGTTCGCTCTATGCCAGAATGGTTGAGGCGATGAACACTGAAGAGCTGGCCCTGATAGCCACGCTGAAACCGGGCGTACGCTACACCGATTACCACCTTCAGATGCATCAGCGTATTGCGAAGATGTTGCTGAAGTTTGAGCTGGTTCAGGGAATCAGCGAAGAAGCGCTGGTGGCTGAAGATCTGACCGGTCCGTTTATGCCACATGGCCTGGGGCATCCGCTGGGTCTGCAGGTCCATGACGTTGCCGGTTTTATGCAGGATGAGCAGGGCACCCATCTCGCCGCGCCAGCGCAATATCCTTATCTTCGCTGCACCCGCGTGCTGCAACCGGGCATGGTATTAACCATTGAGCCGGGCTTCTATATTATTGATTCGTTACTGAAGCCGCTGCGTGAAGGTCGTTTCAGTCAGCACTTTAACTGGCAGGTCATTGATGCGCTTCGGCCTTATGGCGGGATTCGTATCGAGGATAACGTGGTGATCCATGCGCATCGCGTTGAGAACATGACCCGCGATCTGCATCTGGCCTGATGGAGGCCTTTGATATTCCCGCTGTGCCAGTAAGCAGCAGTGAGGAGACAATCAAAAAGAGTCGCTTCATTACGCTACTGGCGCACACCGAGGGTGCAGAGGCAGCGCGCGCGTTTGTCCAGCAGGTTAAAAGCGAGCATCCCACTGCCCGGCATCACTGCTGGGCCTGGGTAGCGGGCGCGCCGAATGATTCTCAGCAACTCGGTTTCTCTGATGATGGTGAACCTTCGGGTACGGCAGGGAAACCGATGCTGGCGCAACTGATGGGCGCGGATATTGGCGAGATTACCGCTGTGGTGGTGCGTTACTACGGTGGCATCATGCTGGGAACCGGCGGCTTAGTGAAAGCATATGGTGGTGGCGTCCAGCAGGGGCTTAAGCAGCTGCCACGGCAGCGCAAAGTGCCGATGAAGCTGTTCACTTTGCAATGTGACTATGCACAGCTCAGTGATATTGAACGGCTGGTACAGCGTTTTGAAGGTAAGGTGACCGACAGCCAGTTTCAGGATCGTATTGCGTTGACGCTGGCTGTACCTTACGGACAGATCGACGGGTTCAAAAAAAATCTGTCAGACTTTAGTCGGGGCGCGTTATCGCTGATCCCGCTCACACCATGATGTTCATCTCTTTTATTTAAAGGAACGGCTGAATGCACTTTCGCGCCATTACCCGCATAGTCGGTCTGCTGGTGATCCTCTTTTCAGTGACGATGATTTTGCCCGGCCTGGTCGCCTTAATTTATCGCGATGGCGCAGGGCGGGCGTTTAGCCAGACCTTTATGATGGCGCTGGTGATCGGCTCGCTGCTTTGGTGGCCGAATCGCAAAAAGAAAACCGAACTCAAACCGCGGGAAGGGTTTCTGATTGTGGTCCTGTTCTGGACGGTGCTGGGCAGCGTAGGGGCGATGCCCTTTATCTTTGCCGAACAGCCGCATCTTTCGGTGACGGATGCGTTCTTTGAATCTTTCTCTGGCCTGACAACCACCGGTGCCACCACGCTGGTGGGGCTGGACTCGTTGCCTAAGGCGATTCTCTTCTATCGGCAGATGCTGCAGTGGCTGGGCGGTATGGGGATCATCGTATTAGCCGTGGCGATACTGCCGATTCTGGGCGTCGGGGGCATGCAGCTCTATCGCGCTGAAATGCCGGGGCCGCTGAAAGATAATAAAATGCGACCGCGTATCGCCGAGACGGCTAAAACACTCTGGCTGATCTACGTCCTGCTGACGATAGCCTGTGCGCTGGCATTGTGGCTGGCGGGAATGCCAGCGTTTGATGCCATTGGCCACAGTTTCTCGACTATCGCCATTGGCGGCTTCTCAACCCATGATGCCAGTATCGGCTATTTTAACAGTGGCACCATCAATACCATCGTGGCGGTGTTTCTGCTGATCTCAGGCTGTAACTACGGCCTGCACTTTGCCATGTTAAGCGGACGCAATCTGCGTGTGTACTGGCGCGACCCTGAGTTCCGCATGTTTATTGGCGTTCAGCTGACGCTGGTGTTGATCTGTACCCTGGTGCTCTGGTTCCATAATGTCTATGAAAGTGGCTGGCAGACGCTGAACCAGGCCTTTTTCCAGGTGGTCTCCATGGCGACGACGGCGGGATTCACGACCGACAGCATCGCACGCTGGCCATTGTTCCTGCCGGTACTGCTGTTGTGCTCCGCCTTTATCGGCGGCTGTGCCGGTTCAACCGGCGGTGGTCTGAAGGTGATTCGCATACTGCTATTATGCAAGCAGGGTAACCGTGAGCTTAAGCGTCTGGTTCACCCCAATGCGGTCTACACCATTAAACTGGGCAACCGGGCGCTGCCGGAACGTATCCTTGAAGCTGTATGGGGATTCTTCTCGGCTTATGCGCTGGTGTTCCTGATCAGCATGCTGGCGATCATCGCTACCGGTGTTGATGACTTCTCGGCTTTTGCTGCCGTTGCCGCGACGCTCAATAACCTCGGCCCTGGCTTAGGGGTCGTAGCTGATAACTTCACTTCAATGAATGACGTGGCGAAATGGATTCTTATTTCCACCATGTTGTTCGGGCGTCTCGAGGTATTCACCTTGCTGGTGCTGTTCACGCCTACTTTCTGGCGTGAATAATTAATAAGGATGCTGACATGAAAGCGCTGATTCTCTATTCCACTCGCGACGGACAAACCAAGAAGATTGCCTCTTCTATTGCTGATGTGATCCGTCAGCAGCAGCAGTGTGATGTACTGAACATTCAGGATGCCACTCTGCCTGACTGGGCACAGTATGATCGCGTGTTAATTGGCGCATCTATCCGCTATGGCCATTTTCAGCCGGTCGTCGATAAGTTCGTTAAACAACACCTTCATGAGTTGCAGCAGCGAACCAGCGGTTTCTTTTCGGTGAACCTGACGGCGCGCAAACCTGAGAAGCGCTCTCCTGAAACCAATGCCTATACGCAGAAGTTCCTGGCACACTCGCCGTGGCAGCCTGATTGCTGTGCCGTGTTCGCAGGCGCGCTCTATTATCCGCGCTATCGCTGGTTCGATCGCGTCATGATCCAGTTGATTATGCGCATGACCGGTGGTGAGACAGATTCGACGAAAGAAGTGGAGTATACGGACTGGCAGCAGGTAAGCACTTTTGCCAATGATTTTGCACAGTTACCAGGCAAATCGTAGCGAAATAGCGCGATTTGATGAAAATTACTGCGAACGATAATCTTTTCGTAATAAACACTTGTCAGCCCGCGCGAACTCCCTATAATGCGCCTCCATCGACACGGAACACCGGC
>NZ_JAPCIM010000017.1:0-4762 GCF_025910055.1 Pantoea sp. JV6 | reverse complement strand
AAGTGAAGAAGCCCCGCACGGAAGTGCGGGGCTTTTTTACGTCTGCAGATCGTGAAAAACTGCATCATAACCCCCGAAAACAGCCTGAGAACCCCTCTCTGATACGGTAAACTACGGCCAGATAACTCAGTAAAGGCCGTCAAATGTCCAGCCAGCATCCCTCCTTAAAAGCCGACAATACGCTTGGGCTTGAAGTACATACACAGAAACGCATCGTCGCCGAGACGCCAGCCGCCATTCTGGCAGCATGGCAGGCCAGCCAGAGTGATCAAACGCCTTTCCTCGTGCTCGGTGAAGGCAGCAATGTCCTCTTCCTGGAAGATTTTGCCGGTACAGTGGTGCTGAACCGCATCAAAGGCATCAAAATTCAGGATGAATATGAGTGCTGGAAATTGCACGTCGGGGCAGGTGAGAACTGGCATCAGCTGGTTAAAAGCACGCTGGAAAAAGGAATCACAGGCCTGGAAAATCTGGCGTTGATCCCTGGTATGACCGGTTCGGCACCGATTCAGAACATAGGTGCTTATGGCGTGGAATTAAAAGACGTCTGCGAATACGTGGATGTACTTAATCTGCACAGTGGTCAGACAGAACGTCTCGATCGTGAAGCCTGTGAGTTTGGCTATCGTGACAGCATTTTTAAACATCACTACCAGTCAGGCTATGTCATCGTCGCAGTCGGGATAATATTGCCTAAGCAATGGCAACCGGTATTAACCTACGGCGATCTGAAAACGCTCAATCCGGTGACGGCCAATGCCTGGGATGTCTATCACGCGGTATGCCAGATGCGGCAGAGCAAATTACCCGATCCGAAAGTCACCGGTAATGTAGGCAGCTTTTTTAAAAATCCTGTCGTCACCGAGGCGCAGTGCAGCTCACTACTGACGCATTTTCCGGCTATGCCACACTATCTGATGCCAAATGGTGAAATCAAACTGGCAGCAGGATGGCTTATCGATCAGTGCCAGCTGAAAGGTTACCGCATCGGGGGCGCGGCAGTTCACCAGCAACAGGCTCTGGTGCTGATCAACGCTGAAAATGCCACTCCCGACGATATCGTTGCGCTGGCAAAAACCGTACGCGCTCAGGTTGGTGAAAAATTTGATGTCTGGCTTGAGCCCGAAGTGCGCTTTATTCAGGCGCAGGGTGAGTGTAATGCCGTCGGGGTGATCGCATGAAAGACCATAATGTTCCGCTAAAGCTGGTTGATATCTTATCTGACGGTGAGTTCCATTCCGGTGAGCAGCTGGGTGAAACGCTGGGCATGAGTCGCGCAGCCATAAATAAGCATATCCAGACGTTAAAAAGCTGGGGTCTTGATGTCTATACCGTGACAGGTAAAGGTTACAGTCTCTCTGCCCCGATACAGCTGCTGGATGAGCAGGCGATACTCTCACAGGTTACGCAGGGTAACGTCTCGGTAATCCCGGTGATTGATTCCACAAATCAGTATCTGCTGGAACGTATGCATGAAATGGAGTCGGGTGCTGCCTGCATTGCGGAATATCAGCAGGCGGGTCGAGGCCGTCGTGGCCGTCAGTGGTTTTCGCCCTTTGGCGCGAACCTCTACATGTCTATGTACTGGCGTCTGGAGCAGGGGCCGGCAGCGGCGATGGGTCTGAGCCTGGTAATTGGCATTATCATGGCTGAGACATTACGTTCATTAGGGGCCGATGATGTCCGCGTAAAATGGCCCAATGACATTTATCTGAACGATCGTAAACTGGCGGGTATTCTGGTCGAACTGACAGGTAAAACCGGCGATGCTGCGCAGATCGTGATTGGTGCGGGGATTAACCTGGCGATGCGAACAGCCGATGCATCACAGATTAATCAGGGCTGGATTAACCTGCAGGAGGCCGGGGTAACGGTAAACCGCAATGAGCTGGCGGCACGTCTGATCAACAGTCTGCGCGAAGCTCTGCCGCTCTTTGAGCAGGAGGGATTAACCCCGTTTGTCGCACGCTGGGCTGCGCTGGATAATTTTATTAACCGGCCGGTTAAGCTGCTTATCGGTGAACGTGAGGTCCATGGTATTGCGCGAGGCGTAGACAGCCAGGGTGGCCTGTTACTGGAACAGGATGGCGAAATAAAAGCCTGGGTGGGTGGAGAAATATCACTGCGTCCTGTCTGAGTAAAAAAAGCCTGCAGCAACGCAGGCTTTTTTATGACAGCAGTTATTTACGCAAGCGAACCTTATCGACCGCATGATCGCCACTTTTGGTCATGATCAGGCTGGCTCGCTCGCGCGTCGGCAGGATATTTTCCTGCAGGTTAAGCCAGTTAATCTCTTTCCATAAATTGCCAGCAATTTCAACTGCTTCTGCCTCTGAGAGCTGGGCGTAATGATGGAAATAGGAGTCCGGATTGGTAAATGCGCCCTGGCGGAATTTCAGGAATCGATTGATATACCAGCTTTGCAGGAGATCTTCCTCTGCATCAACATAGATAGAAAAATCGACGAAGTCTGAAACAAAGACATGATGGGGATCGTGGGGATAGTCCATTCCACTCTGTAATACATTCAGTCCTTCCAGAATCAGAATATCAGGCTGCTGTATCACTTTATCGCCATCAGGGATGACATCATAAATCAGATGTGAATAGACCGGAGCAGTCACCTGACTGGCTCCCGACTTCAAATCGGAGACGAAATTGACCAACCGGTGCATATCGTAGGATTGCGGGAATCCTTTTTTCTTCATTAACCCACGCTCTTTCAGCACGGCATTAGGATGAAGGAAGCCATCAGTAGTGATCAATTCGACTTTGCGATGTTCAGGCCAGCGGCTGAGCAAAGCCTGCAAGACACGCGCAGTCGTGCTTTTACCGACCGCTACGCTACCCGCAATACTGATGATATAGGGGATTTTCTGGCCATTGGTGCCCAGAAATTGCTCCAGTACAGCCTGCCGGCGAACGTTAGAACTTATATAAAAATTAAGCAGACGCGAAAGTGGCAGATAAATTTCCGCTACTTCCTCCAGCGAGAGATCCTCGTTGATGCCCTCCAGCTGCGCGATCTCTTCCTCTGACAGCGTCATAGGAACGGAATCACGTAATGCAGCCCATTGCTCACGAGTGAACTCTAAATAAGGCGTTGTCAGGGGGGTCGTTTTATCCATAAGCATGCATCTGACCGCAAATTCATGGCTATCAACCGCGTGTTATCCGATAAGCAGGACAGCACAGGTGAAGTGAATCACGAATCGCTGGTTTATCAGTGAGAACAATGGGCTGGAGGGTATCACCAGTATGGCTTTTAACAGAAGTAAAAAGATAAACGTGATCTCGCTTTCGTCGGCATACCCACAAAACATCATGGTGGCTTTAATTTTTACTGCTTTATCGTTGTTTATGATATTGCAGGTCATCACAGCGCATGTGCGGCTTTTATCTGCTTTTTACATCTGACACGTCTGAATGACAAAACGCCGCTATAAGGGCATAGAGAGAGGCTGAGGCGGTACAAATTCAATATGTCCCATAAGAACTTCAGCAAAAGAACAAACGGCGTAGAGTCATTTTGAAAGGCTCCACGCCTGGTCATCGTCGTACCGACATAAGGGACACGCATGTCAAAACAGGCCTGCTTTCTACAGAAAAGTGCCTGCACATGAAAAAAAAGCGCAGGCGAGGTCAAAAAAGCATCGTTCGGTACAGGCGTGTGAAATAAAAATACTGCCTGCAGATCATTTACCTGCTGAAAAGCGGTCCAGAGAGAGGCCTAAGGCATTAGCGCGAGCCAACTGATCCTATGAAAACAGGACCAGATTGCACAAATATTCTGCACAAAAACACTAAAATGCGATGATTTGCACAAATAGTAAGCGATAGAAAAAAATAAGCGATTTTTTAGTTGCATCCAGAGCCCGACCTTCCTAGAATGCGCTCCACTTGATGCCGGCTTAGCTCAGTTGGTAGAGCAACTGACTTGTAATCAGTAGGTCACCAGTTCGATTCCGGTAGCCGGCACCATCAAGTAGGTGGGATTCCCGAGCGGCCAAAGGGAGCAGACTGTAAATCTGCCGTCACAGACTTCGAAGGTTCGAATCCTTCTCCCACCACCATCTCAACCTCGCGGTTGGGTACGCAGATAAACAACCTGTTTATCTGTCAGGTGAGTCACTTATCACCCTGAATTCAGACTGAGCGTTAGCGAAGTCAAAGTCGGTCAGCTTCGCTGACAGACAGTAGATAATAGAGAAACATCTCTGTTATCTGCAAGCTACAGAAAGAACAGGTAGCCGAGTTCCAGGATGCGGGCATCGTATAATGGCTATTACCTCAGCCTTCCAAGCTGATGATGCGGGTTCGATTCCCGCTGCCCGCTCCAGATGTGCTGATATGGCTCAGTTGGTAGAGCGCACCCTTGGTAAGGGTGAGGTCCCCAGTTCGACTCTGGGTATCAGCACCACTTCCTTTAATCTCCCTCCTGATTTTCTCTGTAACTTCCTTGCAGTCAGGCATTGCCTGGTTAATGTGATGATATCATTGATATATCCGTGTCTTAGAGGGACTAGCGATGGCTAAAGAGCAATTTCAACGTAACAAACTGCACGTAAACGTGGGCACCATCGGTCACGTTGACCACGGTAAAACCACCCTGACTGCAGCTATCACTACCGTACTGGCTAAAACCAACGGCGGCCAGGCTCGTGCATTCGATCAGATCGACAGCACGCCTGAAGAAAAAGCCCGCGGTATCACCATCAACACCGCACACGTTGAGTATGAGACTGCTGCACGTCACTACGCT
>NZ_JAPCIM010000016.1:0-812 GCF_025910055.1 Pantoea sp. JV6 | reverse complement strand
CACGTTGACTGCCCAGGCCACGCCGACTATGTGAAAAACATGATCACCGGTGCTGCGCAGATGGACGGCGCGATCCTGGTTGTTGCTGCGACTGATGGCCCAATGCCACAGACCCGTGAGCACATCCTGCTGGGTCGTCAGGTTGGCGTTCCTTACATCATCGTGTTCCTGAACAAGTGTGACATGGTTGATGATGAAGAGCTGCTGGAACTGGTAGAGATGGAAGTACGTGACCTGCTGTCACAGTACGACTTCCCAGGCGATGACACTCCAATCGTTCGTGGTTCTGCTCTGAAAGCGCTGGAAGGCGTTCCTGAGTGGGAAGCAAAAATCGTTGAGCTGGCTGAACACCTGGACAACTACATCCCGGATCCAGTCCGTGCGATCGACATGCCGTTCCTGCTGCCAATCGAAGACGTATTCTCAATCTCTGGCCGTGGTACCGTTGTTACCGGTCGTGTTGAGCGCGGCATCGTTAAAGTCGGCGACGAAGTTGAAATCGTGGGTATCAAAGATACTGCGAAATCAACCTGTACCGGTGTTGAGATGTTCCGTAAGCTGCTGGACCAGGGTCAGGCAGGCGAAAACTGTGGTGTTCTGCTGCGCGGTATCAAGCGTGAAGACATCCAGCGTGGCCAGGTTCTGGCTAAGCCAGGCTCAATCAAGCCGCACACCCAGTTCGAGTCAGAAGTTTACGTTCTGTCTAAAGACGAAGGTGGTCGCCATACTCCGTTCTTCAAAGGCTATCGTCCACAGTTCTACTTCCGTACAACTGACGTAACCGGTTCAGTAGAGCTGCCAGAAGGCGTTGA
>NZ_JAPCIM010000015.1:0-25852 GCF_025910055.1 Pantoea sp. JV6 | reverse complement strand
GATGGTCATGCCAGGCGACAACATCAAAATGGTTGTTACCCTGATCCACCCAATCGCAATGGACGAAGGTCTGCGCTTCGCAATCCGCGAAGGTGGCCGTACCGTTGGCGCGGGTGTTGTTGCTAAAGTTATCGCATAATTACCGATAACGTTTGACGCAATGCACACGGAAAGGGCATCATTTGATGCCCTTTTTGCACGCTGTTTCATAGAACCTGGCTCATCAGTGATTTTTTGAATCATAATCATTGCTGAGACAGGCTCTGTTATGCGGCGTTGGATACCGAGTTACGCCCCAAAAGCTCATTCGGTTTGGACGCCTCGCACTGCGGGGCAGAATAGTTTCTGAATTATTGTGGCAGGTTGGTTTATGAGTGCGAATACCGAAGCTCAAGGGAGCGGGCGTGGCCTGGAAGCGGTAAAGTGGGTAGTAGTCGTGTTACTGCTGCTTGCAGCGATTGTAGGTAACTACCTCTATCGTGATGTGTCACTGCCACTGCGTGCTTTAGCCGTAGTTGTACTGATTGCAGCGGCTGGCGGCATTGCGCTTTTAACGACCAAAGGCAAAGCGACCGTGGCTTTTGCTCGTGAAGCAAGAACAGAAATGCGTAAGGTTATCTGGCCAACCCGCCAGGAAACGCTGCACACCACGTTAATCGTTGCCGCGGTTACTGCCGTGATGTCACTGATTTTGTGGGGGCTGGATGGTATTCTGGTCCGTCTGGTATCGTTTATCACTGGCCTGAGGTTCTGAGATGTCTGAAGCTCCAAAGAAACGCTGGTACGTCGTACAGGCGTTTTCCGGTTTTGAAGGCCGCGTAGCACAATCGCTGCGCGAGCATATCAAATTGCACAACATGGAAGAGCTGTTTGGCGACGTCATGGTTCCGACTGAAGAAGTCGTTGAAATTCGTGGTGGCCAGCGTCGTAAGAGCGAGCGCAAGTTTTTCCCGGGATACGTACTGGTTCAGATGGTGATGAATGACGCCAGCTGGCACCTGGTACGCAGCGTCCCACGCGTGATGGGTTTCATCGGCGGTACATCTGACCGTCCGGCACCTATCAGCGATAAAGAAGTTGATGCGATCATGAACCGTCTGCAGCAGGTCGGCGACAAGCCTCGTCCGAAAACGCTGTTTGAGCCAGGTGAAATGGTTCGCGTTAATGACGGTCCTTTTGCTGACTTTAACGGTGTGGTTGAAGATGTGGATTACGAGAAGAGCCGCCTGACGGTATCCGTTTCCATCTTTGGACGTGCCACGCCGGTTGAGCTCGACTTCGGTCAGGTGGAGAAAGGTTAACCTCTTTCCGCTCACAAATTAGCTGTTGCAGCAGGCGCGAAATTTAACTACAATTTCGCGCCTTTTGTTTTTATGCGCTGGCAACAGCGTGTAAATCGTTATCACGGGGAGCCTTTACAGGCGCTATAACCCAATTGAGGAAATATCATGGCTAAGAAAGTCCAAGCCTACGTCAAGCTGCAGGTTGCAGCTGGTATGGCGAACCCAAGTCCACCGGTTGGTCCAGCTCTGGGTCAGCAGGGTGTTAACATCATGGAATTCTGCAAAGCGTTCAACGCTAAGACCGAATCTCTGGAAAAAGGTCTGCCGACTCCTGTTGTTATCACCGTATACAGCGACCGTTCTTTTACCTTCATTACCAAAACGCCTCCGGCTGCCGTACTGCTGAAAAAAGCAGCGGGCATCAAGTCTGGTTCTGGTAAGCCGAACAAAGATAAAGTCGGTAAAGTGACTCGTGCTCAGGTACGTGAAATCGCAGAAACCAAAGCTGCGGACATGACTGGTTCTGACGTTGAAGCGATGACTCGCTCAATCGAAGGTACTGCTCGTTCCATGGGCCTGGTAGTAGAGGACTAAGAAATGGCTAAGCTGACCAAGCGCATGACCGTAATTCGCGACAAAGTTGACGCGACCAAGCAGTATGATATTGCTGAAGCTGTTGCTCTGCTGAAAGAACTGGCTACTGCCAAGTTCGTTGAAAGCGTTGACGTTGCTGTCAACCTCGGCATTGATGCACGTAAATCTGATCAGAACGTTCGCGGCGCGACCGTTCTGCCACACGGTACTGGTCGTTCAGTACGTGTTGCTGTCTTCGCCCAGGGCGCCAACGCTGAAGCTGCTAAAGCAGCAGGCGCTGAGCTGGTAGGCATGGAAGACCTGGCTGATCAGATCAAGAAAGGCGAAATGAATTTTGACGTTGTTATTGCTTCTCCGGATGCAATGCGCGTTGTTGGCCAGCTGGGCCAGATTCTGGGTCCACGTGGCCTGATGCCAAACCCGAAAGTCGGTACTGTAACGCCTAACGTTGCTGAAGCGGTTAAGAACGCTAAAGCGGGTCAGGTTCGTTATCGTAACGACAAAAACGGCATCATCCACACTACCATCGGTAAAGTGGACTTTGACGCTGACAAACTGAAAGAAAACCTGGAGTCTCTGCTGGTTGCGCTGAAAAAAGCAAAACCATCTCAGGCGAAAGGCGTGTACATCAAGAAAGTTAGCCTTTCAACCACCATGGGCGCCGGCGTTGCCGTTGACCAGGCTGGTCTGAACGCAACAGCAAACTAATTGCTGCTTGAAACGGGCGAAAAATTCACCTAGAATCTTACGCCCGTTGTTCTGTTATTAACGGAACAGGACACCAGAGAGCCAGAACTGATTGTTGCGTGTATCGCCTTTCCCTCTGACTCTGCTGCGTCGCACAGAATTTAGGTTGGAGCCAGGCCTTATCCTGGCCTCCGTCCAAGACCGCAGGAGCTGCTTATCTCCGGATATTCCGCTTAATACCCTGCGTAGACGGTGACAGAACCAAAAGAATTTTTTCTTAGCTGGATTCTGCTCACCGTGTTCGAGCGCTTATTTCCCCTTGGGGTGAGTAAGTGAAGTGAGTTCCGGGGAAATCCTTTCCCGGTCAAATCCAGGAGCAAAAGCTAATGGCATTAAATCTTCAAGACAAACAAGCGATTGTTGCTGAAGTCAGCGAAGTAGCCAAAGGTGCGCTTTCAGCGGTTGTTGCGGATTCCCGTGGCGTTACCGTTGATAAAATGACCGAACTGCGTAAAGCAGGCCGTGAAGCTGGCGTTTACATGCGTGTTGTTCGTAACACCCTGCTGCGCCGCGTCGTTGAAGGAACTCAGTTTGAGTGCCTGAAAGACACGTTTGTTGGTCCGACCCTGATTGCATATTCTATGGAACACCCGGGCGCTGCTGCTCGTCTGTTCAAAGATTTCGCGAAAGCGAATGCAAAATTTGAGGTCAAAGCTGCAGCCTTTGAAGGTGAGCTGATCACGGCGGCCAATATTGACCGTCTGGCAACGCTGCCGACCTACGAAGAAGCACTGGCACGTCTGATGTCGACCATGAAAGAAGCCGCTGCCGGCAAACTGGTCCGCACTCTGGCTGCTGTACGCGATGCAAAAGAAGCGGCTTAAGGCCATCTTCTTTTCTTCGTACTTGCTTACGTATAAACTTTTTCTGATTCTTAGGAACAATTGTCATGTCTATTACTAAAGACCAAATTCTGGAAGCTGTTGCAGCGATGTCCGTAATGGAAGTAGTTGAGCTGGTTTCTGCTATGGAAGAAAAATTCGGCGTTTCTGCTGCTGCTGCTGTAGCTGTTGCTGCGGGCCCGGCTGAAGCTGTTGAAGAAAAAACTGAATTCGACGTAGTCCTGAAAGCTGTTGGCCCGAACAAGGTTGCAGTAATCAAAGCCGTACGTACTGCAACTGGTCTGGGCCTGAAAGAAGCCAAAGATCTGGTTGAAGCAACTGGCGTAATCAAAGAAGCGATCAGCAAAGATGACGCAGCTGCACTTGAAGCTGCTCTGAAAGAAGCTGGCGCTGAAGTTGAAGTTAAGTAAGACAGCCTTCGGGTTGCAGTCTGAGTAGTTTCAGGCTGATGGCTGGTGACTTTTTGGTCACCAGCCTTTTTGCGCTACAGGGTCTCAATGGGGTTTCACACTGTTTGTCCATTGTTACTCTTCAATATCTTTCTCTATCGACGACTTAATATACCGCTCTACCTGTGCGGGTTCCCTGCCCTCGCAACAGCGATGAAATGATTTAAGCGTGATAGAAAGAGGTATTGCACTGCTGCTGCGCAGCCAGTGAATCAAACAAAATCGTGTTGCATGAACTGTCCTGTCAGGACGGACAGCGTGGGTCGACTTGTCAGCTAGCTGAGGAACCCTATGGTTTACTCCTATACCGAGAAAAAACGTATTCGTAAGGATTTTGGTAAACGTCCGCAAGTACTGGACATACCTTATCTCCTTTCCATCCAGCTCGACTCGTTCCAGAAGTTTATCGAGCAAGATCCAGAAGGTCAGTACGGACTGGAAGCTGCATTCCGCTCTGTATTCCCTATTGCGAGCTACAGCGGCAACTCTGAGTTGCAGTATGTCAGTTATCGCCTGGGTGAACCTGTCTTTGACGTGAAAGAGTGTCAGATCCGTGGCGTGACCTATTCGGCACCGCTGCGCGTGAAACTGCGTCTGGTGGTCTATGAGCGCGAAGCGCCAGAAGGCACCGTAAAAGACATTAAAGAACAAGAAGTCTACATGGGCGAAATTCCGCTCATGACCGACAATGGTACCTTTGTTATCAATGGTACCGAGCGCGTTATCGTTTCTCAGCTGCACCGTAGTCCTGGCGTGTTCTTTGATAGCGATAAGGGTAAAACCCACTCATCGGGTAAAGTGCTCTACAACGCACGTATCATCCCTTACCGCGGTTCATGGCTCGACTTTGAGTTTGACCCGAAAGATAACCTGTTTGTCCGTATTGACCGTCGTCGTAAGCTGCCGGCCACTATCATCCTGCGTGCGTTGCAGTTCACTACACCTCAGATTCTCGATATCTTCTTCGAGAAAGTGGTGTTTGAAATTCGCGACAACAAGCTGCAGATGGAGCTGGTGCCTGAGCGCCTGCGCGGTGAAACTGCGACCTTCGATATCGAAGCGAACGGCACCGTCTACGTCGAAAAAGCACGCCGTATTACTGCGCGCCATATCCGTCAGCTGGAAAAAGATGGCATTCAGCACATCGAAGTTCCGGTTGAATATATCGCGGGCAAAGTGGTCGCTAAAGACTACATCGATGAGAGCACCGGTGAGCTGATCATTGCAGCGAACATGGAACTGTCACTGGATCTGCTGGCCAAACTGAGCCAGTCCGGTCACAAGCGCATCGAAACGCTGTTCACCAACGATCTGGACCACGGTCCATATATGTCCGAGACCCTGCGTGTCGACCCAACCAGCGATCGTCTGAGCGCACTGGTTGAGATCTACCGCATGATGCGTCCTGGTGAGCCGCCAACACGCGAAGCAGCAGAGAACCTGTTTGAGAACCTGTTCTTCTCTGAAGATCGTTACGATCTTTCTGCTGTGGGTCGTATGAAGTTCAACCGTTCATTGCTGCGTGATGAAATCGAAGGTTCAGGCATCCTGAGCAAAGATGACATCATCGAAGTGATGAAGAAGCTGATCGACATCCGTAACGGTAAAGGCGAAGTGGACGATATCGACCACCTCGGTAACCGTCGTATTCGTTCAGTCGGTGAAATGGCTGAGAACCAGTTCCGTGTCGGTCTGGTACGTGTTGAGCGTGCGGTGAAAGAGCGTCTGTCACTGGGCGACCTTGATACCCTGATGCCACAGGACATGATCAACGCGAAGCCAATTTCGGCCGCGGTGAAAGAGTTCTTTGGTTCCAGCCAGCTTTCTCAGTTTATGGATCAGAACAACCCGCTGTCAGAGATTACGCACAAACGTCGTATCTCTGCTCTCGGCCCGGGTGGTTTGACGCGTGAGCGTGCCGGCTTCGAAGTGCGTGACGTACACCCAACGCACTACGGTCGTGTCTGCCCAATCGAAACCCCTGAAGGCCCGAACATCGGTCTGATCAACTCCTTGTCTGTGTATGCACAGACCAACGAGTACGGTTTCCTTGAGACGCCTTACCGCCGTGTTATCGACGGTCTGGTTTCTGACGAGATTCACTACCTCTCTGCTATCGAAGAGGGTAACTACGTTATCGCTCAGGCGAACGCCCCTCTTGATGATAACGGCGCGTTTGTTGATGACCTGGTCACCTGCCGTAGCAAAGGCGAATCAAGTCTGTTCAGCCGCGATCAGGTTGACTACATGGACGTTTCGACTCAACAGATCGTTTCTGTCGGTGCGTCCCTGATCCCGTTCCTGGAACACGATGATGCTAACCGCGCCCTGATGGGTGCGAACATGCAACGTCAGGCCGTTCCGACTCTGCGTGCTGATAAGCCGCTGGTTGGTACGGGTATGGAACGTGCTGTTGCCGTTGACTCCGGTGTAACTGCCGTTGCCAAACGTGGCGGTACCGTACAGTACGTCGACGCATCACGTATCGTTATCAAAGTTAACGAAGACGAAATGCATGCTGGCGAAGCCGGTATCGACATCTACAACCTGACCAAATATACCCGTTCTAACCAGAACACCTGCATCAACCAGATGCCATGTGTTTCTCTGGGTGAGCCGGTTGAGCGCGGCGACGTGCTGGCAGATGGCCCGTCCACCGATCTGGGTGAACTGGCACTGGGCCAGAACATGCGCGTAGCGTTCATGCCGTGGAACGGTTACAACTTCGAAGACTCCATCCTGGTCTCCGAGCGTGTGGTTCAGGAAGATCGCTTTACGACTATCCACATTCAGGAACTGGCTTGCGTGTCGCGTGACACCAAACTGGGGCCGGAAGAGATTACCGCTGATATCCCGAACGTGGGTGAAGCTGCACTCTCTAAACTGGATGAGTCAGGCATCGTCTACATCGGTGCTGAAGTGACCGGTGGTGACATTCTGGTTGGTAAGGTTACGCCAAAAGGTGAAACCCAGCTGACGCCAGAAGAGAAACTGCTGCGCGCTATCTTCGGTGAAAAAGCCTCTGACGTGAAAGATTCGTCACTGCGCGTACCGAATGGCGTGTCAGGCACCGTGATCGACGTTCAGGTCTTTACCCGCGATGGCGTGGAAAAAGATAAACGTGCGCTGGAAATTGAAGAGATGCAGCTGAAGCAGGCCAAGAAAGACCTGTCTGAAGAACTGCAGATTCTGGAAGCGGGCCTGTTCAGCCGTATCCAGAACGTATTGATTTCTGGTGGCGTTGAAGCAGACAAACTGGACAAGCTGCCGCGCGAGCGCTGGCTGGAACTGGGTCTGACTGACGAAGCCAAGCAAAACCAGCTGGAGCAGCTGGCAGAGCAGTACGACGAGCTGAAGCACGAGTTTGAGAAAAAACTTGAAGGTAAGCGTCGTAAAATCACCCAGGGCGATGATCTGGCACCAGGCGTGCTGAAAATCGTTAAGGTTTATCTGGCTGTTAAGCGTCAGATTCAGCCGGGTGACAAAATGGCAGGCCGTCACGGTAACAAAGGTGTTATCTCTAAGATCAACCCGATCGAAGATATGCCTTACGATGAAAACGGCACGCCGGTTGACATCGTTCTGAACCCGCTGGGCGTACCATCGCGTATGAACATCGGTCAGATTCTGGAAACCCACCTGGGTATGGCAGCGAAAGGCATCGGCGAGAAGATCAACGCCATGCTCAAAAAGCAGGAAGACGTCGCGAAACTGCGCGAATTCATCCAGCGCGCCTATGACCTGGGTAGCGATCTGCGTCAGAAAGTTGACCTGAACACCTTCTCCGACGACGAAGTATTGCGTCTGGCTGAGAACCTGAAGAAAGGTATGCCAATCGCCACTCCGGTGTTTGATGGCGCGAAAGAGAGCGAAATCAAAGAGCTGCTGCAGCTCGGCGGCTTGCCTTCTTCCGGTCAGATTACCCTGTTTGACGGCCGTACCGGTGAGCAGTTCGAACGTCAGGTAACCGTTGGCTACATGTACATGCTGAAACTCAACCACCTGGTTGATGACAAGATGCATGCACGTTCAACCGGTTCCTACAGCCTGGTTACTCAGCAGCCGCTGGGTGGTAAGGCACAGTTCGGTGGTCAGCGCTTTGGTGAGATGGAAGTATGGGCACTGGAAGCATATGGTGCCGCGTATACCCTGCAGGAAATGCTTACCGTTAAGTCTGATGACGTCAACGGCCGTACCAAGATGTATAAAAACATCGTTGACGGTAACCATCAGATGGAACCGGGCATGCCGGAATCCTTCAACGTACTGTTGAAAGAGATTCGCTCGCTGGGTATCAACATCGAGCTGGAAGACGAGTAACCCCTTTTCAGGCTGCGGTTCGCCGCCGCCTGAAAGCGCAGGGTTTAAAGCGCTCGCAATTGTACTGGTTACGGGGCGTTCAATTTCGGTTGGACGCCCTCTGAGTCTCACTCCGACGGGAGCTAATCCGTGAAAGACTTACTTAAGTTTCTGAAAGCGCAAACTAAGACCGAAGAGTTTGATGCGATCAAAATTGCGCTGGCTTCGCCAGACATGATCCGTTCCTGGTCTTTTGGTGAAGTGAAAAAGCCAGAAACCATTAACTACCGTACTTTTAAGCCAGAGCGCGATGGTCTGTTCTGTGCCCGTATCTTCGGGCCGGTGAAAGACTATGAGTGCCTGTGCGGCAAATACAAGCGCCTGAAACACCGTGGTGTGATTTGTGAGAAGTGCGGCGTTGAAGTGACCCAGACTAAAGTACGCCGTGAGCGTATGGGCCACATCGAACTGGCGTCGCCGACTGCGCACATCTGGTTCCTGAAGTCACTGCCATCGCGTATCGGCTTACTGCTGGATATGCCACTGCGTGACATCGAGCGCGTGCTCTATTTTGAATCTTACGTGGTAATCGAAGGTGGCATGACCAACCTCGAGAAGCGTCAGATTCTGACTGAAGAGCAGTACCTTGACGCTCTGGAAGAGTTCGGTGACGAGTTCGACGCCAAAATGGGCGCCGAAGCGATCCAGGCCCTGTTGAAAAACATGGATCTGGAGCAGGAGTGCGAGCAGCTGCGTGAAGAGCTGAACGAAACTAACTCCGAAACCAAACGTAAAAAACTGACCAAGCGCATCAAGCTGCTGGAAGCGTTCGTACAGTCTGGCAACAAGCCAGAGTGGATGATCCTGACCGTGCTGCCTGTTCTGCCACCGGATCTGCGTCCGCTGGTACCGCTGGATGGTGGCCGTTTCGCAACGTCGGATCTGAACGATCTCTATCGTCGCGTGATCAACCGTAACAACCGCCTGAAACGCCTGCTGGATCTGGCTGCGCCAGATATCATCGTGCGCAACGAAAAGCGTATGTTGCAGGAAGCGGTCGATGCACTGCTGGACAACGGTCGTCGCGGTCGTGCGATCACCGGTTCCAACAAGCGTCCGCTGAAATCGCTGGCTGACATGATCAAAGGTAAGCAGGGTCGTTTCCGTCAGAACCTGCTGGGTAAACGTGTCGACTATTCTGGTCGTTCGGTTATCACCGTAGGTCCATACCTGCGCCTGCATCAGTGCGGTCTGCCGAAGAAAATGGCACTCGAACTGTTCAAACCGTTCATTTACGGCAAGCTGGAACTGCGTGGCCTGGCCACCACCATCAAAGCCGCGAAGAAAATGGTTGAGCGCGAAGAAGCGGTTGTCTGGGATATCCTCGACGAAGTGATCCGTGAGCACCCGGTTCTGCTGAACCGTGCGCCTACGCTGCACCGTCTGGGTATTCAGGCCTTTGAACCGGTTCTGATCGAAGGTAAAGCAATCCAGCTGCACCCGCTGGTTTGTGCGGCATATAACGCCGACTTCGATGGTGACCAGATGGCTGTTCACGTACCGCTGACGCTGGAAGCCCAGCTGGAAGCGCGTGCGCTGATGATGTCGACCAACAACATCCTGTCACCTGCGAACGGCGAGCCAATCATCGTTCCTTCTCAGGACGTTGTACTGGGTCTGTACTACATGACCCGTGACTGTGTTAACGCCAAAGGCGAAGGCATGGTGCTGACTGGCCCGAAAGAAGCTGAGCGTATTTATCGCGCTGGCCTCGCATCGCTGCATGCTCGCGTTAAGGTGCGTATCACCGAACACGAGAAAAATGAGCAGGATGAGTGGGTTGCTAAAACCAGCATCATCGACACCACTGTTGGCCGTGCCATCCTGTGGATGATCGTGCCAAAAGGTCTGCCTTTCTCCATCGTTAACCAGGCGCTGGGCAAAAAAGCTATCTCCAAAATGCTGAACACCTGTTACCGCATTCTGGGCCTGAAGCCGACCGTTATCTTTGCTGACCAGACCATGTACACCGGTTTCGCTTACGCAGCCCGTTCAGGCGCGTCTGTCGGCATCGACGACATGGTTATTCCAGAGAAGAAAGTGGAAATCATCACCGAAGCGGAAGCTGAAGTGGCTGAGATCCAGGAGCAGTTCCAGTCTGGTCTGGTAACCGCAGGCGAACGTTACAACAAAGTCATCGATATCTGGGCAGCAGCCAACGAACGTGTTGCCAAGGCGATGATGGAAAACCTCTCAACCGAAACCGTTATTAACCGTGACGGCGTAGAAGAGCGACAGGTTTCCTTTAACAGCATCTTTATGATGGCTGACTCTGGTGCGCGTGGTTCTGCTGCACAGATTCGTCAGCTGGCCGGTATGCGTGGTCTGATGGCGAAGCCAGATGGCTCCATCATCGAAACACCAATCACGGCGAACTTCCGTGAAGGGTTGAACGTACTCCAGTACTTCATCTCAACCCACGGTGCTCGTAAAGGTCTGGCGGATACCGCACTGAAAACGGCGAACTCCGGTTATCTGACGCGTCGTCTGGTTGACGTTGCACAGGATCTGGTTGTTACCGAAGATGACTGTGGTACACACGAAGGCATCATGATGACACCTGTCATCGAAGGTGGCGACGTTAAAGAGCCACTGCGTGAACGTGTTCTGGGTCGTGTGACCGCTGAAGACGTTCTGAAGCCGGGTACTGCTGACATTCTGGTTCCACGCAACACGCTGCTCGATGAGCACTGGTGTGACGTGCTGGAACTGAACTCAGTCGACAGCCTGAAAGTCCGCTCAGTAGTAGGTTGTGAAACCGACTTTGGTGTGTGTGCGCATTGCTATGGTCGCGACCTGGCACGTGGTCACATCATCAACAAAGGTGAAGCGATCGGTGTTATCGCGGCACAGTCCATCGGTGAGCCAGGTACACAGCTGACGATGCGTACGTTCCACATCGGTGGTGCGGCATCACGTGCGGCTGCTGAATCCAGCATTCAGGTGAAGAACAAAGGTACCATCAAGCTGACCAACGCTAAGTCGGTAACGAACTCGGCAGGCAAGCTGGTGATCACCTCGCGTAACGTTGAACTGAAAATGATCGACGAATTTGGTCGTACCAAAGAGAGCTATAAAGTTCCTTATGGTTCTACCATGGCGAAAGGTGATGGTGAGCAGGTTGCAGCGGGCGAAACCGTCGCAAACTGGGATCCGCATACCATGCCAGTCATCACCGAAGTGGGCGGTTTCATTCGCTTCACGGACATGGTTGATGGCCAGACCATTACCCGTCAGACAGATGACTTAACCGGTCTTTCTTCGCTGGTGGTTCTGGACAGTGCTGAACGTACTGCGGGCGGTAAAGATCTGCGTCCTGCGCTGAAAATTGTTGATGCCAACGGCAACGACGTTCTGATCCCGGGCACCGACATGCCGGCTCAGTACTTCCTGCCTGGTAAAGCGATTGTTCAGCTGGAAGATGGCGTGAAGATCAGTGCTGGTGACACGCTGGCGCGTGTTCCGCAGGAATCTGGCGGTACCAAGGATATTACCGGTGGTCTGCCACGCGTTGCTGACCTGTTCGAAGCGCGTCGTCCGAAAGAGCCAGCTATTCTGGCGGAGATCAGCGGCATCATCTCCTTCGGTAAAGAGACCAAAGGTAAGCGTCGTCTGGTCATCACTCCGCTGGATGGCAGTGAGCCGTACGAAGAGATGATTCCGAAATGGCGTCAGCTGAACGTGTTCGAAGGTGAACGTGTTGAGCGCGGTGACGTGGTTTCCGATGGCCCAGAGTCTCCACATGACATCCTGCGCTTGCGTGGCGTGCATGCGGTGACCCGTTACATCACTAACGAAGTGCAGGAAGTTTACCGTCTGCAAGGCGTTAAGATTAACGATAAGCACATCGAAGTCATCGTTCGTCAGATGCTGCGTAAAGCAACCATCGTGAGCGCAGGAAGTGCAGACTTCCTGGAAGGTGAGCAGGCTGAATTCTCTCGCATCAAGATCTCTAACCGTGATCTGGAAGCGAACGGAAAAGTTGGCGCAACCTTCATGCGTGACCTGCTGGGTATTACCAAAGCGTCACTGGCTACCGAATCGTTCATCTCTGCAGCATCGTTCCAGGAAACCACGCGTGTCCTGACCGAAGCAGCAGTAGCAGGTAAGCGCGATGAACTGCGCGGCCTGAAAGAGAACGTAATCGTGGGTCGTCTGATCCCGGCCGGTACCGGTTATGCGTACCATCAGGATCGTATGCGCCGCAAAGCGGCAGGTGAAGTTCCGGTTGCACCGCAGGTTACTGCGGATGAAGCCTCAGCCAGCCTGGCTGAACTGTTGAACGCCGGTCTCGGCGGCAACAAAGACGATTAATCGTCCTTTGCCTGATAAAAACCCTGCCTCGGCAGGGTTTTTTTTGTCTCTGATTCAGACATTCCAGTCGTTACGGCCAAGGCCAATGTCTTTCAGCTGACTGTCACTCAGCTTCGACAGGATGACGCGCGTCTCACGCCGCAGCTGCCAGCGTTTATAACTGCGCCACAAATAACGAACCAGCTGGTAAGGCGTGCCTGTGAACGGTTTAGCTGCGCGATTCTCGTCGTATCCCATGATAGTGCCCTCAGTGAATTGTCTGAGGACTATTCTCAGCGGATCGCTCTGTATGATACAGACGCAAAAATCACCTTTCTTTAACATACAGATTGCGTTAATGACAATCTGAATGGTAAAAAAGAGGCATAACTGTACCGGTTAATGCTCAGCTCCTGAGTCAGAGGAAATACAATGACGCGATATGAACATCTGGCCACGCTGCTGGCTCAGCGTATCGAACAAGGTTTATATCGCAGTGGTGAGCGCCTGCCCTCGGTACGCAGTCTGAGTGCCGAACATGGCGTCAGTATCAGCACCGTGCAGCAGGCTTATCATCTGCTGGAAGAGAAGCAGATGATTACGCCGCAGTCGCGCTCTGGCTATTTTGTGGCCTCGCGTAAGGCGACGCCCCCGATGCCTGCGCTGACCCGTCCCGCACAGCGGCCGGTTGAGGTAACGCAGTGGGATGCGGTGCTGGAGCTGATTAACAGCCGTCTGGAAGATGATGTGTTGCAGCTGGGAAGCGGTATGCCCGATCTGACCCAACCGACGCTTAAGCCGCTGTGGAAAGCCTTCAGCCGACAGGCTCAGAAGCAGGACATCGCGCTGCTCAATTATGACAACCTCTATGGTGTTCTCGCACTGCGGCAACAGGTTGCACGACTGGCGATAGATAGCGGTTGCCAGCTCACCGCCGATGACATTGTTATTACCACCGGCTGCCATGAAGCGTTATCGGTAGCCGTGCGCGCGGTCTGCGAGCCGGGCGATATCATTGCCGTTGAGTCGCCTTCGTTTCACGGGATCATGCAAACCCTGCGCGGCTTTGGCATTCGTGCCATTGAGATCCCGACCGATGCGGTAACCGGCATCAGCCTGGAAGCGCTGGAACTGGCGTTTGATCAATGGCCGATTAAAGCAGTCGTTGTTGTGCCGAACTGTAATAATCCGCTGGGATTTATCATGCCTGAGCCGCGTAAGCGGGCATTGCTGGCCCTGGCGCAGCGGTTTGACGCGGCGGTCATTGAAGATGATGTTTATGGTGAGTTAGCCTGGGAATATCCGCGCCCAGCGACCATTAAAGCGCTGGATCTCGATGGCCGGGTTCTGCTGTGCAGCTCCTTTTCCAAAACGCTGGCGCCAGGTTTGCGTGTCGGCTGGGTTGCACCCGGCCGCTATCGCGACCGTGTACTGCACATGAAATATATCGTCACAGGTTCCACCGCCACACAGCCTCAGCATGCGGTCTCCGAGTTTATCCGCCAGGGCCATTATCAGCCCCATCTGCGCCGGATGCGGCAAATCTATCATCGTAACTATGAAACCTTTAGCTGCTGGGTGCGCCACTACTTTCCCTGCGGCATCTGCGTTTCCCGTCCTCAGGGCGGTTTTCTGATGTGGATAGAGCTCCCCGAAGCGTTTGATGCGGTCCGGCTCAACCGCGAATTGCGCGAGTCAAAAATTCAGATAGCCGTAGGCTCACTCTTTTCGGCCTCGGGTAAATACCGTAACTGTCTGCGCTTAAACTACGGGCTGCCGATCAACGAGCAGACTGAGAAGGCGCTGGCGCTGGTGGGTGCAGCCGTCGAACGCGCCATGATCTCGTGCCAGCATGAGACGCAGATTTCAGCTTCAACTCTCGCATAGCGAAAAGAAGAAGCAGGGCCGGCAAGAGGAGGGAACCGGCCCTGGTCAGATAACCTTAACCTGACGGAGGCCACGTTAAGGTTTTGGATCAGAGCACGCCAGCGGCAACATACGCTTTTGCGCGTCGCTTTCCCGGCAGAAACGCTGGCGTTACTGGTTTTGCAGCCGCTATGCGGGATAGCTTCCACAAATCTTTATTGGTGAGGCTCTGCCAGCGCCAGCAGGGTTCGTGTTGCTTCACGCCAGTCATCTGCCTGGGTAATCGCACTCACCACCGCAATACTGCCCACGCCGGTTGCCAGCACGTCAGGTGCCCGTGCAATCGAGATACCGCCAATTGCCACGGTGGGGATATGCGTCAGGCGCGTCAGATGCCGCTTTAACTGCTCAATGCCCTGCGGCGCAGAAGGCATCTCTTTGGTCTGCGTCGGGAAAATATGTCCAAGCGCGATGTAAGAGGGCTGGATTGCCAGTGCGCGGTCCAGTTCAGCATCGTCATGGGTGGAGAGCCCCAGACGCAATCCTGCCTGATGAATCCGGGCAAGATCGGCGACATCGAGATCCTCCTGACCCAGATGCACGCCATAAGCCTGATGCTTTATCGCCAGCTGCCAGTAGTCATTGATAAACAGGCGCGCGTCATAGCGTTTACCCATTGCAATCGCCTGAGCGATGGCGGGCTCGGCGACCTCATCGGGCTGATCTTTGATGCGCAGCTGCAGTGTACGAACGCCCATCTTCAGCAGGCGCTCAATCCAGTCGGGGCTATCAACCACCGGATAAAGCCCCAGGCGCGGGGCGGTAGCGGGAAATGCGGGCATTGTTACTCCTCCTTAATGGCATCGGCGGGATGATAAAGCTCACCGCCGCGCCGACGAAAACGGTCTGACATCTGCGCCATGCCCACTTCAACGGGCTCGGCGCGCGTATCCTGACGTGCTGCGAACTCGCGCACCTCCTGTGAAATTTTCATCGAGCAGAACTTAGGGCCACACATCGAGCAGAAATGGGCCACTTTGCCCGACTCCTGCGGCAGGGTTTCATCATGCATAGCCCGCGCCGTATGGGGATCCAGCGCCAGATTAAACTGATCTTCCCAGCGGAACTCAAAGCGCGCTTTGGACATGGCGTTATCACGGATCTGCGCACCCGGATGGCCTTTCGCCAGATCGGCGGCATGCGCTGCTATTTTGTAGGTGATCAATCCCTGCTTCACATCCTCTTTGTTCGGCAGACCCAGATGCTCTTTGGGCGTGACGTAACACAACATGGCGCAACCAAACCAGCCAATCATGGCAGCACCGATACCGGAGGTGAAATGGTCATAGCCGGGCGCGATGTCGGTGGTCAGCGGGCCAAGGGTGTAGAAGGGGGCTTCATCGCACAGGTCGAGCTGTTCGGTCATGTTGCGGCGGATCATATGCATCGGGACGTGCCCCGGGCCTTCAATCATGACCTGAACGTCATATTCCCAGGCAATACGGGTCAGTTCGCCCAGGGTACGCAGTTCGGCAAACTGCGCCTCATCGTTGGCGTCCTGAATGGAACCCGGACGAAGGCCATCGCCCAGCGACAGGGAGACATCATAGGCGGCGCAGATTTCACAAATCTCCCGGAAGTGCTGATACAGGAAGCTCTCCTGATGATGCGACAGGCACCATTTCGCCATGATAGATCCACCCCGCGATACAATTCCGGTCAGACGTTTCGCCGTCATCGGGACATAACGCAGCAGCACGCCAGCGTGGATAGTGAAGTAATCGACACCCTGTTCCGCCTGCTCAAGCAGCGTATCGCGGAATATTTCCCAGTTCAGCGCCTCGGCCACGCCATTCACTTTTTCCAGCGCCTGATAAATCGGCACTGTACCGATTGGCACCGGGCTGTTTCGCAAAATCCATTCGCGCGTTTCATGAATATAACGACCGGTAGAGAGATCCATCACCGTATCGGCACCCCAGCGAGTCGACCAGACCAGTTTTTCCACCTCTTCCTCAATAGAAGAGGTCACCGCCGAGTTACCGATGTTGGCATTGACCTTAACCAGAAAGTTGCGGCCAATGATCATCGGCTCCGATTCAGGGTGATTGATATTGGCAGGGATGATGGCGCGTCCGGCAGCGACCTCCTGACGCACAAACTCGGGCGTGATACTGGCTGGCAGATGCGCGCCAAAACTGTGGCCGGGATGCTGTTGCAGCAATACCTCACTGCGGATTCGCTCACGGCCCATGTTTTCCCGCAGTGCGATAAATTCCATCTCCGGGGTGATGATCCCCTGACGGGCATAGTGCATTTGCGTGACGCAGCAGCCTGCGCGGGCACGGCGCGGTGTCGGGAGTTGATCGAAGCGCAGATGATCCAGTCCCTCGTCAGCCAGCCGCTGCTGGGTATAACCCGAGCTGTTCTGTTCGAGAAATTCGCTGTCGTCGCGTTCAGCAATCCAGCGGGCGCGCAGCTTTTCCAGGCCACGATGAACATCGATCTGTGCTGCGGGATCGCCATAGGCACCCGCCGTGTCATAGACCGGTACCGCTTCGTTCTGCTCATAGAGAGGCTGTTCTTTGCTGCCGCCGATGTGGGTCGGGTTTAGCACGATTTCACGCATGGGAACGCGGATATCCTCGCGGCTGCCGGTGATCCAGATGCGGCGGGACTGGGGAAATGCACTACCGCTTTGCAGGGAATCGATAAATTCCTGCGCCTGGGCACGCTGTTCACGACGGGTTGTTTTTTGGTCAGACATAGCAATCTTCCTGTTAAGGGGGAACGATGCTTGTCCGGAGTTCGGAAGGAGTAACCGTATAGACAGCGTAAGCATGCTGGCATACAGAGAATATTTACTCTTGTTCCCTTCGCAGGTTCTAACCTGATCAGGTTCCGCGGATCCCGAATTAACGGTCTCAGCCCAACTGGGCACTCCGACAAGAAGCGGTTTTTACGCTGGTGTCTGATAACAGAGCCAGGTGTAAAAACCTTATATTTCAAAGCAAAAATCAAAAAGGTTCTTTGGAGCACTCTCCTCAGAACCTGTTCAGCATAAAAGGGCTACGGGATAATCTCAACCCCTTTGCCGGAGATGATGATTAAGCCGGACGCGCGATATGGCTGTCATTGGCTACCGGCGGGGGGACAAGCTGGTTATCCCATGCCAGCTGGATCAGCTTATCTTCCAGCGTAAAGCGTGCTTCCAGCACTTCACCCACTTCGGAGAGTGCCTGCTGGAAGGTCATGCAGTTCTCGTCGTCGATTGCCTGCTGCAGGTGGCCGTCATACAGCTGCATCAGACGCTCAGTATTGGCTTCCAGCGGTGGATAGATCTGTGCGGCGGCAATCATCGGGCTGTCGCCACTCATTTCGCTGATCACGCGTTCATAGATACTGAAGTGACCCGCAGAAAGATAATCGACCAGACCGTGACAGAAGTTGTCCAGAGCCTGCTCATCAAGACGCGTCAGCGCCTCTTTGTTTGGTTTAAGTCCGACCAGGTGATAATAGGTCACCAGTAGCTGACGACGGGCTTCAAGCCACGAATCGACCAGTTCATTACTGCCACCTACGCGTTCAGCCAGGACGTCTAACTGGTTAAGCATATCTAACTCCATGTGAGTTATAGTTGTTTATCTACACACTTAACATCAGGACTTCAGCGTGCGAGTTGACGCTAAGGATGACGAAATAAATGCAATGCGAAATCTCAAGCGTAGACGCTGGATGGTGGATTGTCAGCCATGAACAGAAACTTTGGTTACCACAAGGTGATTTACCCCACGGAAACGCCGAAAAATTTGGTTTGACCGGCAGTAAAGCCCGGACCATCGGTGAGTGGCAGGGCGAAAAAGTCTGGCTGATTTGTGAGCCGCGTTCTGCCGATATGTTCTCAGTACGACAGCTGATCGATCAGGATGTGGCGCTGTTTCAGCTGGTGGGTCGCGGTGTGCAACTGGCGGAATTCTACCGTTCTCATCGCTGGTGCGGCTATTGCGGCCATGAAATGCACCAAAGCAAACATGAATTTGCCTGTCTCTGCAGCCATTGCCGCGAGCGTTACTATCCGCAGATCGCACCCTGCATCATTGTGGCTATCCGTCGCGGTGATGAAATCCTGCTGGCGAATCATGCCCGCCATCGCAACAAGGTCTACACCGTGCTGGCAGGTTTTGTGGAGGTGGGCGAGACGCTGGAGCAGGCCGTTGCCCGCGAAGTGATGGAAGAGAGCAATATCCGCGTCAAAAACGTCCGTTACGTTACCTCCCAGCCGTGGCCCTTCCCGCAATCGCTGATGACAGCCTTTATGGCGGAGTATGACAGCGGCGATCTGCAGCACGACGGTAAAGAGCTGCTGGATGCGGCCTGGTTCCGTTTTGATGAGCTGCCGTTGCTGCCACCGCCAGGCACCGTGGCGCGCCGCCTGATTGAAGATACCGTCGCCCTGTGCCGCGCCGAAGTGTGAAAGTGCTACACTACACGCCTGTTATTGAGAGAGTGTTGAGATGAGTGAACTGAAGAACGATCGTTATTTGCGTGCCCTGTTACGTCAGCCGGTTGATGTCACGCCGGTCTGGATGATGCGACAAGCCGGGCGCTATTTGCCGGAGTACAAAGCGACACGCGCCCAGGCGGGCGACTTTATGTCGCTGTGTAAAAACGCCGAGCTGGCCTGTGAAGTCACCCTGCAGCCGCTGCGCCGTTATCCGCTGGATGCCGCCATCCTCTTCAGTGACATCCTGACCATTCCGGATGCGATGGGACTGGGTCTCTACTTTGAAACCGGTGAAGGCCCGCGTTTCTCAAATCCTGTGACCTGTCGCGCTGACGTTGAGCGTTTACCGGTGCCCGATCCGGAAATGGAGCTGGGCTATGTGATGAATGCTGTGCGCACCATCCGTAAGAACCTGAACGGCGATCTGCCGCTGATTGGCTTCTCTGGCAGTCCGTGGACGCTGGCCACCTATATGGTGGAAGGCGGGAGCAGCAAGGCGTTTACCAAAATTAAGAAGATGATGTATGCCGATCCCGCTACGCTCCACGCGATGCTGGATAAGCTGGCCGACAGCGTCATCCTCTATCTCAATGCTCAGATCCGCGCCGGTGCGCAGTCCGTTATGGTCTTTGATACCTGGGGCGGCGTGCTGACCGGTCGTGATTACCGCGAATTCTCACTCCATTACATGCACAAAATTGTCGATGGCCTGCTGCGTGAAAACGACGGTCGCCGCGTGCCGGTGACGCTCTTCACCAAAGGCGGCGGACAGTGGCTGGAAGCGATGGCCGCCACCGGTTGTGACGCGCTGGGTCTCGACTGGACCACCGATATTGATGACGCACGTCGTCGCGTGGGTGACAAAGTCGCACTGCAGGGCAACATGGATCCTTCTATGCTCTATGCGGCACCTGAGCGTATCGAACAGGAAGTAGCTGGGATCCTGGAGCGCTTTGGTTCGGGCACCGGGCATGTCTTTAATCTGGGTCATGGTATTCATCTGGATGTCCCACCCGAAAACGCGGGCGTCTTTGTTGAGGCGGTACACCGTTTATCACGTCCCTGGCATCAGGAGTAATCATGGATATTGCCGCACTTCGCGCTGAGCAGTTACAACGCGCCGCTGATGTGGTGCGTGAAGATGACTTTGATGTGCTGCCACCCCGCTTTATCGGCGGGGCGGACGTTGGATTTGAGCAGGAAGGTACCATCACCCGGGCGGCGATGGTGATACTGGAGTATCCCTCCTTAAAGCTGGTGGAGCATCGCATCGCACGCGTTGAGACCACCATGCCTTATATTCCGGGCTTTCTCTCATTCCGTGAATATCCAGCGCTGATGGCCGCCTGGCAGATGCTGGAGCAAAAGCCGGACCTGCTGTTTGTGGATGGACACGGTATTTCGCATCCACGACGACTTGGCGTCGCGTCACATTTTGGCCTGCTGGTCGATGTGCCCACCATTGGTGTCGCGAAAAGTCGCCTGTGTGGCGGTTTTGCCGATCTGGATGCGCAGCCTGGCAGTCGTCAGCCACTGATCGACAAAGGTGAGCAGATAGGCTGGGTATGGCGCAGCAAGCTGCGGTGTAATCCGCTGTTTGTCGCCACCGGCCATCGTGTCAGCCTGGATACCGCGCTGCAGTGGGTCGAAAACTGTACGCGTGGTTACCGGCTGCCGGAACCGACCCGCTGGGCCGACGCGGTTGCCTCGAACCGAACCGCTTTCCAGCGCTGGCAAAACGCGCTTTAACACTGTTTGTGCTGCGGTTTTGCAGTTACACTGCGGCCAGCGAAACGAATAAGAGCCACCTTTATGTTACAAAATCCCGTTCATCTGCGTCTGGCGAAGCTGGAAAGCTGGCAGCACCTTACTTTTATGGCCTGCCTGTGCGAGCGCATGTATCCCAACTATCGCGCGTTCTGCGAGCAGACTGAATTTGCCGATCCGGCACTCTATCGCCGTATTCTTGATCTGATCTGGGAAAACCTGACGGTCAAAGATGCGAAGATTAACTTCGACAGCCAGCTGGAAAAGCTCGAAGCCGCCATTCCGGATGGTGATGCGTTTGAGGTTTACGGCGTTTATCCGGCTATCGATGCCTGTGTGGCATTAAGCGAAGTCGTACATGCGCAGCTGAGCGGTGAAACTCTTGAGCATGCAATTGAAGTCAGCGAGACCTCAATTACCACTATCGCCATGCTAGAAATGACCCAGGCTGGACGCGAAATGACCGACGAAGAGCTGCGTGAAAACCCGGCTATCATCGATGAGTGGGACCTTCAGTGGGAGATTTTCCGCCTGCTGGCGGAGTGTGAAGAGCGCGACCTTGAATTGATTAAAGGTCTGCGATCTGACCTGCGTGAAGCGGGAATTAGCAACATCGGTATAAATTTCCAGCAGTAAGGCGATAAAACGTGACTTCAGGCCCGAATTAGCGCGCCTGGAGGCTTCACATTGGCCCCCTGTCTGGTCTACATTTGGGGGGCTGAAAATTGTGGCTATCGGTGCGTGCAGGCAGAAGAGTGCCAGAATATGGCTTTTCCCTCGCACTCGTTGCTTAGCAAGCGATAAATACACTTTAAGGATAACTTATGAACAAGACTCAACTGATTGATGTGATCGCAGAAAAAGCTGACCTGTCTAAAACCCAGGCAAAGGCAGCGCTGGAATCTACTCTGGCTGCGATCACTGAGTCTCTGAAAGATGGTGATGCTGTACAACTGGTTGGTTTTGGTACTTTTAAAGTGAACCACCGCGCTGAGCGTACCGGTCGTAACCCGCAGACTGGCAAAGAGATCAAAATCGCTGCAGCAAATGTACCGGCATTCGTGTCTGGTAAAGCGCTGAAAGACGCCGTTAAGTAAGACGTCGCACTGCGGTTAAGCTTTAAAACAGGGGGCGTTTCGCCCCTTTTGTTTAAGAGGCCAGCCATCATGACCCCGCTGTTTCAGCGTTTATCTGTTCTGTTTCTCTCCCTTTTTCTTTTCGGTTGCAGCTCTACTCCGGATATTCCCCCCTTTTCTGCCAGTGGCTATCTTGCTGATCGTGGTGTTGTTCGTATCTGGCGTAAAAACAGCGACCACCAGTCGGTCCATATCCGCACCTTCTATACGCCGTTCAGTGGCGGTGAGGGTGAAGTGACGGATTATGTCTGGCTGGAAGAGTCGTTGATCAGCATCCAGCGTCAGGTGAAGGGCAACCAGCCTGATGATGTGACCCTGCGCTTTGACCAGGCTGGCGGTCTTAACTTTATGCAGCGCCAGCTTTCAGGCCGGCGTGAAGCGGTCAGCCCGGATGCGGTTGAGCTCTATAAGTTTGATGCCGAGCGGATGCGTAACCTCAGCGATGCGCTATTAAGCGGTCAGGTGTTCCTCAGACAGGGACACTGGCTGGGAAACAATGTGCTGGAGAGTTGCGAAGGCCAGCAGGTCAGACCCGCTTTTGACGCCGACGCTCTGCAGATGCTGACACAGCAGCAACGCCGCGCATCGGCACCGCTGATGGTGTCATGGCTTGAAGCGCCGGAAGGGATACAGCTATTGCGGGTCAGTCAGCAGGATGACTGCTCACAGCAGCCGACAGAAGAAGATATGTGAATTGAAAAGGGGGCACCTGGTGCCCCCTGAACTTATTTGCGATTAATGGCGCGGTAGCCGATATCGCGGCGACAGAAGCTGCCCTGCCATGAGATCGGCTGTGTCAGCTCATAAGCCCGCTTTTGTGCCGCGGCCACATCGTCGCCCAGCGCGGTTACGCACAACACGCGGCCACCGTTTGTCAGCACCCGATCCTCTTCCAGCCGTGTTCCGGCGTGGAATACCTTGCCGTCAGCCACTTCTTCGAGTGGCAGACCGTGAATCTGATCGCCCTGAGCGTAGTCACCCGGATAACCGCCCGCCGCCAGCACCACACCCAGCGCAGGGCGGGGATCCCATTGTGACGTTTTCTGATCCAGTTTACCGTCACAGGCGGCCAGGCAAAGATCGACCAGATCCGACTGCAGGCGCAGCATGATCGGCTGAGTCTCCGGATCGCCGAAGCGGCAGTTGAATTCGATCACTTTCGGCTGCCCGGTGTGATCGATCATCAGGCCGGCATAGAGAAAACCGGTATAGACGTTGCCTTCAGCCGCCATGCCGCGCACGGTCGGCCAGATAACCTGATCCATAACGCGCTGGTGGATCTCATCGGTGACAACCGGAGCCGGAGAGTAGGCACCCATTCCGCCGGTGTTCGGACCGGTATCGCCATCGCCCACGCGTTTGTGATCCTGGCTGGTGGCCATGGGCAGCACATGCTCGCCGTCCACCATCACGATGAAGCTGGCTTCTTCGCCATCCAGAAACTCTTCAATCACAATGCGATGTCCGGCATCGCCAAAGGCGTTTCCGGCCAGCATATCCTGAACCGCATCCTCAGCTTCCTGCAGCGTCATCGCCACAATCACGCCTTTGCCTGCGGCCAGGCCGTCGGCTTTGATGACGATAGGGGCGCCTTTCTCACGCAGATACGCGAGAGCGGGCTCAACCTCGGTGAAGTTCTGGTATTCCGCACTCGGGATCTGATGACGCGCCAGGAAATCCTTGGTGAAAGCTTTAGAGCCTTCCAGCTGCGCAGCGGCCTGAGTCGGACCAAAGATAGCCAGCCCGGCCTCACGGAAGGCATCCACGATGCCAATTACCAGCGGCGCTTCGGGGCCGACAATCGTCAGATCGATCTTTTCACGCCGGGCAAACTCAAGCAGGGCAGGGACATCAGTTGCACTGATCGCGACATTCTGCAGCGCAGGCTCTAATGCGGTGCCCGCATTACCCGGTGCCACAAACACGGTTTCCGCCAGCGGCGACTGAACTGCTTTCCAGGCCAGAGCATGTTCACGTCCGCCATTGCCGATTACTAAAATTTTCATCTGTTTCTCTCCAGAACGATTAATGGCGGAAGTGACGCATGTCGGTGAAGATCATGGCAATGCCGTGCTCATCAGCCGCCGCAATCACCTCTTCATCGCGGATGGAGCCGCCAGGCTGGATGACGCAGCTCACGCCTGACGCGGCTGCCGCATCAATGCCATCACGGAACGGGAAGAAGGCATCCGACGCCATGGCTGATCCTTTTACTTCCAGCCCTTCATCGGCTGCTTTAATGCCGGCAATCTTAGCGGAATAGACACGGCTCATCTGTCCGGCACCGATACCGATGGTCATGTTGTCGCGTGCATAAACAATGGCGTTAGACTTAACGAACTTCGCTACTTTCCAGCAGAACAGCGCATCACGCAGCTCCTGTTCGGTTGGCTGACGTTTACTGACGACGCGCAGCTGGCTGGCATCAACCATGCCGAGATCGCGATCCTGTACCAGCAGACCCCCGTTGACGCGTTTGAAATCCAGTGCAGCAGTACGGTTTTGCCATTGGCCGCAGATCAGGACACGGACATTCTGCTTCGCGGCGGTAATTTTCAGCGCGGCCTCGGAAACCGCTGGCGCGATAATCACCTCAACAAACTGGCGGCTGATAATGGCCTGCGCAGTTGCTTCATCCAGCTCGCGGTTAAAGGCGATGATGCCGCCAAATGCGGAGGTCGGATCGGTCTGGTAAGCACGCTCATAGGCTGCCAGCAGAGAGTCACCGGTCGCTACGCCACAAGGGTTCGCATGTTTGACGATGACGCAGGCGGGTTCACTGAACTCTTTTACGCACTCCAGTGCAGCATCCGTGTCAGCAATGTTGTTATAGGAGAGCGCTTTGCCCTGAACCTGCCGGGCAGTCGCCACTGAAGCTTCAGTGATGTTCTCTTCTATATAGAAGGCAGCATCCTGATGGCTGTTTTCACCGTAGCGCATATCCTGCTTCTTAATGAAGTTCAGATTCAGGGTACGCGGGAAACGGCCGGCGGGCTGATTACGATCACCGTGATAGGCGGGCACCAGGCTGCCAAAGTAGTTAGCGATCATGCTGTCATACGCGGCAGTGTGTTCAAACGCTTTGATCGCCAGATCGAAACGGGTCTCAAGCTTCAGACCATTTTCATGGGCATCCATTTCGGCAATGATCGCATCGTAGTCGCCGCTGCTGACCACGATTGCCACATCTTTATGGTTCTTGGCAGCAGAGCGCACCATGGTCGGGCCACCGATGTCGATATTTTCCACTGCATCTTCCAGTGAACATCCTTCACGGGCGACGGTCTGTGCAAAGGGATAGAGGTTAACGACCACCATGTCGATTGGGCTGATGTCGTACTGCGCCATAATGGCATCATCCTGGCCGCGACGACCTAAAATGCCGCCATGCACTTTGGGATGCAGGGTTTTGACGCGTCCATCCATCATTTCCGGGAAACCGGTGTAGTCAGAGACTTCTGTGACAGCCAGACCCGCATCCGCCAGCAGGCGAGCTGTTCCGCCTGTGGAGAGCAGTTCGACACCGCGACTTGAGAGCGCCTGAGCAAATTCGAGGATACCGGCTTTGTCAGAGACACTGAGCAATGCGCGGCGTACAGGACGAGTTTGTTGCATGGTGGTTTATCCCTTGGCTTTGTTTCGCGTATATAAGAGCGTTACATCAGGCTTTACAGCGGTTTTCTCTTCTCTATACAGGAAGAAAAAATCAAAAACCTCAGGTAACGCCCCGAAAAGGGGTGTCCGGAACTTCGCCCGGCATTGTAGCGAAAACGTTTGCGTGATGCTCGCCTAAATTTATCTGGCCCGACTAATGTGGATAACATTGTGTGTAACTGCGTATAACAGCCGCTTTTGCTGTGGAATGCAGCGAACGCTCTTTTTTATGCAATTTATGGGTTGCGCCTCTCAGACAACTCCCTATAATGCGCATCCATCAACACGGCACACCGGCAACGGGGTGACAGGTTGAAAGGCACAGGAGACTGAGCCGCCGGAGAAAAACTTCTGAGAA
>NZ_JAPCIM010000014.1:0-130796 GCF_025910055.1 Pantoea sp. JV6 | reverse complement strand
GCCGTAGCGCCGATGGTAGTGTGGGGTCTCCCCATGCGAGAGTAGGGAACTGCCAGGCATCAGATAAGTGAAGAAGCCCCGCACGGAAGTGCGGGGCTTTTTTACGTCTGCACTTTGCCACGTTAAGCTGAAACATTTTCATTTTCTGCATCAAACCTCGACATCTTACAACGATCAGGCTAATGTTGGGCATCCAGATGTCTAAACGTTTATATGGTTGTAAGAGGTGAGCAGGTTATGCCAATCAGGGTTCCCGACGAATTACCGGCAGTGAATTTTTTGCGTGACGAAAATGTCTTTGTGATGACATCGTCGCGCGCCAGTGTTCAGGAGATCCGCCCGCTTAAAGTGCTCATACTGAATCTGATGCCGAAAAAGATCGAAACGGAGAATCAGTTTCTGCGTCTGCTTTCCAACTCGCCCTTACAGATCGATATTCAGCTGCTGCGCATCGACAGCCGCGAGTCACGCAATACGCCCACTGAGCACCTCAACAACTTCTACTGCAATTTTGAAGATATCCAGCATGATAACTACGATGGCTTAATCGTGACAGGTGCACCACTCGGGCTGGTTGATTTTAATGATGTCGCTTACTGGCCACAGATTCAGCGCGTTCTGCATTGGGCCAATGAGCATGTCACCTCAACCCTGTTTGTCTGTTGGGCGGTTCAGGCCGCGCTTAACATTCTGTATGGCATTCCCAAGCAAACCCGGCATAACAAACTGTCTGGTGTCTATGAGCATCAGATACTGCATCCCCATGCGTTACTGACCCGTGGTTTTGATGATAATTTCCTCGCACCGCACTCACGCTATGCTGATTTCCCCACCCATTTGATTACGGATTACACCGATCTTGAGCTGTTTGCTGAATCGGAACAAACCGGTGCCTATCTGATGGCGAGTAAAGACAAACGTCTGGTGTTTGTTACCGGTCACCCGGAATATGATGCCCTGACGTTGTCTGGTGAGTATCATCGCGATTATGAAGCGGGGGTGAATCCGGAAGTCCCTTATAACTATTTCCCGCAGGATAATCCGGTATTGCCACCCCGCGCCACCTGGCGCAGTCACGGCAATTTGTTGTTCTCGAACTGGCTCAACTACTACGTTTACCAGATCACGCCGTTCGATCTGCGTCACATGAACCCAACGCTGGAATAGTCCCGTCTGAAGATCAACTGAACCGTGTTAGCCGATGGCAACACGGTTTTTTTTCGCCTTTAAAACGTTAACTGAAAGCGATTCCTTTAATGCATTAAAGTTTTATTTCAGATAAAACATCAGGATAGGTTGTTTTGTATTTAAAAATGGAAATAGTTTTTGATTTAAAAAAATAAATGCTTATGCTCTGATCCTGTAGCTCACAAAATAAACACCGTGTGGATCCGCTGCTTTCGATCCTTTGAATACAGGAGAACGCCAGCATGACAGACTCAGTGATCAGCCATACCCTGATTTTCGACCAGCCCTTTAGCCATGCAGAACAGCAACTGTTAACGCCCGAGGCTGTTTCTTTTTTAGAGTCTCTGGTCGCACGCTTTGCACCGCAACGCGAAGAGCTGTTATCGGCTCGCCAGCAGCGTCAGCAGCAATATGACCAGGGCTATCTGCCAGACTTCGATATGGAAACGGCTTCCATAAGAGCCAGTGAATGGCGTATTCAATCTATTCCGGCAGATTTAGAAGATCGTCGGGTCGAGATCACCGGCCCACCCGATCGGAAAATGGTGATTAACGCCCTGAACTCGAACGTTAAAGTCTTTATGGCCGACTTTGAGGATTCGCTCTCTCCGGAGTGGTCAACGTTGATTGAAGGGCAGCTGACACTGCGCGAAGCAGTACAGGGCACCCTGAGTTATACCAGCGACAAGGGCAAAATTTATCAGCTCGGCGCTACCCCTGCGGTGCTGATGTGCCGGGTGCGCGGTCTGCATCTGTCAGAAAAACATGTCAGCTGGCAGGGGAAGGCAATTCCGGGCGGGCTGTTTGATTTCGCGCTCTATTTCTTCCACAACGTCCGGCCGTTACTGGCCAAAGGCAGCGGGCCTTATTTCTATCTGCCGAAAACCGAGAGCTGGCAGGAGATCGCCTGGTGGCGTGAGATCTTCAGTTTCAGCGAGGATCAGTTCGATCTGCCGCGTGGCACGATCAAAGCCACTGTCCTGATCGAAACCTTGCCCGCCGTGTTTCAGATGGATGAGATCCTGTGGAATCTGCGCGATCACATTGTTGGCCTCAACTGTGGCCGCTGGGATTACATCTTCAGCTATATCAAAACCCTTAAACAGCATGCGGATCGCGTGCTGCCGGATCGCCAGTCCGTCACCATGTCTCAGCCGTTCCTGGACGCATATTCGCGACTGCTGATTAAAACCTGTCATCGGCGGGGGGCTTTTGCGATGGGCGGGATGTCAGCCCTCATCCCCGCTAAAGATCCCACGCGCAATGCCTGGGTACTGCAGCGCGTGACGGAAGATAAGCAGCGGGAGGCAGGTAACGGGCATGACGGCACCTGGATTGCTCATCCTGGTCTGGCAGATACCGCGATGGCAGTCTTCAACGCTGCGCTGGGCGACCGGCCAAACCAGCTGCAGGTCATGCGGGAAGAGGATGCGCCGATCACAGCGGAGCAGTTGCTGGCGCCCTGTCAGGGTGAGCGCACCGAAGCCGGTATGCGCGCCAACATCCGTGTTGCGCTGCAATATCTGGAAGCGTGGATCAGCGGTAACGGCTGTGTCCCGATTGATGGACTGATGGAGGATGCCGCCACCGCTGAGATCGCACGCACCTCAATCTGGCAATGGATTCATCATCAGCAAATGCTGAACAACGGCCAGCAGGTCACAGCTGAACTGTTTCTGCGCTGGCTTAACGAAGAGCTGCATCTGCTGCAAAACGCGCTGGGCGAAGCCCACTTCAGCGCCGGTCGCTATGACGACGCGGCGCAGTTGATGGCTCAGATCACCACCGAGCGCGAGCTGGTTTCCTTTCTTACCCTGCCAGGCTATCGCCTGATCCCCTGAACAGAGGAGCTATTGCCATGACACGTACTCAACAGATCGATCAACTGGAACAACTCTGGCAGACCGCACGCTGGCAGGGCATTACCCGCCCTTACAGCGCAGCAGAGGTCGTCAATCTGCGCGGCTCGGTCTTGCCCGCCTGTACACTGGCAGAGCGCGGTGCGGAAAAATTATGGGCGTTGCTGAATGGCGAGGCGAAGAAAGGGTATATCAATAGCCTGGGTGCGCTGAGCGGCGGGCAGGCACTGCAGCAGGCCAAAGCGGGCATCGAAGCGATCTACCTTTCTGGCTGGCAGGTAGCGGCGGATGCCAACGTGGCGGGCCAGATGTATCCCGATCAGTCCCTCTACCCGGTGAACTCGGTGCCGGAAGTGGTGACGCGCATTAATCAGACCTTTCAGCGCGCCGATCAGATTCAGTGGTCCAGCGGCATTGAAGCGGGGGACAGCCGCCACACCGATTTCTTCCTGCCAATTGTGGCCGATGCTGAAGCCGGTTTTGGCGGTGTGCTGAATGCGTATGAGCTGATGAAGGCGATGATTCAGGCGGGCGCGGCGGCGGTCCACTTCGAAGATCAGCTGGCGGCGGTAAAAAAATGCGGTCACATGGGCGGCAAAGTTCTGGTACCGACTCAGGAAGCCATTCAGAAACTGGTGGCGGCACGGCTGGCTGCCGATGTGATGGGCGTGCCAACCGTGCTGCTGGCACGAACTGATGCCGACGCCGCCGATCTGATTACCTCAGACTGCGATGAATACGATCGTCCCTTTATCCAGGGCGACCGGACGGCAGAAGGCTTCTTCCGCACCCACGCCGGCATTGAACAGGCGATCAGTCGCGGGCTGGCCTATGCACCTTATGCTGACATCCTGTGGTGTGAAACCTCAACGCCAGATCTGGCGATGGCGCAGCGCTTTGCCGACGCCATTCATGCGCGTTTCCCCGGCAAGCTGCTGGCCTACAACTGTTCACCGTCGTTCAACTGGAAGAAGAACCTCGACGATCGCACCATCGCGAAGTTTCAGCAGGCGCTCAGCGACATGGGCTATCGCTTCCAGTTCATCACGCTGGCGGGCATCCACAGCATGTGGTTCAACATGTTTGATCTGGCCCACGCCTACGCCCAGGGCGAAGGGATGCGTCACTATGTTGAAAAGGTTCAGCAGCCTGAGTTCGCTGCCCGCGATCGCGGTTACAGCTTCTCTTCGCATCAGCAAGAGGTGGGCACCGGCTATTTTGATCAGGTAACCAATATCATTCAGGGCGGTAAGTCCTCGGTCACCGCGCTCACCGGTTCGACCGAAGAGCATCAGTTCTGACCCTTTTCCTCTGACTGATTCCCCGTCCGCAAACCGCGGGCGGGCGTTTACCGGAGCTGATTATGCCGCCACGCGAATCATTGATCGCCCACACTATCCTGCAGGGTTTTGATGCACAGTATGGTCGCTTTCTCGACATCACTGCTGGCGCACAGCAGCGGTTTGAGCAGGCGGAATGGCAGGCGGTGCAACATGCCATGAAGGCCCGTATTCATCTCTATGACCATCACGTCAGCCTGGTTGCCGATCAACTGCGGGTGCTGAACGGTGCGGCCAGCTGGGATGAGATGTTCTGGCTGCGGGTTAAGGACCACTATCAAAGCCTGCTGCCCGGCTATCCACGGCATGAAATTGCCGAAAGCTTCTTTAATTCCGTCTACTGCCGGTTACATGGACATGCCGATCTGCAGCCGGACCGGCTGTTTATCTTCAGCTCTCAATCCCTGACCGCACCGGTCACACCTTTGCGCCCGTTATCGCGCCGTTATCAGCCGGAGCGGGGCTGGCTGGCACTGGTGGATCAGGTGTTGAGCGATTTACCGCTGACGTTGCCGTGGCAGCAGCGCGCTCGCGACGTCGGCTGGATTGTCCGCCACCTGCAGTCGCATTTTCCCCGGCTGAACCAGGGCTGGCTCGAGGTCAACAGTGAACTCTTCTATCGTAACAAAACTGCCTGGCTGGTGGCGCGCCTGCATCTGCCGGAGGGCATCTTGCCCTGTCTGCTGCCGATCCAGCGCAGTGAAACGGGCGAACTATGGATCGACACCTGTCTGACCGATGTGAATGACGCCAGCATTGTGTTTGGTTTTGCCCGCGCCTATTTCATGGTTTATGCGCCGGTGCCTGCGGCGCTGGTTGCCTGGCTGCAACCGATTCTGCCTGGCAAAACCCTGGCGGAGCGCTATATGGCGATTGGCTGCCAGAAGCACGGTAAAACCGAGAGCTATCGCGAGTATCTTCAGGCGCTGGCAGAGAATGAGACGGCCTTTGAGATCGCACCCGGCGTGCGCGGCATGGTGATGCTGGTCTTCACGCTGCCGGGTTTTGACTGGGTGTTCAAGGTCATCAGGGATCGCTTCGCGCCGCAAAAAGAGGTGACGGAAGCGCAGGTCCGCGCCTGTTATCAGCAGGTCAAAGAGCACGATCGCGTGGGACGTATGGCGGATACGCAGGAGTTCGAGCAGTTTGCGCTGCCGCTGTCGCGCATCTCACCGGCGCTGCTGGCAGAACTCCACGCCTGCGTGGCTGAGAAGCTGCATATCGAAGGCGATCGCCTGATTATTCGTCACCTGTGGCTGGAGCGCCGTATGCAGCCGCTTAATCTCTACCTGGCCCAGGCGAATGCCGCAGAGCGACGTCACGCGATTGAGGAGTATGGCAATGCCATCCGACAGCTGGCGGCGGCCAATATCTTTCCCGGAGACATGCTGTTTAAAAACTTCGGCATCACCCGCCATGGCCGGGTGATTTTTTACGATTACGATGAGATTCGCCCGATGCAGGAGCTGCACTTCCGGGAGGTGCCCGCGGCGCGCTATGAGGAGGATGAACTCAGCGCCGAGCCCTGGTACAGCGTCGGGCCGGACGATGTCTTCCCGGAAACCTTCCGCTATGCGTTATGCAGTGAAGCCGCTACCGGCGCATTGCTGTTACAACTGCATCCGGAGATATTCGACGCCCGCTGGTGGCGCGCGCAGCAGCAGCGCATCGCCCAGGGCCATGTGGAAGAGGTGATCGCCTGGCGGCAGACGCAGCGTTTCAGCGTCTGCTACGGCGCAGAAACCGTTAACGACCGCTGTACGCCAGCGTAACCTGGCGCGCTTCGCGGATGACCAGTGCACCTAATTCAGTAATCCGATCGTCAGTCATGCGGGCGATGGGGCCGGAGATGGAGAGCGCGGCAAACGCCTCGCCATGTTCGTCATAGATTGGCGCGGCGACACAGCGTAGTCCAAGCGCATGCTCTTCATCATCAAATGAGAAGCCCGCTTTGCGCACCAGCGCCAGATTCTCTTTCAGACTCTGCGGCGACATCAGGGTTTTCGGCGTGTAGTAATGCAATCCTTTCTGATGCAGCAGGGCGGTGACCTGCTCATCGCCCAGGTGGGCCAGAAATGCTTTGCCTGCGCCAGACGCATGCATCGGCAGCTTGCCGCCAATCGGCGCAGACATTCGCATCAGCTGGGTACACTGCACCTGATCAATGATCACCGCCTGGTGATCGCTGAGATCCAGCACCGCCAGATTCACCGTTTCACCGGACTGCTCCATCAGGCTACGCAGCACCGGGTGTACCAGCGCCAGCAGGTTACGGCTCTGCAGGAAACTGCTGCCGACCACGAAAGCGTGTGCGCCGATCGTCCACAGCCCGAGATCGCCCACCTGCCGGACAAAACCCTGCTGCTGCATGGTGCTGAGCAGGCGATGCGTGGTGGAGTTAGGCAAACCCGCCTGCTGCGCCAGCTCGGTCAGCGCTACGCTGCCATGTGAGTCAGCAATCAGCTCCAGCAGCGTCAGGCCGCGGGTCAGCGATTGCACCTGACCGCCCGCGGGTGCGGCGACAGGGGTGCCACGGGGTTTCTTGCCGCGCTTAACAGGAACCGGGGTTGCCATCATTGTTCTCCTTTTACATTGTGGAAATCATTTTCGTTTTAATCACGCGCATTGCAAACGCTGGTTTTCTGGTCAGACCTGTACAGTTGTGACCTGAAAATCTCTCATTCGAGGTTACTTTGTCGCCTGACCAGCTTGTGCCAGAATGAAAAACGGGCTTTTCCGCCAGCAGACTGACGTGAATGGGGCAACAGTGAGCAATAAAATCGACGCGTTAAAACAGCAGCTCGCACAACGCATTATGGTGCTGGATGGGGGTATGGGCACCATGATCCAGAGCTATAAGCTGGAAGAAGAGGATTATCGCGGCAGCCGTTTTGCTGACTGGCCTTGCGATCTCAAAGGCAATAACGATCTGCTGGTGCTGAGTAAACCGGCGGTGATCCGCGAGATCCACGACGCCTATCTGGCGGCGGGTGCGGATATCCTCGAAACCAACACCTTTAACGCCACGTCGATTGCAATGGCGGACTACCAGATGGAACATTTATCGGCGGAGATCAATTTTGAAGCGGCCCGCCTGGCGCGAGCCTGCGCCGATGCGTGGACGGCGAAAACGCCGGATCGTCCGCGTTATGTTGCGGGTGTGCTCGGCCCGACCAACCGCACCTGCTCGATCTCACCCGACGTCAACGATCCTGCCTACCGTAACGTTACTTTTAATCAGCTGGTGGAGGCTTACCGCGAATCGACCCGCGCGCTGGTGGAGGGCGGGTCCGACATCATCATGATTGAAACGGTGTTCGATACGCTGAATGCCAAAGCAGCCGTCTATGCGGTGCAGACCGAGATGGAAGCGCTGGGCGTTGCGCTGCCGCTGATGATCTCCGGCACTATCACCGACGCCTCCGGCCGAACGCTCTCCGGCCAGACAACCGAAGCTTTTTACAACTCGCTGCGTCACGCCGAACCGCTCTCTTTTGGCCTGAACTGCGCGCTGGGACCCGACGAACTTCGTCAGTATGTGGCGGAACTGTCGCGCATCGCTGAAGGCTACGTGACCGCCCATCCCAACGCCGGTCTGCCCAATGCCTTTGGCGAATACGATCTGGATGCGGAACTGATGGCGCAGCAGATTGGTGAATGGGCCACCGCCGGATTCCTGAACATTATCGGCGGCTGCTGTGGCACCACACCGCAACATATCGCTGCCATGGTGGCGGCGGTTGAAGGCGTTGCACCGCGTCAGTTGCCGACGATCCCGGTGGCCTGCCGTCTCTCCGGTCTGGAGCCGCTTAACATCACCGCAGAGTCACTGTTTGTTAACGTCGGTGAGCGCACCAACGTCACCGGCTCGGCAAAATTTAAACGGCTGATCAAAGAAGAGAAGTATAACGAAGCGCTGGAAGTGGCGCTGCAGCAGGTGCAGAGCGGCGCGCAGATCATCGATATCAACATGGATGAAGGCATGCTCGACGCCGAGGCGGCGATGGTACGCTTTCTGAATCTGATTGCTGGCGAACCCGATATTGCCCGCGTGCCGATCATGATCGACTCCTCAAAATGGGAGGTGATTGAGAAAGGGTTGCAGTGCATTCAGGGCAAAGGGATCGTGAACTCAATTTCGATGAAAGAGGGTGAAGCGGCCTTTATTCATCATGCGCGTCAGGTCCGGCGTTACGGCGCGGCGATGGTGGTCATGGCGTTTGACGAAGTGGGTCAGGCGGATACCCGCGCCCGAAAAATTGAGATCTGCCGCCGTGCTTACCGGATCCTCACCGAACAGGTCGGCTTCCCGCCGGAAGATATTATCTTCGACCCCAACATCTTTGCGGTCGCCACCGGCATCGACGAACACAACAACTACGCCATGGATTTCATTGGTGCCTGCGAAGATATCAAGCGCGAGCTGCCCCATGCGATGATCTCCGGCGGCGTCTCCAACGTATCGTTTTCATTCCGTGGCAACGATCCGGTGCGTGAAGCGATACATGCCGTCTTTCTCTATTACGCCATCCGTAAAGGCATGGATATGGGCATCGTCAACGCAGGCCAGCTGGCGATTTATGATGATTTGCCGGCAGAACTGCGCGAGGCGGTAGAGGATGTGATTCTTAACCGGCGGGATGATGGCACCGAGCGGCTGCTGGCGCTGGCGGAGAAATACCGTGGCGGCAAAAGCGATGGCTCGCAGGAAAAACAGCTCGCGGAATGGCGCAGCTGGGACGTGGTGAAACGGCTGGAGTATTCGCTGGTCAAGGGGATCACCGAGTTTATTGAGCAGGATACCGAAGAGGCGCGTCAGCAGGTACCACGGCCGATAGAGGTGATTGAAGGCCCGCTGATGTCCGGCATGAACGTCGTCGGTGACCTGTTCGGTGAGGGCAAGATGTTCCTGCCGCAGGTGGTGAAATCGGCGCGCGTGATGAAGCAGGCGGTGGCGTATCTGGAACCCTTTATCGAAGCCAGCAAAGAGGCGGGGCGCAGCAACGGTAAAATCGTGCTGGCCACGGTCAAAGGCGACGTGCACGACATCGGGAAAAATATTGTCGGCGTGGTGCTGCAGTGTAATAACTACGAAATCATTGACCTTGGCGTGATGGTGCCGGGCGAAAAAATTCTTAAAACGGCGCGCGAAGTGAATGCGGACATCATCGGCTTATCAGGCCTGATTACGCCGTCGCTGGATGAGATGGTCAACATGGCGAAAGAGATGGAGCGTCAGGGCTTTACCTTACCGCTGCTGATTGGCGGCGCGACCACCTCGAAGGCGCATACCGCTGTCAAAATTGAGCAGCATTACAGCGGCCCGACGGTCTACGTGCAGAACGCCTCACGTACCGTTGGCGTGGTGTCGTCGCTGCTCTCCGCCACCTTAAAAGAGGATTTCGTCGCCCGAACCCGCAAAGAGTACGAGACCGTGCGCATTCAGCATGCACGCAAAAAGCCGCGCACGCCGCCGGTCTCGCTGCAGGCGGCGCGCGATAACGCCACCTCAATTGACTGGGAGAGTTACACGCCACCCGTGCCGCACCGTCCCGGGGTCAGCCAGGTGGAGGCCAGCATTGAAACGCTGCGCAACTACATCGACTGGACGCCATTCTTTATGACCTGGTCGCTGGCGGGCAAATATCCCCGCATCATGGAAGATGAGGTGGTGGGTGAAGAGGCGCAGCGTCTGTTTGCCGATGCCAATGCGATGCTCGACAAATTAAGCCAGCAGTCGCTGCTGAAGCCACGTGGCGTGGTCGGTATTTTTCCGGCTAACCGGGTCGGCGATGATATTCATCTCTACAGTGATGAGCGGCGTGATGAGATTTTGTGTGTGAGTCATCACTTACGCCAGCAGACCGAAAAAACCGACTTCGCCAACTACTGTCTGGCGGATTTTGTGGCCCCGAAATCGAGCGGCAAAGCGGACTATCTCGGTGCCTTCGCGGTGACCGGCGGGCTGGAAGAGGATGCGCTGGCGGAGGCGTACGATCGTCAGCATGACGACTACAACAAGATCATGGTGAAAGCGCTGGCTGACCGTCTGGCGGAAGCCTTTGCCGAATATCTGCACGAGCGTGTACGTAAGGTGATCTGGGGCTTCGCGCCTAACGAAAATCTCAGCAATGAAGAGCTGATTCGGGAAAATTATCAGGGGATACGTCCGGCGCCAGGCTATCCGGCCTGCCCGGAGCACACTGAGAAAGCCGCCATCTGGCGTCTGCTGGCGGTGGAAGAACAGACCGGCATGAAGCTCACCGAATCCTTTGCCATGTGGCCGGGCGCGTCAGTCTCTGGCTGGTACTTCAGCCATCCTGACAGCCGCTATTTCGCCGTAGCGCAGATCCAGCGTGACCAGGTGGAAGATTATGCGGTACGCAAAGGGATGTCGTTAACGGAAGTTGAGCGCTGGCTGGCGCCGAATCTCGGCTACGACGCGGACTAAATAAAAAAGCGGCCTGAGGGCCACTTCAGACTGCTGACAAATCCAGCTCCGGTTAAATCTGGCAGCAATGAAGAAACTCAACGCGCAGGGAACCCGGTCAGAGGAGGAAAGCGTCCCGCGCCAGGGACGGCGCGGGCCGAGCGGCCAGGGATGGCATTAGCGCCTTTCCGATCTGACCGGGTTCCCTGAGCAGGCGCGATCTCATTGCTATGCTTTGCTTCAGGCGTATGCTCCCTGAGCCTGCTTTCTGTTAACCGCATGAAACGGCCCTGAGGCCGCCATCTGCTTAGTTAAAGCGCGCGTCGCGATCGGACGTCAGATCATACAACTGGTACTTGCGACCCAGCATCTGACCGCCATCACGCGTCAGCGGCACCCAGTTCACCTGCGCGCGACCGCGCGTTGGCGTCACGGTGAACAGATCCATTGGGATGGAGATATAGAAGCCTTTGGTGAAGTCGCCTTCGCCATACTCTTCAGACGAGACGTTGGTTTTGGTGGCATAGACACCCACCATCACGCCACTGTCGAAGCGCTTCGACACATCGACCGTCACGCCTTTATCTTTCGCCAGATACTGACCGACGCTGGTTTTCACCAGTACATCCTGCATGAACCATGGACGCCAGTAACCCGTCAGGTTGCCGGTTGAGGCTTTATAGCGGTTAAACTGCATCATGTTGTCCCAGTCACGCTGACGGACATAGTTGGCATCGACGCCCACCGCCCAGTTCGCATCGACCGGACGATAGAGCAGCTCGCCGCCCACGCCGCCATACATCGTCTCCAGGTACCCGCCGTAAACCTGACCATAGAAGCCGTTACCGAGGTGGCCCATATAGTTCGCCTGCAGATCGTTGACGTAGACGTTGTTCTCAACGTAGTCGCGGATATGGGTACGCACGCGCGGCAGCGAAGAGTCCGCCGGTGCGCCGTTGTAGTTGAACTTGTCGTAGTTGTTGGCGAGGTTACCAAACAGACTACCGCCCACCAGCAGGTGATCCGTCAGCCAGTAATCAGCGCTGGCCATCACGCCGACCTGATACATATAGAAGCTTTCCGGGCCGCCCACCGACTGATTCAGCACCGGCGACAGACTGTAGTTCAGGCGATCCTGACGGATAAACATCCCCTGCTCAGTGGTACCCGGATCGACCGGTTCTTTGCGGGTCTGTTGCAGTGGCTGCTCATGGCCCAGCGGATAGCCTTCCAGATTGTTACGCAGGCTGGCGACCTGCGTCTCAGTCGTCACCTGTGGCATGTTAAAGCGCGACTCGGTGACATTGATGGTGTCGATGCCGTCAGGCAGGTGGTTCATGATGATGCGGTTCGCACGATCCACCCCTTCACGGGTATCGCGATACTTCGTCTGCTCGCCTGACACATAGATCGTGTGACCCTGAGTCTGAATACGCGGACCATCAAGACCGGCATTGTATTTCAGATCGGTCAGCTGAGTGCCCACCACCGTCGGCTCCAGCAACTTAGGTTGCGGCTGCGGATTGTAGGAAGGCTTCTCGCTGTCGATGTGCGCCTGACGCAGATCGTTGAAGTTGGTGCGAATGGTGACACCAAACATAAAGGTGTTACCGCGTTCGTAGCTGGCGTTGATGTCAGCCCAGTCGGTTACGCGATAAATCGCGCCGACGTTGAGCTTGCTGCGCTGCTCAAGGCGGCCAGCAAAGTCATTCTGGTAGTCGTTGCCCTCATACTCCATTTTAAGGCGCAGCGGCTGCCAGGGCGTCTGATACTCCACGCCGCCAAACAGCGCCGTCGGACCGTGGAACATCTGCGAGCCGTTGATTGAACCCGCTTCGCCCACCTGCGGACGCTGGCAATAGCTGTCGCTGTATGAGCAGAACGGGTTCTTCACGGTGCCGCTATTGCCGAGATAGCCCCAGCCAAGCCCCAGGGTAAAGTCGAACGGTCCCCATGCTTTGGTCGCCACCAGGTATTCACTGTCGAACAGACCGGTACCGCCCAGATCGCGGGTTCCCACCGCCACTTCCGGCAGCCAGAAGCCCTCCTGCCACAGACGGAGTTTCAGGTCGAAGGCTTTATCTTTATAGCTCTGCGTGCCGCTGAATTCTGAGACCGCACTGTACTGACGGGTGCGCACGTCGGTATACCGCACCGTGGTCTCCAGCCAGGGAAAGAGCTGCAGTGACGCGGAGTAGTATCGGTACTGATCGTTGTCGCGCGCGTTGAGGCTGAACTCGCCCTCTTTGGCCATGCGCGCCGTCGGCACCTGCATCAGACCCACGCCGCCGAAATCGGATTGTGAAGGGCCCACCGGCTCGGGCCAGGTGTCAGCCTGCGCCTGACAGGCTGCCGCCACGGAAACAGCCAACAGGCTGAAGAGATAACGTTTTTTCATCAGTCTGGTATCCGGTGAGTCAGTACGGAAAGGATGCGTTCATTAAGATCTTCATAGCTGCCTGGCAGGCTCCATGACGAAAAGCCGAGCCAGATAATGCTGCCTGGCTCCACTTCCGCGTGGCGATGATTCCAGTAGGCAACCGGCACCTGCTGTGTGGCGCCTGAAGGTGCAATCACGGTGACAAAATTGCGTTCTGCCCCGGAGAGTGCGTCATGACCATCCAGATAGTCGCGTACTGATTTACCCGGCTGCCAGCTCACTTTGCCTGCGCCGCTCAGCGCGCCGAGCAGCAGCACAGAATCGGAGGGGGCCTGCAGATAGAGGTCATAGCTGCCTTCCAGCCGACGGTTGTCAGCCGGATGCAGACGGATCCAGTCCGGGTCGAGCGACGTGAACTGGCGACCTGCTACTTTGATGGCGCTCAGCTGGCGGATCACTTCATCAATGGCCGCCGCCCGATCGCCGCTGCTGTCGGCACGCCAGGCACGTAACGCGCCCAGCGTCTGTTGATAGTGCTGCTGTGCCACTGCGCTGGCGCCGCGCTCGGCAATAAAGGTCGCACGCCAGTCAGTGTTGACCTGCAGTGGAGGCAGAGTCACCAGCTGGGAGAGATCCGCGACCTGGCTCAGCTCAGCCTGACCGCCGTTGTGCGGTGCATGAACGATAACCTGCGCAGTTGCCTGCGCTTCTGCGGCGCTGAACAGGCTCAGCCCGGCCAGCAAAAAAGTGATTTTTTTCATGATTTCGCCGGCTTCAGAATAGTGATATCTACAGGGAAGGCGTCTGCCGCCAGCATCTGATGGGCCTGCACCACATCGCCGCTGCTGTTATCGATCCAGAAGGTGTTTTCCCACTTGCGGTTACTGCTGTCGATGCTCACCTGTTCATGCCAGACGCGGCACGGAATGCGGTTGCCCGCCACGGTCAGGACTTCGTCGGTGCCGCGCTGGAAGGTTGAACGCACAGTCGCGCCGCGAACCTTGCCCTGTTCGGTCCACTGCACGATGCGGGTCCAGCCTGCGCCGTTGCTGATATGCAGGCTGTCAGCGAGCGGATCCTGTTGCAGATTGCTGACGTTCAGCAGGTTATCCGGCAAACCCAGGGTTTTAACCAGGCGGCCATGCTGTGTCACCAGCATCGCCTGATCCTGTGTCACCCATTTCTGCTGACCTTTCTCGTTGTAGCCGAGCACTACAAAAATGCGCGGACCTTCATTCAGGCGAGCATAGAGACTGGCATAGGGAAGATTGTTGACCTGTTGATCGGTAACGGTCACGTCGTCCGGACCGTTAACCGCAAGCAGCAGAGTCTGTTCAAGACCTTTTTGCGTTTGTGTACAGGCCTGCAGCAGCAGGCAAGCGAGCAGCAGAGGAAGTTGGCGCACTGTGTGTCCCTGATAAGTCATGCCAAAGTAAAAAATAACCACACAGGCGTGTGGTTATGTTTAAAGGTGCTCTGCCCGTCCCGTTCCGGCTGCAGAAATACAGGTTACGTGGCTCAGCGTCCTCACTCACCGAAGTCAGTGGTTCAGCCTCTGCCCGTTTGCTGCAGATCAGCAATCAGACGGGGGTCGGGCATCCATCAACGAGTGGTGCTCGTCGTGGTCGTGGTTGTTGTACCGGTATTTGCACCGTCACCACCGCCAGAAGCGGCAATGCCGAGCCCGACCAGCGCGCCAAGTGCACCGATACCCACAGCGGTCGACGTGCCAGCAGAGATTGCTCCCGCCTGCGCGCCAGCTGCGGTACCAGCTTCTTCCGGCGCAGCAAATGCGCTGGAAGAGACGGCAACGAAGATCAAGGCTGCACCGGCAACCATAGTTTTTTTCATAACAGCGTTTCCTGCATTGAGTGAATGAAGGATCTCTGTCCGCTGAGGTTGCAACGCAGTCAGACTGCGGCAAAATCGACGGACAGTCCCATTGCGGGCGCGTTCAGTATAGGGCAACAAAATACCAGAGTTCAGCACCGGAAAAACCAGGGTGAATAGCGGGGTGGGCGCGTGATTTAATTAGCTGGATTGGGGATAACTACTTTTTATATCGGAATATTTCGGGCTGATGCCAGATATTTCGCTACTGGCGAATCAATTGCAAAGCGGAATGTTCTTTTTTATTAATATCTGGTACGGAATAAGAATAATCAGAATTTACTCAGGATTGCTGAAACTGAATATGATTATGAATCAATAGCTAACAATAGGGATTACCCGATTTCAGGACCATTTTATACTTTATGCTGGCCCGTTCAGTGTATCGATGTTCAGAATTATCTTAGGTTATTTTAAGACTTTTCCCTGACAACCCATGCTCTCCGACGATATAAACAGCCCATTCAGATGTAAAAACAGACAAAAAAAGGGCGGCAAAGTGGCCGCCCGATGAAATTAACGCCGATTAACGCCAGGATTTATAGCGGTTAATTAAGGCATTAGTGGAGCTGTCGTGAGTGGTAACTTCGTCCTCATTTTCCAGTTCCGGCAGAATACGGTTCGCCAGCTGCTTACCTAATTCCACACCCCACTGATCGAAAGTGAAGATATTCAGGATGGCACCCTGAGTGAAGATTTTGTGCTCATACAGGGCAATCAGTGCGCCCAGGCTGTAAGGGGTAATCTCACGCAGCAGAATGGAGTTAGTCGGGCGGTTACCTTCAAACACCTTGAACGGCACGATATGGGCCACAGACTCTGCAGATTTACCGGCATCGGTAAACTCTTTCTCTACGACGTCCCGTGACTTACCAAACGCCAGCGCTTCAGTCTGGGCAAAGAAGTTAGAGAGCAGCTTCGGATGGTGATCCGCGAGCGCATTATGGGTAATGGCCGGCGCAATAAAGTCGCACGGAACCAGCTTGGTACCCTGGTGGATCAGCTGATAAAACGCGTGCTGACCGTTGGTGCCAGGTTCGCCCCAGATGATTGGGCCAGTCTGGTAGTCCACCGGATGACCGTCACGATCCACATACTTGCCGTTTGACTCCATATTGCCCTGCTGGAAATAGGCGGCGAAGCGGTGCATGTACTGGTCGTAAGGCAGAATCGCTTCGGTTTCAGCACCAAAGAAATTGTTGTACCAGATGCCAATCAGCGCCAGCAGTACCGGCAGGTTCTGCTCAGCCGGCGCAGAGGCGAAGTGCTGGTCCATGGCATGTGCGCCGCTCAGCAGCTGCTCGAAGTTATCGAAACCAATCGAGAGAATGATCGACAGGCCGATCGCTGACCACAGAGAATAACGGCCGCCAACCCAGTCCCAGAATTCAAACATGTTGTTGGTGTCGATACCAAATTCGCCCACCGCTTTGGCGTTGGTCGACAGCGCAGCAAAGTGTTTCGCTACGTGCTGCTGGTCGCCTGCCGTTTTCAGGAACCAGTCGCGCGCGCTGTGGGCGTTGGTCATGGTTTCCTGGGTGGTGAAGGTTTTCGATGCCACCAGGAACAGGGTGGTTTCCGGGCTGAGGTCTTTCAGCGTTTCGGCGATGTGGGTGCCGTCAACGTTAGAGACAAAATGCATGTTCAGATGGTTTTTGTACGGGCGCAGCGCTTCAGTCACCATAAACGGGCCGAGGTCAGAGCCGCCGATACCGATATTCACCACGTCGGTGATCGCTTTACCGGTATAGCCTTTCCATTCGCCGCTGATGATGCGCTCAGAGAAGCCTTTCATCTTATCCAGCACCGCGTTGACCTCTGGCATCACATCTTTGCCATCCACCAGAATCGGCGTGTTACTGCGGTTACGCAGCGCGACGTGCAGCACCGCACGATCTTCGGTGCGGTTAATCTTCTCACCCGAGAACATAGACTTAATGGCACCGCTCAGGTCGGTCTCTTTGGCCAGCGCCTGTAACTTATCGAGGGTTTCCTGGGTGATGCGGTTTTTGGAGAAATCCACCAGCATCTGATCATCAAAGGTGGCAGAGAATTTGGCAAAACGATCGGCATCCTGGGCGAACAGATCGGCAATTTCTACCGACTTCATCTGCTCAAAATGCTGTTGCAGCGCTTTCCAGGCTGCGGTTTGTGTCGGATTGATATTTTTCATGGCAACACTCTTGTTGATATTAAGAACCGTCATTCCATCGGAGGCACATCATGCCCGTTTAGCGTTTCAGTATGACCACAGTTGTAACTGAAAGGAAAAATTTTGTCAGCGCGCGCCGGACAGGCGATCTGAACGCCGCTGTTTATCGCCAGCATTCACTGGCGCGAACAGCCAGCGGACCGCAGAGGCAACGCGCGGTAAAGTGTGACGCGAAAGTCTGCGCAAAACGTTGTGCCGTATCAGGGATTGCTGCATGGGCTGAACCCATTAAGCACTGTAGCCGCTGCGACGCAGAGTCATTTGTTTTCTGATGCGGCGCTCCGGGCATCGCTGACATTGACAGCAGGTCCAGAAAAGGCTAGATCTATGCGCCTACTTGCGCACCTGTGCGCAAGCCAGAAGAGGCGCGTCGCCCAGGCAGTGTGTTGGAGGAACCGTATCCGGTGAAAACACATGATGGGGAGCGACGCCGAGGTGGGTCAGCACGCGGTGTGCTGCCTGTCGGCTACAGGGGCTGAATCCTCTGGGTTGTCACCAGAAACGTCTGCAGTCGACGTTTCGCAAGGTGGGGCGCTTCTGGGTGACTCGTCTATCCGATCTTGTCCGCCCGTTTCTGCTCTTTCCTTGTGCCTGGCTGAAAGAATGTTTCTCGACCCTTTCATCGGCGAGAACAAGATAACCTGACACGAGGTCCTACATGTCTCAAACACTGATAGTGGCAAAATTCGGCGGCACCAGCGTAGCCGATTTTGAAGCGATGAACCGCAGCGCCGATGTGGTGTTGCAGGACGCCAGCACGCGTCTGGTGGTGCTCTCTGCTTCGGCGGGCATTACTAATCTGCTGGTTGCGCTGGCTGAAGGCCAGCAGGCTCCCCAGCGCGCTGTGCTGCTTGATGATATCCGCCGTATCCAGTACGCCATTGTTGATCGCCTGCAGCGTCCGGAAGTGATCCGCGATGAAATCGATCGGATGATCGACAATATCAGCATGCTTTCCGAAGCCGCCTCACTGGCCACCTCGAATGCCCTGACCGATGAACTGGTCAGCCACGGTGAGCTGATGTCATCACTGCTGTTTGTGGAAATTCTGCGTGAACGCCAGGTTAATGCGGAGTGGTTCGATGTCCGCAAGGTAATGCGTACCGACGATCATTTTGGCCGGGCAGTACCGGATGTACAGGTGCTGGCGGAGCAGGCGACGGCGCAGTTACAGCCGCGCATTGAGCAGGCATTGGTCATTACTCAGGGGTTCATCGGCAGTGAAAGCGAAGGGCGCACCACCACCCTGGGTCGCGGCGGCAGTGATTACACCGCCGCGCTGCTGGGCGAAGCGCTGAATGCGGCGCGTGTGGATATCTGGACGGATGTGCCGGGCATCTACACCACCGATCCGCGCGTGGTGCCGACGGCGAAGCGTATTGATGAAATTACTTTTGAAGAAGCCGCTGAAATGGCGACGTTCGGTGCGAAAGTGCTGCACCCGGCGACGCTGCTTCCCGCCGTACGCCGGGGTATTCCGGTATTCGTCGGTTCCAGCAAGGATCCGGCAGCCGGTGGGACCCGCGTCTGCAATGAAACCCGCAACCCGCCGCTGTTTCGGGCGCTTGCGCTACGCCGTAAGCAGACGCTGTTAACGCTGCACAGCCTTAACATGCTGCATACGTTTGGTTTCCTTGCCGAACTCTTCAATATTCTGGCGCGTCATAACGTCTCGGTTGACCTGATCACCACCTCTGAAGTGAGCGTGGCGCTGACGCTCGACACCACCGGTTCGACCTCAACCAGTGCCAGCCTGCTGACCCAGGCTTTACTGACTGAACTCTCGTCGCTGTGCCGGGTTGAAGTGGAAGAAGATCTGGCGCTGGTGGCGATTATCGGTAACCAGCTGTCAAAAGCGTGCGGCGTCGGCAAAGAGGTGTTTGGTGTGCTCGACCCGTTCAACCTGCGGATGATTTGCTACGGTGCCAGCAGCTACAATCTCTGCTTCCTGGTGCCGGGCAACGATGCGGAAAGCGTGGTACGTACGCTGCATCGCAATCTGTTCGAGTAGGCTTCTGTGGCATTCAGGCCGCGTCAGCGCGGCCTGAAAAGCGGCAAAAAAGGTTCATATCTCCCTCATTACTCCCCGGCACGCGACTTCCGATAAATCCCATTAATACAGAAAGTTACAGCCTGTTATTGCCAAATGGCAATCCCTTTCTCTGCGCATTTCGTGCACCTGCATTGCGCTCCCTTTCCGCAGATTTATAATCCCGCCGCTGAATCAATTCACCCAAATTTAGGAAATATCATGAAAAGGTTAGTCGCAGAGGCGCTGGGTACCTTCGTGCTGGTGGCCGGCGGTTGTGGTAGTGCCGTGCTGTCAGCTGCGTTCCCGGAGCTGGGCATTGGCTTCATGGGCGTGGCGCTGGCTTTCGGGCTGAGCGTGCTGGTCATGGCGTATGCGGTCGGTCACATCTCAGGCGGGCACTTTAACCCGGCGGTGACCCTGGGATTAGTGGCAGGCGGACGTTTTCCCGCGTCTCAGGCCATCCCTTACATCATCGCGCAACTGGCAGGCGGCATTGCCGCTGGTGCAGTGCTCTATCTGATCGCCAGCGGTAAAGGCGACTTCAGTGCAGCGGCCAGCGGCTTTGCGGCAAATGGCTACGGTGAACACTCACCGGGCGGCTTCAGCCTGCAGTCAGGTATGATCGCCGAAGGGGTGATGACCGCTATCTTCCTGATTGTGATCATGGGTGCCACCAGCGAACGCGCGCCGAAAGGCTTTGCACCTATTGCGATTGGCCTGGCGTTAACCCTGATTCACCTGATCAGCATTCCGGTAACGAATACCTCGGTTAACCCGGCACGCAGTACCGCGGCAGCCCTGTTCCAGGGTGACTGGGCGATCTCTCAGCTGTGGATGTTCTGGTTAATGCCGATTATCGGTGCCGTGATTGGTGGTTTGATCTATCGCGGTTTAGAGGAAAAAGCAGCGTAATTTCGTCAATATTCAGCGGATCGGCAGCAGTCGATCCGCATTTTCCCGCCTCGACCCATCTTCGCCTTACGCCATGATAATGAAATGTTATGATCCGGCCTTCGTCACCGCAGTCGTTCCTGCATGATGACTCTCTATGGCAAATCTGCATAAAACATAACATTCTTATAAGGAAGTCTGGCTATGCTCGCCACGTTAACCCGCCTGTTCCCGCTCTGGGCCGTGCTGTTGTCTGTCGCCGCTTATTACACTCCAGGTACGTTTCTCGGCATCGGACCCTGGGTCACTTATCTGCTGATGCTGATTATGTTCGGCATGGGTGTGACCCTGAATATCGACGATTTTAAACGGGTCCTGACCCGACCTGCGCCGGTGATTGCCGGAACCTTTCTGCACTATCTGGTGATGCCGTTAGCCGCCTGGGGGCTGGCAAAACTGTTTCATATGCCGCCCGATCTGGCTGCCGGTATGATTCTGGTCGGCTCAGTTGCCAGCGGCACCGCCAGCAACGTCATGATCTATCTGGCGAAGGGGGATGTGGCGCTGTCGGTGACGATCTCGTCAGTCTCTGCGCTGGTGGGTGTGTTCGCCACGCCGCTATTAACCCGCTTTTATGTTGATACCCACATTCAGGTTGATGTGGCTGGCATGCTGCTGAGCATCGTGAAGATCGTCGTGATCCCAATCTCCCTGGGACTGATCATTCATCACAGCATGAACAGCGTGGTTCGCCGGGTGGAACCCTGGCTGCCTGCGTTTTCGATGGTCTGTATTCTGCTGATCATCAGTGCGGTGGTGGCAGGCAGTCAGGCCTTTATTGGATCGGTGGGTCTGATGGTGATCGCGGCGGTGATCCTGCATAACGCGATTGGCCTGCTTGGCGGCTACTGGGGCGGTAAGCTGTTTGGCTTCGATGAGTCAACCTGCCGTACCCTGGCGCTGGAGGTCGGCATGCAAAACTCCGGTCTGGCGGCGACGCTGGGCAAACTCTACTTCTCACCGCTGGCGGCATTGCCAGGCGCGCTGTTCTCGGTGTGGCACAACCTGTCAGGTTCACTGCTGGCGGGTTACTGGTCAGGAAAGCCGATTAAGAAGAAGTAACAGTGGCGGCGCATTATTGCACTGCGCCGCATCTCACTGCTGCCGCGCCGGACGATCGCCGCTCCGGCGCGGCAGGTTATTCACTCCGCTCAGTTTTATTCATAGTCACGTTCATCGTCGGGCTGTTCCAGCACCGTGTAGGCCACACTACAAAACAGTGAATTCAGGCGCTTCATGTCGCCCAGTAAACCGAGATGCAGCGAACTGGTCTCAATACTCTGCACGTTCTTCTGGTGCAGGCGGTCAACATGCGCATGAGAGTAGCGGCGGATCATCAGACGGAAACGATGTTTAGCGCGGCGCAGACGTTTAGCGCTGGTGATATCGTGTGACAGAAACACCGACAGACTCATTCTGAGGTTAGCGATCAGCAGCTCATGCAGCTCCTGCAGCTCTTTTAATCCCTCGGCAGAGAACGCGCGGCCTGCTGCCAGCGACTTGTCAGCGACATCGCCGCTCATCCGCTCGATGATGTCCCCGGCCTGCTCCAGATTTAGTGACATTTCAATGATTTCGCCCCAGCGACGAGAGTCCTCTTCGGGGAGGTCCTCTTTTGGCATCCGCGCCAGATAGAGTTTGATGGCGGTATAGAGCACATCGACATCATCATCCAGCCTGCGCACCGTGCGTTCCTCGCGGGATTCGCCATGCACCACTTTATTAAACGCCTCCAGCATCTGCTCCAGCACGTCGCCCATGCGTAACGCTTCGCGGGCGGCATTCACCAGCGCCAGCGCCGGCGTATCCAGCGCGCTGCGATCGAGGTGCTTCGGCTTGAGGTGCAGGGCGTTATCCACGTCGTCGGCGATCATACGGCGACAGAGGCGCGCCATCAGGTCAGCAAACGGCACCATCGCCACGCAGCGGATCAGGTTGTAAAACACATGGAAGAAAATCACTAACTCTTCATCGTTGACCGGCAGCTTATCCAGCCACTCCGCCACAATATCGACAAACGGCAGGATGAACACACAGCCGATCAGCTTGAACAGCAGGCTGCCGAGCGCCACGCGCTTGCCCGCGGCATTCGAGCCGCTGGCGTTGATCATCGCCAGCAGGCCGCTACCGAGATTGGCACCAATCACCAGACAGAGCGCCACCTTAAACGAAATCACGCCGGTGGCGGTGAGCGTCGCGGTGATCAGCACCGCGGCCAGGCTGGAGTAACTGATGATGGCAAATACCGCCCCCAGCAGCGCATCGAGCATCACGTCGCCGGTCAGGCTGGAGAAAAGCACCTGGACACCGGCGGCCTGGGTAATCGGGCGAGCCGCTTCGACAATCAGCTGCAGCGCCAGCAATATCAGGCCCAGGCCGATACTGGCCCGGCCTAACTGACCCGCACGGGTCTGCTTGCGGCTGAGGAAGAACACCACGCCAAAGAAGATAAACAGCGGTGAGAGCCAGGAGAGATCAAATGTCAGGATACGCGCCATAATCGCGGTGCCGACATCCGCGCCAAGAATCACCACCAGCGCGGGCGTCAGGCTGACCAGATTCTGCGCCACAAAAGAGGTCACCAGCAGCGTGGTGGCGTTGCTGCTCTGCACCAGCGTGGTCACGCCAATGCCCGCCAGAAACGCCATCGGTTTTTTTTCTATGCTGCGACTCAGGACGCGGCGCAGATCGGCACCGTAGACCCGCATGATGCCGGTTCGTACGATATGCGTGCCCCAGACCAGCAGGGCCACCGCAGAGAGTAAATTAAGCAGGGTTAACACGTGGTGTCGCTCCTCGAATGTCAGGCTTAAAGCACAGACTGCCAGCCTGACGGAAGAGAGCAATCTGTGAAGGGGATTGCCGTGCTATGCGTGATTTTTTCCTGTGTTTTAAGCCACCTGGCGCAAAGTCGACATCTCCAATTGTAGACCAATCTTCCTGCCAGCGGGATGCAAATCCGCCGCCGATCGGTTAAGCACATCAACCGAAAGTTCCACATCATGCGCCCGGATACGATAGCGGATCACGTTGCCCAGCAGGCTGTGGCTGAGGATTTCCGCAGGAATGCCCTGGCCCGGCGCGGTGAACAGCATTGATTCCGGGCGAATGGCCACCTGGCTGTGGAAAGGCTGACCGGTCAGTCGCGTCGCCTGCTCAGCGCTCAGCAGGTTGTAGTTGCCAATAAATCCGGCGGCGAAGAGATCGACCGGTTGGGTATAGAGCGCTTCGGCATCGCCATTCTGCACGATTTTGCCCCGGTTCATCAGCACGATACGATCGGATAGCGTCAGCGCCTCCTCCTGATCGTGGGTGACGAACAGGGTGGTGAGATTCAGCTCGCGCTGGATGCGCCGGATTTGATCGCGCAGATGGCGGCGAATACGCGCATCCAGCGCCGACAGCGGTTCATCCAGCAGCAGCAGACGCGGACGCGTCACCAGCGAACGTGCCAGTGCCACGCGCTGACACTGCCCGCCTGACAACTGGTGCGGATAACGGCGTGCATAATCATTGAGTTCAACCAGCTCCAGCACCTCCAGCACCCGCTGGCGAATCTGCGCTTCGGGCAGTTTCTGCATCTTCAGGCCAAATGCGACGTTCTTCTCTACCGTCATGTTGGGAAACAGCGCATAGCTCTGAAACACCATACCGATGGCGCGCTTCTGCGGGGCCAGCGGCACGATATCTTTGCCCTCCAGCCTGATTTCACCGCTGTCGACGCCGGTTAATCCCGCCAGACAACGCAGCAGCGTCGATTTACCGCAGCCGCTGGGGCCGAGCAGGGTGACAAATTCCCCTTCAGCGGCGCTGAAATCGATCTGCTCAAAAATGGGCGTGGGTCCATAGGACTTGTTCAGCTCTCTGACCTCAAGGTAACTCATATTCAGCCTCGTTCGGGATTCAGGGCGTTGGCCAGCCAGGTAACCAGCAGCACCACAAAGAAGTAGGAGATCACCAGCGCGCTGGTGAAGTGACCGCTGCCGTTACGCATGTTGAAGAGGTAAACCTGCAGGGTTTCATAGCGGTTGCCGACCAGCAGGTTAGCGAAGACAAATTCGCCAATCAGGAAGGAGAAAGAGAGCAGCACGGCAATCAGCATCCCTTTGCGCAGGTTGGGCAGCACGACCCACAGCGCCGCCTGCCAGGTGCTGGCACCCAGCAACTGCGCGGCATCAATCAGCTCTTTGAGGTTGATCGCCTGCATATTGTTCGCCAGCGCCCGGTAGATAAAGGGTAACGCGATAGTGAAATAACAGCCGATTAAGATCCACGGCGTGCCGGTCAGCATCAGCGGTGACGAAGAGTAGAGTTGCAGTAATCCCACTGACGACACCACCGGTGGCACGGCGAAAGGCATCAGGATCAGGACGTTCATCACCGCATCCAGTCGAGGAAAATAGTAAGCGATTACAAACATGGCAGGCAGCACCAGCACCAGCGAGAACAGCAGCGCACCCAGGCAAATCAGCAGCGAATGGCTCAGCGCCGTCAGAAATCGCGGGTCGCTCCAGAGCTGGATGAACCACTTCAGGCTATAGCCCTGTGGCAGAATGGTGTTACTCCAGTCGGACGACAGTGCATAAAGCAGTGTGGCCAGTAAAGGCAGTGCCAGCAGGGTAAAGAGTAACCCGACCATTATCCGGTGATAGAGGTGCTCAGCACGTGACATGGCGGCTCCTTTCATGGCTGTTTCGCATTGAGATAGCTACGGCGCACCAGATATTGCTGCACCAGGGTGATCAGCGCCATAATCGCCACCAGCAGCATCGCCAGCGCACTACCGGTGTTGGGATCCAGCGAGATATCGCCGGAGACCAGCGCGGCAATGCGCACCGGCACCACGTTGAAATTACCCGTGGTCAGGGCATAAATCGTGGCGTAAGCGCCCAGCGCATTTGCCAGCAGGATCACAAAGGTCCCGAGCAGCGCCGGAAACAGAATCGGCAGGCCGATGTGCCACCAGTAGTGCCAGCGGCTGGCACCCAGCAGCGCAGCGGACTCCTGCCACTCTTTCTTCAGCCCGTCGAACGCCGGGTAGAGCAGCAGCACGCCCAGAGGGATCTGGAACCAGGTGTAGACCAGCACCATGCCGTTGCGCGAGAAGAGTCTGAAGCTCTCAACCAGACCATAATGGCGCAACAGCAATGTCAGGCAGCCGTTCAGCCCCAGCAGAATCACAAAGGCAAACGCCAGCGGGACACCCGCAAAGTTGCTGGTCATATTGGTAAAAGCGATGAGAAAGCGCTGCAGTCGCCCGCCGCCGAGCTGATGCAGTGAATAGCCGGTGACCAGTGCAATCAGTAAGCCGTAGACGCTTGACCAGAGTGAGATATCCAGCGAAAAACGAAACGCCTGCTGGTAGAAGGGCGAGGTGAGAATGTCCTGATAGTTATCCCAGCCCCACTGGCTGTTCATCTCACTCCAGAAGCTGTTAATGGCGATCCACAACAGCGGTGCCAGCTGAAAGGCGACCCAGAACAGGGTGAACGGTAACAGCAGCAGCAGCGCGACTCCTTTTCCTCTCATCTCTTCGACTCCGCCAGCAGGCCGCGACAGACCGGCTTGTCATGCGCCACCTCAAGTAGTTCACACAGCGTGCCGCACAGATCGGTCTGCTGCGGTGCCAGGTCAGGCTGCAGCGAGAAAGCCCGGCCAAAGACAAACAGCGGCACCGTGGTCTCTTCCGGCAGAATGCCGCCGTGGGAGCGATCGTCATTCATGCCGTGATCGGCGGTCACCATCACCTGATAGCCCTCAGCCAGCCACAAGGGCATCCACTGCGACAGCAGGCCGTCTGCGATGCGTGCCCGGTTGCGGTACTGTGGTGAGGAGAGGCCCGATTTATGACCGGCATCGTCGATGTTCATCGGGTGGATTAGCAGAAAATCGGGATCGTGACGCAGCCGCAGGCTTTCTGCATCTTCAAACAGATGCGAGTCGGGATAGCTATCGTCAGAATAAAAATGGCCATACTGAATGGGCAGGTCCGGCGCGTCAGTGTGACGATCGCGCGCCGGAACGAACGGCGTTCGGTTATAAAGCTCACTCACCCAGTGGTAGGCCGCCGCCGCAGTCGTCAGTCCCGCCGCTCGCGCAAAGTGAAAGATGCTACGCTCGCGGCTTAACCGGCTGACGCCATTATGAATAATGCCGCTTCTGACCGGCGGAACACCGGTCAGAATGCACTCATAAAGCGGGCGTGACAGCGAGGGTAATTCACAGGTCATACGGTAATAAAACCCGTTGCCCTGCGAACATTCGGCATGCAGGTAACCCATTGCATGTTGTGCGACCTGATTGCTCAGGCCGTCCAGCACTACCAGGATGGTCTTCATTCCGTTCTCCCTGCCGCGAATTACTGCTGCATGTTGATGATGACGTTTTCCTGCCACAGGCGCGGCAGCATTTTCGACGATTTATCCCAGGCAGCCTGATCCTTAACCGGACGGGCATTTTTATATTCAGATTGCGGCAGCAGGCGAGCCTGAACGTCCGCTGGCAGCGTCAGATGCTCGGCACGAATCGGACGAGCATAGCCCTTCGCCAGATTGATCTGTCCCTGGTCTGAGAAGATATATTCGCGCGTCAGTTTTGCGGCGTTAGGGTGTTTCGCATATTTGTTGATGACGGTGGTGTAGCCGGAGGTCACGGAGCCATCAGACGGGATAACCACTTCGTAGCGGTTTTTGTCGATCTGGTCCCGGTAGTTCAGGGCGTTAAAGTCCCACACCACCGCCATCTGCACTTCGCCTTTTTCGATATTGGCAATCACCGGATCGGTAACGCCAAGACGACCCTGTTTAGCCAGATCGGCAAAGAAAGCCAGCGCCGGTTTCAGGTTCTTCTCATCGCCGCCTAAGGCGTAGTTTGCCGCCAGTACGCCGTTGGCCGCCTGAGCTGCCACGCCGACGTCACCGATAGTAACCACATACTTACCTTTTTTCAGATCGGCCCAGCTATGGGGGATATCTTTAACCTGCTGCTTGTCGATCAGGAAGGCGATGGTGCCGGTATAGGCCAGCGCCCAGTGGCCATCTTTATCTTTAGCCCAGGCCGGAATCTGATCCCAGTGAGTGGGTTTATAGGGCTGGGTCACACCTTTAGCGACAGCGATCGGGCCAAAGGCGGCACCCACGTCCCCGATGTCAGCGCTGGCGTTCTCTTTCTCTGCATCGAATTTCGCCAGCTCCTGCGCCGATGACATATCGGTATCGCTGTGCTTAAGGCCATATTTGCTGCTGATGTCGTTCCAGGTATCTTTCCAGTTAGCCCAGCTATCCGGCATCCCGACGCTGTTGACCTGGCCTTCACTGCGTGCCGCTTTTTCCAGGGCGGCAAGGTCGTTATCGGCGGCCTGCGCAACGGGCAGGGTGAGCACTACAGCACTGGCTACTACAGAGGCGATAAACGCTTTCATCTCAGTTGCTCCGGGTGTAAGTTGATGGGCCTGGCTGGTCTAGTCCAGCAAGAACCGAGCCAATGTAGCCCCTGTATATGAACGATTTATGACAGGGCGGCGCTGTGCGGGGGATGGGCGATGAAAGAAGTGACCTGTTCGCCTGTTGCAGGCGCGTTTACCTGAACAGTAAGAGTGCGGAGTCGCACCAAAATGAGGCTACTGTTGTGGAGTCGATAGCACTCAAAACGGCGGATGCGATCGCCAGCATCCTGCTGACGCGCATTCAGGCAGGAGAGTTCAGCGCCGGGCGACTGCCGGCGGAGCGTGCCTTAAGCGAGGCGTTCAGCACGACCCGGATTACCCTGCGGGAAGCACTGGGCAAGCTGGAAGCCCAGGGGATGATCTACCGGGAACTGCGTCGCGGCTGGTTTATCGCACCGCCGCGGCTGATCTATAACCCGCTGCATCACAGCCACTTTCATGCCATGGCAATGGAGCAGGGACGGCAGGCGGCCACCGAGGTCATCGCCGCCGAACAGGTCGCGGCGCACGACAGCGTGGCGACAGCGCTGCGGCTGGCCTCCGGTTCGGCGGTGTACTGCATCCGCCGCCTGCGGCGCATCGACGGGCGCGCGGTGCTCTATGTGGAACACTACCTCAATCCGCGTTTTTTCCCTGGTCTGCTTGATGAAGATTTGACCCGCTCACTGACCGATCTCTATGACCAGCGCTACGGCATTCGTTACGGCGGCGCGCGCTTTACCATCCTGCCCGGCCCGCTGCCGGAGGTCGCCGCACCCATGCTGAATGTGGCACCGGGCAGCCCTGGTTTGTTGATCACCCGCATCAATCGCAACCAGCAAAAAGAGGTGATTGATTGCGACTGTGAATACTGGCGTTACGATGCGCTCTGTGTTGATGTGGAGGCCTGAGGAGTTATTGTGATTTGCGTCACACTCGCGCATGATACCGCGCGCTAACAACTCCTTTTTTAAGGCGCAACATGAGTGACAAAAATCCTTTGGCCCGCCACCTTGCAACGGTACTGCAATGGGTGCTGAATCTGGGTCTGCTGAGTCTGGCGATCATCCTGATCGTCTTTTTAGGCAAAGAAACTATCCATCTGGCAAACGTGCTGTTTAACACCAGCGAGCAGTCATCCTCCTATCTGTTGATTGAGGGAATTGTCATTTATTTCCTCTACTTCGAATTTATTGCGTTGATTGTTAAGTACTTTCAGTCGGGATATCACTTTCCGCTACGCTATTTTGTCTATATCGGTATCACGGCAATTATCCGCCTGATTATCGTCGACCATAAAAATCCCTTCGATACGCTCTGTTACTCTGCGGCGATTCTGATTCTGGTGGTCACCCTGTGGCTGGCAAACAGCAACCGCCTGAAACGCGAGTAATCCCCCTGCCGTCTGTCATGACGGCAGGTGTTCGCATCGCGTCTCTGCGCTAAACTAGCGTCCTGAAAATTATTGGGAGTGGTGCTATGTCGCAAGACGCGCTCAGCTTATTACGTGCGCTCAACTGGCTTTCTCCGTCGCAGGCAACCCTTGCGCCGCCATTGCTCGACTGGCTGATGGAGGAGGATTCAATGACGCGCCGTTTTGAACAACATTGCCAGCGGGTCACGGTTCAGCCGCTGCGTGAAGGCTTTATCGACGCCAGCGAATTGGGTGATGAAAAGGGCTTGTTGCCAGACGATCAACGCTTCTGGCTGCGCGAAGTTTTGCTGTTCGGCGACGATCAGCCCTGGCTGGCTGGCCGTACGCTGGTGCCGGAAAGTACCCTCAACGGGCCAGAAGCGATGCTGCAGCAGCTGGGCACCCGGCCGCTGGGTCGCTATCTCTTCTCCTCTTCAACGCTGACCCGCGATTTTATTGAGCCGGGGCAGGTGGAGGGATTGTGGGGACGGCGCTCACGCCTGCGTCTCTCTGGCAAACCGCTGCTGCTGACTGAACTGTTTTTACCGGCATCGCCTCTCTATCGCGATCTGGTCTGAGGATCCTGTGGTGCAAAATAGCTTAAGTATAAATAAATGGCGGGCCTACACGCGCCTGATGCGTATCGATAAGCCGATCGGTACGCTGCTGCTGATGTGGCCAACGCTCTGGGCATTATGGCTGGCTGACATGGCGATTCCGCCGCTGCCGGTGCTGGCGGTGTTTGTTGCCGGGGTCATCGTGATGCGTGCAGCCGGTTGTGTGATCAATGACTACGCCGATCGCAAAGTAGACGGTCATGTCGAACGTACGAAGCATCGGCCACTGGCCAGCGGCGCGGTGAGTGCAAAAGAGGCTAAGCTGCTGTTCGTGATACTGGCTCTGGCGGCTTTTGCGCTGGTGCTGACCATGAACATGATGACGATTATGCTCTCCGTGGTGGGGCTGGCGCTGGCCTGGGTCTATCCCTTTATGAAGCGTTATACCCACCTGCCGCAGGTAGTGCTGGGTGCCGCCTTTGGCTGGGCCATTCCCATGGCATGGTCCGCAGTTAGTGAGTCCTTACCTCTGGTCTGCTGGCTGGTATTCATCGCCAACATCTGCTGGACGGTCGCCTATGACACTCAGTATGCGATGGTGGATCGGGATGATGACCTGAAAATTGGCGTGAAGTCGACCGCGATTCTCTTTGGCCGTTTCGACAAGCTAATCATTGGTCTGCTGCAACTGGCGACGCTGCTGCTGATGGCGCTGGTTGGCCTCATGCTACATCTGAACAGCGCCTTCTACTGGACGCTATTACTGGCCGCCGCGCTGTTTGTTTATCAACAGAAGCTGATCGCCGGACGCGAGCGGCAACCCTGTTTCCAGGCTTTTCTCAATAATAACTATGTTGGGATGGTGCTGTTCCTCGGTGTACTGATGAATACCCCGCCGTTCAGCCAGCTGTTCTGACAGGGGATTCAGGCACAAAAAAGGCGACCTCATGAGGTCGCCTTTTTACTATGCGCGCTGGGGTCAGTCGTGCGCCACAGCGGTTTCAATCGTCATACGGACATCGCTGGTGACCAGGTCTGCCAGCATATGCCAGGTCGCCAGAGTCTGCGCAACATCGGCATCACCGCTGTCGCTGATATACCCTTCATCGCGGAGGGTCAGAACCAGTGAGGTAAAGACCGCTTTGTCGAAGAATTCCGGAGCATTGATACCGTGCAGCACCGACAGACGCTGTGCCAGCGTCCGGCTCTCTTTTTCCAGCGTACCGCGGTTAATCGTCGGCTTGGCGCTGAGAATGGAGAACGTAATAGCATAGCGCTGCAGTGTTTCCCGCACACCGGCGGCCAGCAGTTGCAGCGTGCGATAGCGCGCTGAGGAAAAGCGCAATTCGCCAGCTTCGAGCGTAATCAGGCCCTGACGCGCCAGCTCCTGACTCAGTTCGGTCAGCAGTTGCGGCAGCTCATCGGTCTGCCAGCGCAGGAACAGCTCACTCTTCAGCATCGGGTAGATCAGACTCACCTGACGCAGCAGTTCTGCTTCGCTCAGCGTTTGATGCTGCTGAACAATGGCGGCAATCAGCGACGGCATCACCAGCATATGATGAATATTGTTGCGATAGTAGGTCATCAGCACCGCCTGCTCACGCGGCAGAATGATGATGTCGCCAATGCTGTCCTTTTCACTCTCAAACTTATTCATACCCATGGCGTGATCCAGCAGCGCTTCCGCTGAAAGATCGGGTACGGTCGCATTTGGCGAGTAAGGTACGTTGCGCAGCAACTGGGTGTAGCACTCCAGTTGTTCAATCAGCTGTTCACGGGTTAGTGAGCGCTGACGTGACGCCAGCAGGGCGGTGACACAGAGGTTCATGGCGTTAGCCGCGCCCGCTTCATTGATACGCACCATCAGGCTGGCAGCAATATCGTTGACGGTTGGGGTTAACCAGCTGGGACGCTGCGGCTCAATCGGATCGATGGCATCGCGCCATTCCGGCACCCGCTTATTGAGATAGTTGACCAGCGGCAGGGGTTCGCCAAAGTTCACGTAACCCTGACCGAGATTGCGCAGCTTGCGTAAGCCGCGCACCATCTGCATGAAGCCCTCTTTCTCTTTCGCCGCGCCGCGCAGCTCTTTAGCGTAAGTGCCCACTTCCATCACGTGCTCATAGCCGATGTAAATCGGCACCAGCGTGATGGGGCGATTTCCGCCGCGCAGCATCGCCTGCAGCGTCATGGCTAAGGTGCCGGTTTTAGGGTCCAGCAGGCGACCGGTTCGTGAACGGCCTCCTTCGACAAAGTACTCAACCGAATAGCCGCGGGTGAACAGCTCGCCGAGATATTCGCGGAATACCGTGGCGTAGAGCTTATTGCCTTTAAAGGTACGACGAATAAAGAAAGCGCCCAGACGACGGAAAATCGGGCCGGCTGGCCAGAAGTTGAGATTGATACCGGCTGCGATGTGCGGCGGCACCAGACCCTGATGATAGAGCACATAGGAGAGCAGCAGATAATCCATGTGGCTGCGATGGCACGGCACATAGACAATCTCGTGGCCATCCTGCGCCAGCTGGCGGACTTTTTCGCCGCCATTGACGTTGATGCCCTGATAGAGCCGACTCCAGAGCCAGCCCATCACGCGGTCAGTTACGCGGATGGCTTCATAGGAGAAGTTTGCCGCAATCTCCTCCATCATTTCGACGGCGTTCTGCTGCGCTTTCTCATGGGAGATTTTTTTGCTGCGAGCTTCATCTTCTACGGCTTTTTCAATCGCTTTGGATTGCAGCAGACGATTAAACAGATCCTGACGCGCCGGCAAGCGCGGGCCAATCGCCGCCAGCCGCTGGCGGGCAAAATGAATGCGCGCCACGCGAGCCAGCTTCTGGGCGATCGACTGATCCGTACCGTGTTCAGTTGCCATGCGGCGCAGCGACACAGTCGGCGAGAAGCGGACAAAACTGTCGCGCCCGTGCCAGATCACCGCAAAGAACTTCTGCACCCCGTTCAGCACCCGCAGGTGTGGCGTTGCTTCGCCCTGGACTTCACGTCCTGGTGCGCGGCCAAACATCACCGTGACCGGCAGCATCTGAATATCCAGCTTAGGGTTATTGCGATGCAGGTCCAGGTAATCGTGAAAAATTTTCACGGATTCAACGCTGGGCACAAAATAGGGGAAGACGCGAGGGCCATTGTGGATAAAGACGTGGCGCGGCAGCAGAGAACCATCAATCTCCAGCGGAGTGAGCGGGTCGGGCAGATGATGCCGCAGACACTGTGCGCGTAAAGTCAGTAAGTCGGCCTTCGAATCGTAAGGCAAAACATACATAATAGGTCGGGTCGGATCCAGACCATGTTCAGACACGGGATCGGCCGGAATGGCCTTACTTTTTACCAAAAACGACAGTGGTAAATTAAGCAGTTTGTAATAGAGTTTACGCCAACCTGACATAGACAACATGAAGCCTCTTGTTAGCAAAGCGCCGCAAGCATACCAGAAAGCGCAGCGAAGATCTGTGGTGGTGCCAATTGCACGCAGCCCAGACATTGACGTCAATCCGATGAAAGGGTTCCCACATCATGGCAAATAATGCCACCGGACTTATCAGAATAGTAAAAGCTGCAGGTTACTCATGGCAGGGACTGCGTGCCGCCTGGCAACATGAAGCGGCGTTTCGGCAGGAAGCGCTGGCTGCGCTGGCCGCTATTGTTATCGCGTGCTGGCTGGATGTCGATGTGGTCTCCCGCATCCTCATGATTGGGGCGGTGGTGCTGGTGGTCATTGTTGAAATCCTCAATAGCGCCATTGAAGCAGTGGTCGACCGCATCGGTCAGGAGCATCATCCGCTGGCGGGCCGTGCAAAAGACATGGGCTCGGCGGCGGTGCTGATCAGCATCTTACTGGCACTCTTCGTCTGGATCGCGCTGCTCTGGACACATTTGCGATAAGCCTTCCATAACGCGTCTGAGGGCGCGTTTTCCCTGACAATCGGTTTCCATTTCACCAATACCTGTATATACTCACAGCGACTGTATAAACAACCAGGGGGCGGGATGAAAGCATTAACCAGCAGGCAGCAGCAGGTCTATGACCTGATTCGCGACCATATTTCTTCAACGGGCATGCCGCCTACGCGTGCCGAGATCGCCGCGCAGCTGGGCTTCCGTTCGCCGAACGCGGCAGAAGAGCATCTGAAAGCGCTGGCGCGCAAAGGCGTCATCGAGATCGTTTCCGGTGCATCGCGCGGCATTCGACTGTTAATGGAAGAAGAAGCCTCAGAAGGGCTACCGCTGATTGGCCGGGTTGCTGCCGGTGAGCCGATCATGGCGCAGGAACATATCGAAACCCACTACAAGGTCGATCCGGGCCTGTTTAAGCCGTCTGCTGACTTCCTGCTGCGCGTCAGCGGAATGTCGATGAAAGATATCGGGATTATGGATGGCGACCTGCTCGCGGTGCATAAAACCCAGGATGTGCGTAACGGCCAGGTTGTGGTTGCCCGCATTGATGATGAAGTCACCGTTAAGCGCTGGAAAAAGCAGGGTGCTATCGTGCATCTGCTGCCGGAAAACAGCGATTTTGACCCGATTGTTGTCGATACCCGTGCGCAGTCACTGACCATAGAAGGTCTGGCAGTTGGCGTGGTGCGCAACGGCGAGTGGCTCTGATTCTTTTGCCAGCGTGCATTCGCCTTCTCTGATGCTATTCTGTCTGCCCTAATTTTGTCGCTGCCTCTTTTGCGCAGCGACACTGAGCACGGAACGGCGAATGCGCTTTATTACGGCAACCGATAAAAATCTCTGGCGGCTTGCGCTGCCGATGATCCTTTCAAATATCACCGTTCCCTTACTGGGAGTGGTCGATACTGCAGTAATTGGTCATCTCGACAGCCCTGTCTATCTTGGCGGGGTTGCGGTCGGGACTACAGTGACCAGCTTCCTTTTTATGCTGCTGCTTTTCCTTCGAATGAGTACCACTGGCCTTACGGCGCAGGCATTTGGCGCGGGCGATAAAATGGCGCTGGCACGCGCGCTGACTCAGCCGCTGATCATTGCGCTGCTGGCGGGCGTACTGTTCATCGCTTTGCGTTATCCGATTATTCAGCTGTCGACCCATCTCGTTGGCGGCAATCCAGATGTACTCGAACAGGCGGCACTGTTTATTCAGATTCGCTGGCTCAGTGCGCCTGCCACGCTGGCAAACCTGGTCATTCTGGGCTGGCTGCTGGGCGTGCAGTATGCTCGCGCGCCGGTGATCCTGCTGGTGGTGGGCAACCTGGTTAACATCGTGCTCGATCTCTGGCTGGTGATGGGGCTGCACTGGGGTGTCGCGGGGGCGGCAACCGCCACGGCGCTGGCGGAATACATTACGCTGGGTGTCGGCAGCATCATGGTCTGGCGGGTGTTAAAACTGCGCGGAATTACGCTTAGCCTGCTGAAGCAGAGCTGGCGCGGTGACAGCGGCCGGCTGCTGCGACTGAACCGGGACATCATGCTGCGCTCTCTGATGCTGCAGCTCTGTTTCGCCTCGCTGACCGTACTGGGTGCCCGGCTGGGTCCGGATGTGGTGGCGGTTAACGCAGTATTACTGATGTTCATCACTTTTACGGCTTACGCGCTGGATGGCTTTGCCTATGCGGTTGAAGCTTTTGCGGGTGAGGCGCATGGTGCAAAAGATGGCAGCAAACTCCTGCGCGTCTGGCACTCTGCCTGTCGGCAGGCGGTAGTGGTGGCGCTGTTCTTCTCGCTGATCTATGCCATTTTTGGCCCGCAGATCGTTACTCTGCTGACCTCTCTTCAGTCACTTCAGCAGACAGCGGACCGCTATCTGGTCTGGCAGATAATAATGCCGCTGATCGGCGTCTGGTGTTATCTGCTGGATGGCATGTTCATCGGGGCGACGCGCGGGCGCGAGATGCGTAACAGCATGGTAGTAGCCGCAGCCGGCTATTTTCTGACGCTGCTTAGCGTACCGGTGTTAGGTAACCATGGTCTGTGGCTGGCGGTCACGGTTTTCCTGGCGCTGCGCGGCCTGTCGCTGTGGCTCATCTGGCGTAAGCACTGGCGTCAGAACAGCTGGTTCGATGCCTGAGTCAGCCGTGGCTGCACGCAAGCCGATACGGATTATTCTGTATTATTCCACGGTTAATAAATTGGCTACTACAATTAACTCTATGCAGCGCAGTTAACCAGCGCTTTGTATCGTTATTTTGTTAAGTAGCAAGATAATCATTAAAACCCGAGGATTGGAGGTCTGCCATGAATAAAGACGAAGCAAGCGGCAACTGGAAGCAGTTCAAAGGCAAAATGAAAGAGAAATGGGGCAAGCTGACCGACGATGATATGCAGGTTATCGAAGGTAAACGCGATCAGCTGGTCGGCAAAATCCAGGAGCGTTACGGCTCTACGAAAGATGAAGCCGAGCGCGAAGTAACCGCCTGGGAAGGTCAGAACAAAGATCACCGCTGGTAATCAGACAGTAGCTTGATAATCAGCTGAATGCGTTCCGGTGGGCCCTCACCGGAACCGCACAAGGATGTGCCGATTACCCGCGTTTCCCCCGCTTTTTACCCTCATCCTGATGGTCATGCTCGCAGCTTTCATGGTGCGTACAGGCTTCAACCGCAGCACAATTTTCACATAAACCATGCGCTTCAATCACGCTGTGGCGTAATGCAAACTGCGCTTCACCTGCCAGACCAGCAATAATCTTCTCTACGCCCTGCGCCTGCTTCTCTGTAACGGCGGCACAGCGGTCACAGACCAGCATCACCGATGTATGTGCTGGTGCCTCAAAATGGTGACACATGACGTAGCTGTTGTTGGATTCCACCCGATGAATGAAACCCTGCTCCAGCAGGAAATCGAGCGCCCGGTAAACCGTGGGTGGCTTGGCCTGCGGCTCGCTGACCCGGAGTTGATCCAGCAGATCGTAGGCGCTGATCGAGCCAGGCTGCTCGGCCATCAGGCGCAACACTTCAGCACGCTGCGAAGTCAGACGCACACCGCGCTGCAGGCACATCTTTTCGGCCTGAATCAAAATTTGCTGCGACGTCATGTTTGTCATGAAAATTCTCCGCTGGATAAGTGATGTTATTTTATCACACATAGTTTCGCGGCGCTGAGGTTGGTTTTCGTCTGAAAAAACAGCATCATTTGCCTGATAAAGCAGCATATTCAGAATTTAAGCTGTCTTCTATCTCAAATCTGACGACAAATCAGATCCATTACGAATCAACCTGAAGCGGAATTTGTTGGCATTTTGCTTTGCATCTCACTGAGTTAAGAAGTAATGTTCAGAAAGACTTAAGAAAAGTCTGGCATTATTTGAAATATCCCAATGCAGTTTGAACAATTACAACGGTTTTTTGATTGGAAAACGTCCAATCCTTTGAATTAAGACACTGTTTCCTTTGAATTCACAGCAATAACGCGTTAGCCAGGGTTCACAATAGGGCTAACAAACTATTCAGTCATTGAATGTTTCAATGGCAATTTCTCAGGTGATGGCAGGCAAATGGTGAAAAAATCCGCTCAACGTTCAGCGCTAATCTACACAGCTGTAACGACCGCGCTTTTCCTTTCTTCTTCCGCCATGGCGGCAGGGACCTGGTATGATGCACGTAATGACGCCATGGGCGGCACCGGCGTAGCATCTTCTCTTTATGGCTCCGCAGTGCTGGCGAACCCGGCATTAATGACGCGTGCCAAACCCGACGATAGCGTCAGCATTATTTTCCCTTCAGCCGGTATTCAGGTCACCGACAAAGATCATCTGATCGACAAAGTGGATGACATCACCGATACCGTTGATCGCTACCGCGACGTGCTCAGTAATTTAACCTTCGCTGATTATCTGCGTGGCTATCCTGAAGTGCGCGCCGCCTCAGGCGATGTCGCCAACCAGCTAAATGATTTACGCGGCAACAAAGCGGACGGTAACGCCGGGGTTGCCCTTGCCGTCACTATCCCTAACGAGACGCTGCCTTTCGCCTTTATCACCAAAGCCTATGGCTCAGCGCACGTGCGTGCCAATGTGGTCCAGAGCGATATCGACTATCTGCGCGGTGTGGCTAACGGCACAGTGCTTCCTCGTCCTGGCGATCAAAATAACCTGCGCTCCAGCGCGAATGGCTTAGCGGCGCTGGTCACCGATTATGGTGTTGCGGTGGCGCATGAGTTCACCATCGCTGGTCAGCCAGTATCGGTAGGCGTCACACCGAAAGTGCAGAAAACCTGGCTCTATAACTACACCGCCAGCATTTACAACTACGACAAAAGTGACATCAATAACAGCCAGTATCGCAGCACCGACACCGGCTTTAACGTTGATGCCGGTCTGGCGACCACCTTTGCTGAAAACTGGACGCTGGGTGTAACCGGACAGAACCTGGTTTCACGCGATCTGCAGACCAAAGAGGTCAATGGTTTCCGCGACACCTACCAGATTCGCCCGCTGGTCACCACCGGTCTGGCCTGGGATAAAGGTCCGTTTACCGTGACGGGCGATGTGGATCTGACTGAAACCAAACGCTTCAAAACTCAGGATAACAGCCAGTATGCGGCAGTGGGCGCGGAATACCGCGTACTTGACTGGCTGCAGCTGCGTGCAGGTTATCGTGCGGACATGCGTTCTAACGACGAAAATGTCGCTACGGCCGGTTTTGGTCTGTCACCGTTTAACAAAGCCGTCCATCTGGATCTGGCGGGCTCTGTAGGTGCTAACAACACCTGGGGCGCGATGATGCAGCTGGGCTTTAACTTCTAAGCGCGTTAATCAGACTGTTCGGGGGCGGGCGATGCACTATCGCCCGCCCTTGTGTTATCCTTGCACAGAATTCCATCACCCCTTAATTACCGGATTGTCTGCGCTTCATGCCTAATTTCTCTTCGCAACGTTTCTCTATCGCCCCTATGCTCGACTGGACCGATCGTCACTGTCGCTATTTTCATCGCCAGTTGACCGGTGACACGCTGCTCTACACCGAAATGGTGACTACGGGCGCAATCATTCATGGCAAAGGGGATTACCTGGCTTACAGTGAGGCTGAGCATCCGGTCGCGTTGCAGCTTGGCGGTAGCGATCCGGCGGCACTGGCGCAGTGCGCGAAGCTGGCAGAGCAGCGCGGTTACGATGAAGTGAATCTTAATGTCGGCTGTCCCTCTGATCGGGTGCAGAATGGCCGTTTCGGCGCCTGCCTGATGGCCGAGGCGAATCTGGTCGCAGATGCCGTTAAAGCGATGCGCGACGTGGTTTCAATTCCGGTCACGGTGAAAACCCGCATTGGTATCGATGAGCTGGACAGCTATGAATTCCTGACCGATTTTATCGGCACGGTGGCGGGACGCGGTGAGTGTGAGACATTTATCATTCATGCGCGTAAAGCCTGGCTCTCCGGCCTCAGCCCGAAAGAGAACCGCGAGATTCCACCGCTGGATTATCCCCGCGTCTATCAGCTGAAACGCGATTTTCCGCAACTGACCATTGCCCTCAATGGCGGCGTGAAAACGCTGGAAGAGGCACTGACCCATCTGCAACACCTTGACGGCGTGATGATGGGACGTGAAGCCTACCAAAACCCCGGCATTCTGGCGCAGGTCGATCAGACATTGTTTGGTCGTCAGCATCCGGCGGCGGACCCGGTTGAAGTGGTGCGCGCCATGTATCCCTATATTGAAGCGGAACTGGCAAAGGGGACGTATCTGGGACATGTCACGCGCCATATGCTGGGTCTGTTCCAGGGGATCCCGGGCGCCCGCCAGTGGCGACGCCATCTGAGTGAAAATGCCCACAAACCCGGTGCCGATGTCCGTGTGCTGGAGGCGGCGCTGGCGCTGGTAGCGGATAAAATCCCCCAGGAAGCCTGATCCGCAGTCCAACCCTGAAAAACCAGCCCTCAAGGCTGGTTTTTTTTACGCCAAAATATGGTTTTCCTGACCAGGTGGCGCACTTCTGTTTATCTCTTATCAGCAGAAAATCAATGAGTTAATTGTTGGCACGTTTTTTGTAATAACTATAACAATCGGAATCAAAAAGGAGCGCTGACGTGGAAATTTTATTCGTATTAGGGTTTTTCCTGATGCTGTTGCTGACCGGCGTTTCGCTGTTAGGCGTGCTGGCGGCACTGGTGGTCGCAACCATCGTGATGTTTGTCGGTGGACTGTTTGCAATTGTTATTAAAGTGTTGCCGTGGCTGGTGCTGGCGGTGATTGCGGTCTGGCTGCATCGTGCCTTTTTTGGCGACAGCGATGAGCGAGCACGTCGCAAGCTGCGGCGTAAGATCAACAGGTTAGACCGCAAAGGCTGGCGCTAAATGCGGTGAAGATCACAGTGTGAGAGATTGGTCGGGGCTGATCTGCAATTAAACATATTTTTTACTTATGTTTTCTGGCAGGATGCCTGTCGTCAAATCGATGTGCCATCGACTCGACACGAATTCATCGCCGCTGTCCCTACACCAGCGCGAACAAAAAATAAAAAAAGAGAAGGGCTTCCCGCGGGAGGCCCTTTTTGTTGCTCACTACTATGGAATTAAGAGACAGGATCCCTGCGTGGCGCGGCTCTCCAGCATCTGGTGCGCTTTGCTGGCCTCTTTCAGCGCAAACTTCTGCTGCTCCGGCACATCAACTTTAATTGCGCCACTCGCCAGCAGCGAGAAAAGCTCGGCACTGGCGGTTTCCAGCTCCTGGCGGTTGGTGATATAGCCAAACAGTGAAGGGCGGGTCACAAACAGCGAGCCTTTCTTATTCAGAATGCCGAGATCAATCCCTGTCACCGGACCCGAAGCATTGCCAAAACTGACCATCAGCCCATGACGGCGCAATGAGTCCAGCGATGCTTCCCAGGTATCTTTGCCCACTGAGTCATAAACTACGCCCACTTTTTTCCCGTCGGTCAGTTCGCTGACGCGTTGCGCAATATTCTCTTCGCGGTAGTTAACCGTCGCCCAGGCGCCGGCCTTTTTCGCCATCGCTGCCTTTTCTGCTGACCCGACTGTGCCAATCAAATGGGCACCCAGCGCTTTTGCCCACTGACAGGCAATTAACCCGACGCCGCCCGCTGCGGCATGAAACAGGAAGGTCTCACCGGCGCTGATTTTATAGGTCTGGCGCAGCAGATATTGTGTGGTCAGCCCTTTCAGGTAGCTGGCTGCGCCCTGCTCAAAGCTGATCGCCTCCGGGAGATGCATCAGGCGATCTTCCGCCACGTTGTGCACTTCGCTATAGGCCCCCATCGACGCCAGACAGTAGACCACGCGATCGCCGGGCTTAAATAATGTCACGCCACGTCCAACCCGCGACACCACGCCTGCGGCTTCTGTACCCAGGCCAGAGGGAAAAGCGGCGACCGGATAAAGCCCGCTGCGAACATAGGTATCGATGTAATTAATCCCGATAGCGCGATGTTCTACCTGCACTTCATGTTCGGCCGGGTCAGCAGGTTCAAAATCTGTCCACTCTAAAACGTCCGGGCCGCCATGTGCGCTGAACTGAATACGCTTTGCCATTCTGACTCCTGTGATTGTTTCATCATGAGGGTGAGGCACGCACCCCAACTAAGGTATACTTGCGCGTCCCCACAGAAGATCGGTAATGCATTCACTATGGCAGGAAATAAACCCACCAACAAATCGAACGAAACGCAGGATCGCCAGCTCGCAGGCGTGAAAATGCCCCCGCATTCGCTGGAAGCGGAGCAGTCGGTGCTCGGTGGGTTAATGCTGGATAACGAGCGCTGGGACAATGTCTCTGAGCGCGTCGTCGCGAATGATTTTTTCAACCGCTCGCATCGGCTGATTTTTTCAGAGATGCAGCGGCTGCTGGAAAACAGCAAACCTATTGACCTGATTACGCTCTCCGAATCGCTGGAAACCCGTGGCGAACTGGAGATGGCGGGCGGCTTCGCCTATCTGGCGGAACTGGCGAAAAACACCCCGAGCGCGGCGAACATCGGCGCCTATGCTGACATCGTGCGCGAACGTGCGGTGGTGCGTGAGATGATCGCCGTCGCTAACCAGATTGCCGATGCCGGTTATGATCCGCAGGGGCGTAACAGCGAAGAGCTGCTCGACTTCGCGGAGTCGAACGTCTTTAAAATTGCGGAAGCGCGCGCGGATAAGGATGCTGGCCCGAAAAACATCGAGCAGATTCTGGAATCGACCGTTTCGCGTATCGAATCGCTCTATCAGACACCGCACGATGGCGTCACCGGCGTCGATACCGGCTATCAGGATCTGAATAAAAAGACCGCGGGCCTGCAGGGTTCTGATCTGATTATTGTCGCAGCACGTCCTTCGATGGGTAAAACCACCTTTGCGATGAACCTGTGCGAAAACGCCGCCATGCTGCAGGAAAAACCGGTGCTGATCTTCAGTCTGGAGATGCCCAGCGAGCAGATCATGATGCGTATGCTGGCGTCACTCTCCCGCGTCGATCAGACCCGCATCCGTACCGGGCAGCTGGATGATGAGGACTGGGCGCGTATTTCCGGCACCATGGGCATCCTGCTGGAGAAGAAGAACATGTACATTGATGACTCTTCCGGCCTGACGCCCACCGAAGTGCGTTCACGCGCCCGACGCATCTACCGTGAAAACGGTGGATTAAGCATGATCATGATCGACTATCTGCAGCTGATGCGCGTGCCGTCGCTGTCGGACAACCGTACGCTGGAAATTGCTGAGATCTCCCGCTCGCTGAAAGCACTGGCCAAAGAGCTGAACGTGCCGGTTGTGGCGCTGTCGCAGCTTAACCGCTCGCTTGAGCAGCGAGCCGATAAACGTCCGGTCAACTCGGATCTGCGTGAATCGGGCTCGATCGAGCAGGATGCGGATTTGATCATGTTTATCTATCGCGATGAGGTTTACCACGAAAACAGCGATCTTAAAGGGATCGCGGAGATCATTCTGGGTAAACAGCGTAACGGCCCGATCGGTACGGTACGCCTGACCTTTAACGGTCAGTGGTCACGCTTCGACAACTACGCTGGCCCGCAATACGACGACGAATAATCCCCGGTTTGTGCTGTCATGCACGATCTGTGCATGACAGCCCCCATCATCACAAAATAGTGTTGGACAACCTCTCGGGTTATCGGGTTATCTGTAACAAAGCGACGCCCATCACGCTGTGGAAACGGAATGACTCACGTAGACGATTACGACCTTAAAATCCTGACTTTATTACAATCCAACGGCCGTCTGACCAATCAGGAACTCAGCGATCTGGTCGGCCTTTCTGCCTCACAATGTTCCCGCCGTCGTATCAATCTGGAACAGGCTAATCTGATCCTGGGTTATCATGCCCGGCTGTCGCCCGATGCCATCGGGCTTGGCATGGTGGGATTGATTGAGGTGCGTTTAATTAACCACACCGCAGAATATGTTGAGAGCTTTCACCGGATGGTGGAGCAGGAACAGGCGATCGTGGATGCCTATAAAACCACCGGCGATGCGGACTATCTGCTTAAAGTGGCAGTGGCCGATCTCAATTCCCTTAGTGCGTTAATCAGCCAGTTAGTCGCGGGCCACCAGAGCGTTTCCCATGTGAAAACCTCGGTAGTGCTGGGACGCATGAAAGAGAACGGGCTGATGATGCTGCCTGAGCAGAAGACGCGCTAAAAAGGTGCGCGCTGTGCGCTTTTGGTGCACACTTGCGGCAATTAATGCGAAGAGCGCGCATAGAGTCGGACTTTAACGCATAGGTTGACGGTATCTGCCGGAATTTATGCACAAAGTTCTTTTTTAAAGCGCCTTAGATATCAATGGGATATCGCTGGCACCCGGTTTACAGCAGTTCAGTGCTGTGGCGATGGTGCGTTTTTTGCATCGAAACCGCATCATTTGCACTGAGAAAACCCCATGGATAACATCGCAGAACCCTCCCGCGTCCCGCATTCGCGCATTGAAGATGCGCTGGCGATGGTGCTTGGCACCCTGATGGTCTCGTTCGGCGTCATTATGCTGAAACAGGCGGGAGCGCTGACCGGCAGCACCGCAGGCATCGCCTTTCTGATCAGCTACCTGTCGCCGCTTTCGTTCGGCAGCGCGTTTTTCCTGATCAACATCCCTTTTTACTGGCTGGCGGTAAAACGCATGGGCTGGGAATTTACGCTGAAAACCTTCTGCGCCGTCGGTCTGGTGTCGCTGTTCACCCAGCTGCACCCGCTGTTCGTCCACTTTTCTGACCTTAACCCCTTCTATGCGACACTGTTCGGTAACGTCATCATGGGAATCGGGTTTATAGTGTTATTTCGTCATAAGGCGAGCCTGGGCGGCATCAATATTCTGGCGCTGTGGCTACAGGATCGCTTTGGGATCCGCGCGGGGAAACTGCAAATGGCCGTCGATACCTGCGTCGTGCTGGCGTCACTGTTTGTGGTGAGTGGCCCCATCCTGCTCGCGTCGATTGCGGGTGCGGTGATCCTGAATCTGATTATTGCAATGAACCACCGTCCGGGACGCTATCGGGTTTAATCCGCATCTTCCCTCTGGACCAATCATGGAGACCTACACCGTGTTTCAAAACGTTGATGCCTATGCTGGCGATCCGATTCTGTCGTTGATGGAAGCCTTCAAACAAGACCCACGCGAACACAAAGTTAACCTGAGTATCGGCCTCTATTACGACGAAAAGGGCATCATCCCGCAGCTGAAGGCTGTAGCCGCTGCCGAAGAGCAGATCTATGCTGAGCCGCATCAGGCATCGCTCTATCTGCCAATGGAAGGACTTAACAGCTACCGTAGTGCGATTGCACCGCTGCTGTTTGGTGCCGATCATCCGGTGTTAAACGCGGGCCGTATCGCCTCTATTCAGACGCTGGGCGGTTCTGGCGCGCTGAAAGTGGGCGCGGATTTCCTTAAGCGCTACTTCCCGCAGTCTGCGGTCTGGGTCAGCGATCCGACCTGGGAAAACCACGTCGCGATTTTTAATGGTGCAGGTTTTGAGGTAAATACCTATCCCTGGTATGACGCAGAGACCCACGGCGTGCGGTTTGATGCCTTTATCAGCACCCTGAAGACCCTGCCAGCGCAAAGCGTCGTGCTGCTGCATCCCTGCTGTCATAACCCGACCGGTGCTAACCTGACCGATGCGCAGTGGGATCAGACCGTTGAGGTGCTGAAAGCACAGCAGCTGATTCCTTTCCTGGATATCGCCTATCAGGGCTTTGGTGCTGGCATACAGCAGGATGCCTATGCGCTGCGTGCAGTCGCGGCGGCGGGTCTGCCAGCCCTGGTGAGCAACTCCTTCTCCAAAATTTTCTCGCTCTATGGCGAGCGCGTAGGCGGTCTCTCTATCGTCTGTGACAGCGCCGAAGAGTCAGCGCGTGTGCTGGGCCAGTTAAAAGCCACGGTTCGCCGCAACTACTCCAGCCCGCCGAATTTCGGTGCGCAGGTTGTCGCGCGCGTACTCAACGATGACGAGTTGAAAGCCAGCTGGCTGGCTGAAGTGGAAGCGATGCGCTTACGCATTCTGGACATGCGTCAGTCGCTGGTGGACGTGCTGAGCACTGCACTGCCAGGTAAAAACTTCGACTACCTGCTGAAGCAGCGTGGCATGTTCAGCTACACCGGCCTGAGTGCGCAGCAGGTCGATCGTCTGCGCAACGAATTTGGCATCTATCTGGTGGGCAGCGGCCGCATGTGTGTGGCCGGTCTGAACAGCAAAAATGTGCATCAGGTGGCTGAAGCGTTTGCCGCCGTGATGTAACGGCCGCCAGGCTGTAAAAAAAACCGTCAGGGTGCTCTCTGGCGGTTTTTTTATGGGTCAGGGTTTACCTTTCGGCGACATGCTGCACACTTAAACGGGGTAACCGTTTCAGGAATAAGCTATGTGGCATCAACAAACTATTACGCTGAGCGCGAAGCCGCGCGGGTTTCATCTGGTCACCGATGAGATCGTGAACTCGCTCTCCGGACTGCGTGATATCAAAACCGGTCTGCTGCATCTGCTGTTGCAGCACACTTCGGCGTCGTTAACCTTAAATGAGAATTGCGACCCGACGGTGCGCAGCGACATGGAGCAGCATTTCATGCGGCACGTGCCGGAGAATGCGCCTTATCAGCACGACTACGAAGGGCGTGATGATATGCCGGCGCACATCAAATCGTCGATCTTAGGGGTTTCGTTGTTATTACCGGTTCAGCGGGGACGTCTGGTGCTGGGCACCTGGCAGGGTATCTGGCTGGGCGAGCATCGCATTGAGGGCGGTGCCAGGCGGATTGTCGCCACTTTACAAGGGGAATCGTAATGAATAACTCAGACTTACTGACCTATTGCATGAGTAAGCCGGGCGCGGAGCAGAGCGTCCACAGTGACTGGAAAGCCACGCAGATTAAAAGCAACGGCGTGCTGTTTGCGATGGTACATGAGGCGAAAGGGCGGCCAGCGGTCTCGCTGAAATCGACGCCTGCGCTGGCCGAATTACTGCGCGAAGAGCATAGCGATATTATTCCCAGCGAGCATCTGAACAAGTCACACTGGAGCACGCTATTCCTGGACGGTTCGCTGAAAGATTCGCAGATCTACTATCTGGTCGATGCCTCATTCCAGCAGGTTGCAACGGCCCGCTAAACGGCAATAAAAAACCCTCTTACCTGAGCAAGAGGGTTTCAGAGGCAACGTGTTACGCGGCAGGCTGTTCGCGCAGGGTATTGATGTCGATAACGAAGCGGTATTTCACATCGCTTTTCAGCATGCGCTCATAGGCTTCATTGATCTGGTCCATCGCGATCAGTTCAATGTCTGACGTAATGCCGTGCTCACCACAGAAATCGAGCATCTCCTGGGTCTCTGCGATACCGCCGATCAGTGAACCGGCGATACTGCGACGCTTGAAGATCAGGTTAAATACCTGTGGTGCCGGGTGATCGTGCTCCGGTGCACCCACCAGCGTCATGTTGCCATCCAGCTTCAGCAGGGTGATGAAGGGGTTGAGATCGTGCTGAGCCGCAACAGTGTTCAGAATGAAGTCGAAGCTGTTGGCGTGCTGCGCCATCTGCTCCGCATCTTTGGAGATCACGACTTCATCGGCACCCAGACGTTTGCCATCTTCAATTTTGGAAGGCGAGGTGGTGAACAGCACCACATGTGCGCCCATGGCATGGGCGATTTTCACGCCCATATGGCCCAGGCCGCCTAAGCCTACAATACCCACTTTCTTGCCCGGGCCGACATTCCAGTGGCGCAGCGGCGAGTAAGTGGTGATACCGGCACACAGCAGCGGTGCCACGCCCGCCAGCTCGAGGTTCTCGGGAATGCGCAGCACAAAGCTCTCATCAACCACCATCGACGTTGAGTAACCGCCGTAAGTAATGGCGCCGGTTTCACGATCTTCACCGTTATAGGTGCCAACAAAGCCGTTTTCACAATACTGCTCCAGACCCTGCTGACAGCTCGGACAGCTGCGGCACGAATCGACCATGCAGCCTACGCCGACCAGATCGCCGACTTTGTATTTCTGCGTCTGCGGGCCAACGGCCGTGACGCGACCGACAATTTCATGGCCCGGAACCACGGGAAAAATGGTGTTTTTCCACTCATTACGGGCCTGATGCAGGTCTGAGTGGCAAACGCCACAGAACAGCACCTCAAGCTGAACGTCATGGGCGCGCAGCTCACGCGGCTTAAAATCGAACGGTGCCAGTTTGGATTTTGCATCCTGAGCAGCATACGCATGCGTAATATTCATGGTGTCTCCAGTTTCGATGTGTCGTGAGTGTTATTCGATGAAGTGCAGCAGCGTTGATGTGCTGCGAAAACAGGGCGACGCCAGGGGCGTGCCAAAGAGGAACCGCTTAAGGATAGTCAGCGTGGGGAAAAGCGTATATGCCTATACATGTCTGAATCTTGCCTGATTCTGCAATTTTCTGGCTGAATCGACAGGGAAGAGTAAAAGGCCCGCACGCGGCGGGCCTGACAGAATTACTTCTGTAACAGTGGCTTCAGGAAGCGCGCGGTATGTGATTTCTCACACTCCGCCACGGTTTCTGGCGTACCAGCCACCAGGATTTCACCGCCGCCGCTGCCGCCTTCCGGACCCAGGTCGACAATCCAGTCTGCAGTTTTAACCACATCCAGGTTGTGCTCAATCACCACGATGGTGTTGCCCTGATCGCGCAGCTTATGCAGCACTTCCAGCAGCTGCTGGATATCGGCAAAGTGCAGGCCGGTGGTCGGCTCATCCAGAATGTAGAGTGTCTGACCGGTGCCACGCTTCGACAGCTCACGCGCCAGCTTCACGCGCTGGGCTTCACCGCCGGAAAGGGTGGTGGCGGACTGACCGAGGCGGATGTAGGTGAGACCCACATCGATCAGCGTCTGCAACTTACGCGCCAGCGCCGGCACCGCATCGAAGAACTCACGTGCCTCTTCGATGGTCATCTCCAGCACTTCGTGAATGCTCTTGCCTTTGTACTTCACTTCCAGCGTTTCACGGTTATAGCGTTTGCCTTTGCACTGATCGCACGGCACATAAATGTCCGGCAGGAAGTGCATTTCGACTTTCAGCACGCCATCGCCCTGACAGGCTTCACAGCGTCCGCCACGCACGTTAAAGCTGAAGCGGCCCGGATTGTAGCCGCGTGAACGTGCTTCCGGCACGCCCGCAAACAGTTCACGCACCGGGGTGAAGATGCCGGTGTAGGTGGCCGGGTTGGAGCGCGGTGTACGACCAATCGGACTCTGGTCGATGTCGATTACTTTGTCGAAGTGCTCCAGTCCCGCCACGTCACGGTAAGGTGCCGGTTCGGCGATGGTCGCGCCGTTCAGCGCCCGCTGGGCAATCGGGAAGAGCGTATCGTTGATCAGGGTCGATTTACCCGAGCCGGAAACACCGGTAATACAGGTGAACAGTCCGACCGGCAGCGTCAGCGTGACATCCTTGAGGTTGTTGCCGCGTGCGCCAGTAATCTTCAGGACTTTGGCCGGGTCGCCTTTGACGCGCTCCTCTGGCACTGCAATGCCACGCTTGCCGCTCAGGAACTGGCCGGTCAGTGACGCTTCCTGCGCCATGATCTGATCAACCGTGCCTTCAGCCACCACCTGGCCGCCATGTACGCCCGCACCCGGACCGATATCGATCACATGGTCAGCGGCACGAATCGCATCTTCATCATGCTCAACAACGATCACCGTGTTACCGAGGTCGCGCAGATGAATCAGGGTGCCAAGCAGACGTTCGTTGTCGCGCTGGTGCAGGCCGATTGAAGGCTCATCCAGCACATACATCACGCCGACCAGACCGGCACCGATCTGGCTGGCCAGACGGATACGCTGTGCTTCACCACCGGACAGGGTCTCGGCGGAACGCGACATCGAAAGATAGTTCAGGCCGACGTTGACCAGGAAGCTCAGGCGATCGCCAATCTCTTTCAAAATTTTCTCGGCGATCTGCGCACGCTGGCCGCTGAGTTTCATATTTTCAAAGAAGGACATCGCATGGCCGATGCTCATCTCAGAGATGGTCGGCAGCGTGGTGTTCTCCACAAAGACATGACGCGCTTCACGACGCAGACGGGTTCCTTCACAGCTGGCACAGGCGCGGTTGCTGATAAATTTCGCCAGCTCTTCGCGTACCGCTGAGGACTCGGTCTCTTTGTAGCGGCGCTCCATGTTATTGAGCACCCCTTCAAATGGATGACGGCGCACCGAGGTGTCGCCGCGATCGTTGATGTACTTAAATTCGATGCTCTCTTTGCCTGATCCGTACAGAATCACTTTCTGTACGTTTTCTGGCAGGCTGCCGAACGACGCTTCGATATCAAAATCGAGGTGTTCCGCCAGCGAACGCAGCATCTGGAAGTAGTAGAAATTGCGGCGATCCCAGCCGCGGATTGCACCGCCCGCCAGCGAGAGTTCAGGATTCTGCACCACGCGGTCAGGGTCAAAATATTGCTGTACGCCAAGGCCGTCACAGGTCGGACAGGCGCCCGCCGGGTTGTTAAACGAGAACAGGCGCGGCTCCAGCTCGCTCATGCTGTAACCACAGATCGGGCAGGCGAAGTTAGCCGAGAAGAGCAGCTCTTCTGCGGCGCTGTCATCCATGTCCGCCACGATGGCCGTCCCGCCGGAGAGCTCCAGCGTGGTCTCAAACGATTCCGCCAGGCGGGTCGCGAGATCTTCACGCACTTTAAAGCGGTCAATCACCACTTCAATGGTGTGCTTCTTCTGCAGCTCGAGTTTTGGCGGGTCGGAGAGGTCACACACTTCGCCATCAATACGCGCACGGATATAGCCCTGGGTCGCCAGATTCTCCAGCGTTTTGGTATGCTCACCCTTACGATCTTTCACCACCGGCGCCAGCAGCATCAGGCGACGGCCTTCCGGCTGGGAGAGCACCTGATCGACCATCTGGCTGACGGTCTGCGCCGCCAGCGGCACATCATGATCCGGGCAGCGCGGTTCGCCAACGCGGGCAAACAGCAGACGCAGGTAATCATGGATCTCGGTGATGGTTCCCACGGTCGAGCGTGGGTTGTGCGAGGTGGATTTCTGTTCAATGGAAATGGCGGGCGACAAACCTTCGATATGATCGACGTCCGGCTTCTCCATTAACGAAAGAAACTGGCGCGCATACGCAGAGAGCGACTCCACATAGCGGCGCTGACCTTCCGCATACAGCGTATCAAACGCCAGTGAGGATTTACCGGAACCTGACAGGCCGGTTACCACAATGAGTTTGTCGCGTGGGATGGTCAGGTTGATGTTTTTCAAATTATGGGTGCGGGCACCACGAACTTCGATCTTATCCATTCACCTTTCCCGGATTAGCAGCACTCACCGCGCCTTGCCGACACGGCCAGAATAAACGTGTCATTATGGCACAAAAAATAGACTGAATAAATATCCAGTACTCTTAGCCTCCGGCGCGCAGCGGATTAAAACTGGAACCCCGCTCGAAAGTGGGAAACAGACCGCAGGACGTGTTAGAATTGATAGATTAGACTGTATGCATTAACTCATCGGGAGACAGCAACATGGCCAGTCGTGGCGTTAACAAAGTGATTCTTGTCGGGAATCTGGGTCAGGATCCGGAAGTACGTTATATGCCAAATGGTGGCGCTGTTGCCAACATTACGCTGGCTACGTCGGAAAGCTGGCGCGACAAGCAGACCGGTGAAAACAAAGAGATCACTGAGTGGCACCGTGTGGTGCTGTTTGGCAAACTGGCTGAAGTCGCGGGTGAATACCTGAAAAAAGGATCGCAGGTCTATATCGAAGGCCAGCTGCGCACCCGTAAATGGCAGGATCAGGGTGGCCAGGAGCGTTACACCACCGAAGTCGTGGTTAACGTTGGTGGTACCATGCAGATGCTGGGTGGCCGTCAGCAGGGCGGTAATGCCGGTGCAGGCGCTCCAGCCGGTGGTGGCGCGCAGGGCGGTGGCAACAACAATGGCTGGGGTCAGCCGCAGCAGCCGCAGGGCAACAATAACCAGTTCAGTGGTGGCGCGCAGTCCCGTCCGCAGCCGCAGCCACAGAGCGCGCCGGCCAGCAACAACAACGAACCACCAATGGATTTCGACGACGATATTCCGTTCTGATTCCGTTGGCCAGAGAGTACAAAAAAAGCCCGCTTTGCGGGCTTTTTTTATGCGCGACTTTCGCTGGCGGTTACGACCATTCCGCCAGAATCGCCTCCGTGCTCAACACACGCGGCACGTTGCCGGGGATCAGCAGTGAGGCCCACACATCATTGTGCTGGTTAATCAGTGCTTCGGCGCTGACCCAGCGGCGATCTGCCGTGGTGTGCGCATCGGCGGCAACGGTAATCGCATAGCCCGCACTGGCACCGACTTTTATCGTGGTATCCAGGCAGTAGTCAGTGGCACAACCGCACACCACAAATTCCTCTACTGCCAGCCTCTTTAACAGCGTGGCCAGGTCGGTGTGCCAGAAGCTGTCGCAGGCAGTTTTAGTCACATAGTGTGCGCCAGCAGGCTGAGCGATTTCCGGCAGCAGCCCGAAAGCCGCATTACCCTCGCACATCTCGCCTTCGCGGTGCTGGATAAATATTGTGATATCGGCGCGTTCGGTCAGCCGGTTAATCTGTGCAATCCTTCCCGCTGTGTCGAAGCGTGGCGTGCTGAAGACGCCATTCTGCATATCAATGACCACGACTACCCGCTGTGCCATGCTTGATCCCATCTGGTTTGAAAAAAACAGTGTTACCTGAGGCATTGTGGAAAGCAATCTTTTGCATTTTCCCCCCTGTCACAGGCATGCTAAACCGACTGGTTAAATAAGGAGAGAGAAGTGGAAGGTGTTCCGGCGAGTTTCCCCTGTGAGAAAGACCGCGCCCGGTTTCAGCAACTCGCCGAACTGCCCGGTGTGGAACTCTATCAGGCCCACATCTCCCGCTACGCATTTGAACCCCATACCCATGAAGCCTTTGGTATCGGCACCATTGAAGCGGGCGCGCAACGCTTTCGCTACCGCGGCACCGAATATACTGCGCCGGAGAACTCGCTGGTCATGATGAATCCGGATGAGCTGCATACCGGTGAGTCAGCGTGTGAAGAGGGCTGGCGCTACCAGATGATCTACATTCAGCCGCAGCTGATGGATGAACTGACCGGCGATCGCGGCTGGTGGTTCAACGAGGCGCTGTTGACCGATCCGCGCGTGGCGCGGCCGCTCTCCCGCACGCTGGCGACACTCTGGCAGGCGGAATCACCACTGGCGCGCCAGAGCCTGCTGGCTGAACTGCTGTTGCAGATTCGTCCGCTGGCACGCATGTCCTCACAGGGCAGACCGGATGCACGGCATCGTTTTGATCAGGTAAGAGACTTTCTGCGCGCGAACCTCGCAGAACCGGTGCGGCTGGATGAGCTGGCGGCGCTGGCCTCGCTTTCGCCGTGGCACTTCTTACGCGCCTTTCGTCAGCACTATCACGTTACGCCGCATCAGATGCTGATGGCTTTCCGGCTTTACGACGCCAAGCAAAGGCTGGCACAGGGTGAAGCGGCTGCCAGCGTTGCGGCGGCGGTGGGATTAACCGATCAGGCCCATCTGACCCGCGCCTTTGCAAACCGTTATGGCATCACGCCGGGCCGCTATCAAAAGCAGGTGCGCCAGCCCTGATACCACCGCAATCTGCTACAAGCATTCCCCGCCCGAACCCGCCACACTGAACGAAAAAGCTATATAAGGAAGAAATTATGTTTGCTGGTGTCATGTTTGCCGTCACCGCCGGACTGCTGTGGGGGCTGATCTTTGTCGGGCCGCTGCTGGTGCCTGACTATCCTGGCGCGCTGCAATCGGCGGGACGTTATGTGGCGTTTGGGCTGATTGCGCTGCCGCTGGCCTGGCACGGTCGTCATCGCCTGCGCAAGCTGGCCCGGGCCGACTGGCGTGAGGCGGTAAAGCTCTCGCTGGTGGGAAACCTCTTCTACTATGCGTTTCTGGCGAACGCCATTCAGCGCACTGGCGGGCCGGTCTCCACCATGATTATCGGCACGCTGCCGGTGGTGATCGCTGTGACGGCCAATCTCTGTTACGGCCATCTTGAAGGACGCCTGCCGTGGCGGCGGCTGTTTCCGGCACTGGTCATGATGGCAGCCGGATTACTCTGCGTGAATGCGGCGGAGCTACAGAGTCAGGGCCACACGCTTGATCTCAGCCGTTATCTGACCGGTATCGCGCTGGCGCTGCTGGCCGTGGTCTGCTGGACCTGGTATCCGCTGCGCAATGCCCGCTGGCTGCGTACCCATCCCGAACTGCGGCCCTCGACCTGGGCAACAGCGCAGGGGGTCGTGACGCTGCCGATGGCGCTAATCATGTACGCGCTGGTCAGCGCGCAGCTTGCCTGGCAACAGCCGGCTTTTGCGCTGCCGTTTGGGCCGCGTCCTGCAGTGTTTATCTCCCTGATGCTGGCGATTGGTCTGCTCTGTTCCTGGCTCGGGACCTTATGCTGGAACGCTGCCAGCCAGCGTCTTCCCACCGTACTGATGGGGCCACTGATTGTTTTTGAGATCCTTTTCGGCCTGTTGTGGACTTTTCTCTGGTATCAAAGCTGGCCACCCCTGCTCACCGTGACGGGGATTATTTGTCTGATGGCTGGTGTCCTGTGGGCAATGCGCATTAAACCGCAGCCTCTCGTCGTCGCGATTAAAGAGTAAACCGCGAAGATCGCCAAAAGACCTCTGCCGCGCGGATAACACGCCGCGCGGCTTTTTAAGATTAAACCCTACCCCGATTTGCCCGCTCTGCGACAGATTTGTGCCGCGAAATCGATTTCATGCCTCTGCGTAATCGTACCTTAACCCCCGAAAGCCTCTCTCATCCCCTGTTTGTCAGTGAAAAAACGGGACTGATGGTCTCCTGAACATAGCCATGTTTAGCGTTGCCAGGGAGGAACTGTTCAGATATCGGTCATTAATCAGGAAAAATCGCGCAGCATTATGGACGTTATGCTTTTATCAGCGGCTTTTTATTGCGGTATGGTCCTGAGAAAGGGAGGCTGAAAACCACTATTAACTTCACTCAGTGATGAATGAGTAAGAAAACTCCGCCGCTGCGTTAATAATTAAAGATTAATCTCTGGCATCAATGATGCGCAATGAAGAGAGCGAAAAGATAGACACATAACGTTAGTGATAAGGAGCAATAAACTATTTATCCTGGATTAATCCTGGAGAAAGTATATGCCATTAACCCATTCCCCGGAATTAAACGCAGCCGCAAAAATTTGAGTCAGGTCCAGCATTAACTCAAATATACGGTGATTGTTTTTTGCGCGATGTTTAAATTGGCTTAATGAAATTGAGACGATTTAGTTCCGACGATTAGCTGGGCTTACGTAAGAAAGGGAGGGCCCAATCCCGCGTAAACGAGATTGGGAAGGGAAGAGTAGCCGTAGAATGCGAGACGTTTGCTGTTGTGAATCAATTTTACCGCAAAAAAAGAAGCTTAGCCGTGAAGCCATTCATTAGTTATAAATGGAGCGGAAAAGGGTGCCGCAATTGTCCTGTTAAATGATCTTCATCTCTTCTGGTAAGAACAAATCTCAGCGTTAAGTCTAAAAAGCGCGGTAGCATTGGGGTTTAGCGGTTCTCCGTGCCTGACGGATAATGGTATACGCTGCGACTGATATCTAATAAGCGGCAGCTGCGACGGGTGCCAATGTCAAAGGTGGCCTGCAGGAAATCCACAGCCTGACGTTTTTCATTAGTGGTAAAGAAGTGCTTCAGAACGCTCTGCAGCATCTCTTTGTCCGAGTTGAGCGTCTGCAGTTCACGCGTGATGTTCTGCAGTTTTTCTTCCAGCTCTTTGATTTTTCTGCCTTCTTCCGAAGACAACCCAGAAAACTTCTTCTTCCAGCTGTAGAACGTGGCTTCAGAGATGCCTAACTCTTCACAAATCTCTCTGACTTTCACGCCCGATTCAGAAGCTTTAATGGCATTTGTGATTTGATCTTCGCTGTATCGTGACTTTCTCATAAATGCTCTTACCTTTCTTATCGATTAATGGATGAGAATGACTTTAATAATTTCTGGCACTGTAAGATTCTATTAAGGCAGTATTAAAGTGCGCGAATTGAATTGCGAAGCCTAAATTAAGATATTTAGAATAAATATCATCATGGGATAAATCTTATTTTATTCTTATCCGGTGGGCGTGCCTTCCTGGAGGGGGATTTTTGTTATAAATTCATCGCATCCAAAATACGAAAAAATTCTACGTACATTGGATATTTAGCCTGACCGACTTGATTAATATGGCGGGAAGGGCTCTTAAAGGTTGTTTTATTTTCAGCCTGAAATCGTTTCCATCTGAAGTGATTCGCGCCATTTATAATAAGAATTATCCTGAATTAACACTCCGGATCATGATTTACATCTCAATTTTCGGACCAGCTTGGTCTGAAGTCTTACATTTTCGCCAGGCCCACTGAGCGCTTATTAATTCGTTACAGGGATGTTGTACCGAAGCGGTTGTAGTTGAGTAATACTAAGGAAGAGTCGATGAAATTGAGCGTAATGTCTAATGCCGCCTGGATGATGTCTGAGAAGATCATCTCCGTTTTTGGCGTCATTTTTGTGACGTCTTACGTGGCGAAATCCTTTGGCCCAACGGTGTTTGGCCAGATGGCGTTTTCTACTTCACTATTTGCGATGGTGCAAACCGTTGCAATCTTTGGCACCGAAACCATTCTGTTTAAACGCGTCAGCAAAAATGCGTCAAAAGGCCTGCGCCTGATGACCATCGCCCGCACGATGAGAATGGTGCTGTTGCTGGTCACTTCGGTGCCAGTCTTAATCTGGGTCTGGTACAACATGCAGGAAAATTTCCTGGCGTTTGCACTGGCCTCATTTGTTGCCTCGGTTTTTGTCACCCAGGACACCTTCAGCGTTTATAACAACGCGCGTCTTGCCTCGCGTCTTAACACCATCGCCAACGCCGTGGGCATGCTGCTGAGTTTCGGCATCAGCTTCACCGTCGCCTGGCTGCGTCTTAATCCGCTCTGGCTGACGCTGTCGATTGTCGCAGTGACTCTGGTGCCTTACCTGATTAAGCGTCACAACTTCTATCAGGATCATCAGGATCAGATGCCACCGCGCGAAAAGCGCACGGCCTATCTGCGTTATCTGATGTATGCCGGTCTGCCGCTGGCGATCTCCAGCATCTTTATCTCTGTGCAGGTAAAAGCGGCGCAGATGTTCCTGGCAGGCACGGCACCCGCGCGTGACCTCGGGCTGTTTGCGGCGGCGAATACCATTTCCGCCTCATGGATTTTTATCCCGGTGGCGCTCATCACCTCCTGCTTCACTGAAATCTTCAGGGAGCGCGGCGAGGTCGCCATTAAGCTGGCTGCGCGGCTCAATGGCTATGTTATGGCGGTTTCATTGCTGATGCTGCTGATCATTTCGCTTTATGGCGAGCGGATCATCATTGCGTTGTACGGCCCGGAATTCACACAGTCAGGAAGTCTCATTACGTTGCTGTCGATAGCGACCAGCTTTTCGGCAATGGGGACCGTAGCGTATCGCTACATGGTCAAAGAGGGAGGATTTAACTACTTGCTGAGGAAAATCATCTGCCTGATGGTCATCAGTTTGCCGCTCTCCTGGTGGTTGATCCAGGGTCACGGCATCATGGGGGCCGCGTGGAGCGTTTTCCTTTCAGAACTTTTGTCCCTGACCGTAATGAATTACTTCTTTAAAAACGGCGTCATTCAAAAGATTCAGGTTTCCTCACTCAACTACAAAACATACAAATGAGGTCAGATATGCTCAAGTTGAAAGAAGAACTCAGAAGAAGTGTGCAGTATTTTATTAAGAAGATGCCCTGGGCTTATCAGGACCGCATCTACTACTTCCATAAGTTCAGAAAGCTGCCCAATCTGCGTCAGCCAAAAGTGTTCAACGAGAAGGTGTTGTACCGTAAGTTTATCTTCGGCGATTACCAAAGCTATGGTCGTCTGTCAGATAAGTACTCGGTGCGCGAATTCATTGCTGAAAAAATCGGTAATGAATACCTGATCCCGCTGGTACACGAAACCACTGACCCGACCACGCTGAACAGCTTACCCTGCTGGAAGGGGACGGTGATCAAGCCGAACCACGCCTCCAACATGGTAGAGATTCTGCTGGAGGAGCCGGACGCACTGCGCAAGCAGCAGATCATTCATGACTGCTATCGCTGGCTGAAGACCGACTTCGCCAACGAAGCGCGTGAGATTCACTATCGCTACATCAAGCCACGTATCCTGGTTGAGAAGTACATTGGTGATGGCAAAAGCGCGCCCATTGATTACAAGTTTCATATGTTCAACAAGCGTGATGGCAAGTTCGAATATGTGCTGCAGGTGATCTACAACCGCTGCCAGCCGCTGCTGTCGATGAATTTCTACGTGAATAACCTCAATGAGGCCTATCACAAGATTCGCGATACCGGTCTGGATGTCTCACCGATTATGCCGTCACTGGAACATGCGCTCGAACTGAGCAAGAAGCTGGCCAGTGATTTCGACTACGTGCGTGTGGACTGGTATATCCATGACGAGCGGATCTACTTTGGCGAACTGACCTTCACCCCAGGTGCAGGACTGGTCACCGGATTAGATCGTGGTTTAAATCAGATGATGGGAGATATGTGGATTCAGGACCGCCGCGGAACGCAGAGCCCGGGCGTTACAGTGCAGGATGTTAATATCCCTGCCATGTTGAAGAAAATTTAAGCACACACAGCAATATAAAAAACCCCGCTAAGCGGGGTTTTTTATGCGCAAAAATCAGGGCATCGGCCAGTCAGCAGGCGCCTGGCTCATCACATCGATAAAGGCATGCTTTGAGATTTCCAGAAAGTTATGCACGTTATCCATGCTCAGGGTAATGCCCATCAGACCGGTAACAAACCAGCAGGTCATGCCTAAACCAATCCCGCCACACATAAATGCCATCACGTGACGGCTATCCTGACGAAGTTTGGTTTTCAGGGTGCTGGCAAAAAACATCATGATTGCGCTCAGCAATTCCCAACGCATAACAAGTAAACTGGCGGTTAACGTAGCCATCGGCCGGACCTCAATATCAGTAAGTATTCCTGACAATCTGCGGACATCACCGGCGGCGGAAAAGTGTGTCAGGGGGTGCTTTTTCGCCGTCAACCCAGGTTCAAAGTGTGACTTGGGTCACATTATATCACCCGATTTTAAATTTTGAACAAAATTTGACTCTGGTATGGTAGCGGCGTGAGGGAATAGTGTGCAGTAGCAGAAGAACGGCGGGGAAATCAGTCAGATGCGCCCGGGCGCATCTGAGGGGTCAACGAACCGGACAGCACTCGCCGGTCGTGCGCTGGGTGAAGCTACTGATACCGTCATTGCAGCCAAAACTCAGCAGGCGAGGGCGCTGAATCGCCTGGCGGCGCATGGTATGGCGGTAAGCGGTAGGCGTCTGTGAAAACTGACGACGAAACACGCGGGAGAAGGTCTGCTGCGAGTCATAGCCATACTGCATCGCGATATCAAAAACCGGCCGCTGTGTCTGTGACAGCGCTTCCGCTGCCAGCGTCAGACGGCGCTCGCGAATATAGCCACCCAGTGTCTGTTTCGTTACCGAACGGAACATACGCTGCAGATGCCATTTCGAATAGCCCGATTTTGCGGCAACCTCATCGATCGACAGGCTCTTATCCAGGTTCTGGTCAATCCAGTGCGTCAGGGAATGAATGATCTCTTCTTGCATCATGGTCTCATCCTTCTGGTGCTTAATAAGCGGTAATGGGAGTTTAGTGGTTTTGATGGAGAGCGAGTATAATTCCTCAAGTTAACTTGAGGTAAAGAGCCTGATGAAAAAAGAACGCAACTATCCGAAACCGGTCTTAACACCGGGTGAAGTAGCGCGCCGCAGCGGTGTGGCGGTTTCGGCGCTGCACTTTTATGAGACAAAAGGACTTATTTTCAGCACCCGCAACAGCGGCAATCAGCGGCGATACAGCCGTGACGTGCTGCGACGCGTCGCGATTATCAAGATTGCGCAGCGTATCGGCATTCCGCTGGCAACAGTCAGTGACAGCCTGGATCACATTCCGCCTGACAAGCGCATGTCGACACCGGAGTGGGATGCGCTGACGCAGCACTGGCGCGAAGAGCTGGATAAGCGCATTGAAACCCTGACCCGCCTGCGTAATGACCTGGATGGCTGTATCGGCTGCGGCTGTTTGTCGATGCGCGACTGCCCGCTGCGCAATCCCGGCGACCGGCTGGGTCAGCAGGGTTCAGGTGCGGTGCTGCTTGACCCGGAACAGGATGATAAACATCCGGATGTGGAGTGACGTCTATACTTGGTGAAGGTCAAAACACAGGGAATCATGATGATCACCGTTCACCATCTTGAGAAATCGCGCTCGCATCGGGTGCTGTGGCTGCTGGAAGAGCTGGAAGTGCCGTACCAGATTAAACGCTATCAACGCGAACCGACCATGCTGGCCCCGGAGGCGCTGAAAAAAGTGCATCCACTGGGAAAATCACCGGTGATTACCGACGGGAACCAGGTAGTGGCAGAGTCAGGTGCCATTCTCGAATACCTTGAAGAGAAATATGATCACGAGTTCCGGCTCAAAGTGAGTGATGAGACGTCGCGGCTGCAGTGCCGCTACTGGCTGCACTATGCCGAAGGCTCGCTGATGCCGCTGCTGGTGATGAAGCTGATCTTCGGTCAGATGGGTAAAGCACCGGTGCCGTGGCTGCTGCGCCCGGTCGGGGCGGCATTCGGTAAAGGCGTGCAGAAGGCGTTCCTGGATAAACAGCTTAAGCCACACATGCAGATGATCGAACAGCATCTGGCTGCAAATCCCTGGTTCGCCGGTCAGCGCTTCAGTATCGCTGATATCCAGATGAGCTTTCCGCTGCTGGCGCTTGCGCGACGTGCCGGACTGGAGCAGATGCCCGCCAGCCAGAAATGGCTGCAGACTGTGCAACAGCGTGCCGCCTGGCAGCGCGCGATCGATCAGGGCGGCGAGCTTTCGCTGCCAGGTTAATTCCCCTCTTCCACTGGCGGGTCGTGTCTCACCACGGCTGCGCCAGTGCGCATCCCCCTGAAAATCGCGTTAACTTCAGGGCGTCAGCGTTTGACGTCGGCCTGGGCCACGTGGCTGCTGGCGACTTAAGCCTGATCTTTATGCTGAAGAATCTCCCTCTGACAGTTGAAAATGTGCCGCTAAACGCCGGATAATCGCATGCCTTTTTATCTGGCCGCTTCTGGCGGCCAACTATCTGCGGCAAGGTAAACGTTTGCCTGCCGGGTAAAACCCGACAGTGACGCCGTCTACCCGCTTATTCCAGGGACAGCGATGGTCGCAGAGCGATCCACACAACAAAAATTTTTGAGGCTCAACTATGTCAACTGAATCACGCCCGGCCAGTGGAAAACTGGACGCCTGGTTCTCGATCTCGGCGCGCGGCAGCAGCGTGCGCCAGGAAATTCTGGCCGGACTTACCACCTTCCTGGCGATGGTCTACTCCGTCATCGTGGTGCCGGGGATGCTGGGCAAGGCCGGTTTTCCCCCCACTGCCGTGTTTGTCGCCACCTGCCTGGTTGCCAGCTTTGGTTCCATCATCATGGGACTGTGGGCCAATCTGCCGATGGCGATTGGCTGTGCAATCTCCTTAACCGCCTTTACCGCTTTCAGCCTCGTGCTGGGCCAGCACATCAGCGTGCCGGTAGCGCTGGGCGCGGTGTTCCTGATGGGCCTGCTGTTTACCCTGATCTCAGTGACCGGCATTCGAGCCTGGATCCTGCGTAACCTGCCGATGGGCGTGGCGCACGGCACCGGCGTCGGAATTGGCCTGTTTTTGCTGCTGATTGCGGCTGACGGTGTAGGCCTGGTAGTGAAAAACCCGGCTCCGGGCCTGCCAGTGGCGCTGGGGCACTTCACCACTTTTCCGGTAATGATGACGCTGCTGGGACTGGCAGCAATTATTGGACTGGAGAAGCGCCGGATGCCCGGCGGTATTCTCATGACAATTATCGCCATTTCGCTGCTGGGGCTGATTTTCGATCCGGCGGTGAGCTACAAAGGATTGTTTGCGCTGCCGAGCCTGCGTGATGCCAGCGGTGAGTCGCTGCTGTTCAGCCTCGACATTATGGGTGCGATGCAGCCGGTCGTGCTGCCAAGCGTGCTGGCACTGGTGATGACGGCGGTCTTTGACGCGACCGGCACCATTCGCGCGGTCGCGGGTCAGGCAAATCTGCTGGATAAACAGGGCCAGATTATCAATGGTGGTCGTGCGCTGACTAGCGACTCCGTCAGCAGCCTGTTCGCGGGTCTGGTGGGCGCGTCACCGGCTGCGGTTTATATCGAATCGGCGGCAGGAACGGCGGCGGGGGGTAAAACCGGTCTTACCGCGATTGTGGTCGGCCTGCTGTTCCTTGCCATTCTGTTTATGTCACCGCTGGCGTATCTGGTGCCGGCTTACGCCACCGCGCCTGCATTAATGTATGTGGGTCTGCTGATGCTCAGTAATGTGGCGAAAGTCGACTTCAATGATTTTGTCGATGCGATGTCGGGCCTGTTAACGGCGGTGATTATCGTGCTCACCTGTAACATCGTCACCGGTATTATGATCGGCTTCGCCAGCCTGGTCGTGGGGCGTCTCTTCGCGGGGGAATGGCGTAAGCTCAACGTCGGCACCGTCATTATTGCTATCGCGCTGGTGGCGTTTTACGCCGGTGGCTGGGCGATCTGACTGTACAACCGGGCGTGCGGCTGCACGTCCGGAATTTTTCACTATTTTCCCGCCCGGCGCACGCGTAGCTGACAATCTTCACCGCAGTTTGTTTTACACTTTAGCGCTTAACCAATGATTGAAAGAAACGACGCCTAAGGAAAGCATGGAAATCTTTTTTACAATTCTCATCATGACGCTGGTCGTGTCGCTCTCTGGCGTCGCGGCTCGTATCCTCCCTTTTCAGATCCCGTTGCCGCTGGTTCAGATCGCCGTGGGTGCGATGCTGGCCTGGCCAACTTTTGGTCTGCATGTCGACTTTGATCCGGAGCTGTTTCTGGTGCTCTTCATTCCGCCGCTGCTGTTCGCGGATGGCTGGAAGACGCCGATCAGTGAGTTCCTGCATCATGGTCGCGAGATAATTGGCTTAGCACTGGCGCTGGTCCTGATTACCGTGATCGGCATCGGCTATCTGATCTACTGGCTGGTACCAGGTATCCCGCTGATCCCTGCCTTTGCGCTGGCGGCGGTGCTGTCACCGACCGATGCCGTGGCGCTCTCAGGCATTGTCGGTGAAGGCCGTATTCCCAAGAAGATTATGTCGATCGTGCAGGGCGAAGCCCTGATGAATGACGCTTCGGGCCTGGTATCGCTGAAATTTGCCGTGGCAGTTGCCATGGGCACCATGGTGTTTACCTGGGGCGGTGCCAGCGTTGAGTTCCTGAAAGTGGCGGTGGGTGGTCTGATTGCGGGTGTCGCGATCTGCTGGCTCTACGGTAAGTCACTGCGCCTGCTCAGCCGCTGGAGCGGTGACGATCCGGCTACCCAGACCGTGCTGCTGCTGCTGCTGCCGTTCGCTTCTTACCTGATTGCTGAACATCTGGGTGTCTCAGGCATCCTGGCGGCCGTGGCTGCCGGTATGACCATCACCCGTTCCGGTATTATTCGTCAGGCACCGCTGGCGATGCGCCTGCGTGCCAACAGCGTCTGGCAGATGCTGGAGTTCGTCTTTAACGGCATGGTCTTCCTGATGCTGGGCCTGCAGTTGCCGGATATTCTGCAGACCTCTGTCGATCAGGCGCAGGCCGATCCAAACGTCGAACTCTGGATGCTGTTTGCCGATATCGGGCTGGTCTATGCCGCGCTGATGATCGTGCGTTTTGGCTGGCTATGGATTATGCAGCGCTTCAGCAAACGCCTGCTGAAGAAGAAGCCGCTGGAGTTCTCCAACTACTCGTTGCGTGAACTGCTGATCGCCTCCTTTGCGGGTGTGCGCGGCGCGATTACCCTGGCCGGTGTCCTGTCGATTCCGCTGTTCCTGACCAACGGCGAGCCTTTCCCGGCGCGTTATGAACTGGTCTTTATCGCCACCGGCGTGATTCTCTTCTCGCTGTTGGTAGGGGTAGTGATTCTGCCGATTCTGCTGCGCGGCATTGATACCATTGATAAAGGCGCACACCGTCGCGAGTTGCAGAATGCGCGAGCGGTAATGGCAGGCGCAGCCATTGAGAGCCTGCACAAGATGGAAGAGCGGCTGGAGAATGAGTCGGAAGAGAACATCGACCCGGAGCTGCTTAAAGAGGTGAGTCTGCGGGTGATTGGCAACTTACGTCGTCGCGCTGAAGGGAAGAATGACCTTGAACACGCGCTGTTCGCCGAGAACCTGGAGCGTCGCTTCCGCCTGACCGGACTGCGTGCCGAACGTGCTGAGGTCTATCATCTGCGCGCCACCCAGCAAATCTCCAATGAGACGATGCAGAAGTTACTGCACGACCTGGATCTGCTGGAAGCGCTGCTGATCGAAAAAGAGGAGTAAGTCCTGACTGGCACGCCTGCGCGTTAATGCGGCGTGCCAGCCTTTCACACCGACAGGCGCGGCGGCTCATCCGGCCAATGCTCGCGACAACAGGCTATCCACGCCTGCGCACTGCGCGACAGATAACTCCCTTCCCGCCAGATCAATCCCAGACTCCACTTCAGCTCCGATTCCAGCGGCAGCCACAGCAGCGACTGCTTATCCAGCCGCTGACAGATCGGCTCCGGCAGAATCGCCAGCCCCATCTCCGCCTGCACCATCGCCGCCAGAAAATCCCACTGTCCGCTGCGAACCGCCACCGTTGGCGTCAGGTTGAGCCGCTGAAACGCCTGCATCAGCTGACGATTCAGCGAGAACTCCTCATTAAAAATCAGCAGTGGATGCTCTGCCAGTTCTGCCAGTCCAATCTGCTGGCGGCTGAGCCACTCCGGGCGACGCGGCAGCAGTACGCAGAGCGGATGATGCATCAGGGGCAGGGTGTTCAGCGGCAGCTCGGCATCGACCGGTAGCGCGGTCAGGGCGATATCCAGACTGCCCGCCAGCACCGCCTGCTGGACGGTCAGACCGCCGAACTCAGAGATTTTCAGCTTCACACCGGGATAGCGGCGGCGAAACGCGGAAATCGAACCGGCAATCTGCATACCGACCATCGGCGGAATACCCAGTCGCAGCTCACCGGTTTTGAGCTGGTTAATGTCACCAATCTCCGCTTCCAGCTGATGAAACTCCTGCAGGATCGCCAGGCCGCGCTGATAGACCGCCTGGCCGCTGTCGGTGAGGTGCAGACGACGACCATCGCGCAGGATCAGCGTGCAGCCCAGCTCCTCCTCCAGCTGGCGCAGCATTTTGCTGATGGTCGGTTGTGTCACAAACAGCTTCTGCGCCGCACGGGTAAAGCTTTGCTGGCGTACGACTTCAGTAAAGTAACGCAGGGCGCGGACATCCATAACTATTCCTTTCAGGCATGATTTCGATAATTTTAATTCATTTTTTTCACCTTCTGTTGACGATTTATACTGGTGACATCAATTTAATCGGGGAGACAAGGTGATGGCGTTAGCGCTCACTTTACGCAGCAACCGCGCAGTGCAATGGCTCAGCCTGCCGCTCCAGCTGGGTTTCTATATCGGCCTGTTTATCGCCTGCGACCGGCTGGTAAGCTGGCTGCATCTGCCGCTGCCCGCCAATATCGTCGGGATGCTGCTGCTGCTGGCGTTAATCGTGACGCGGATTGTGCCGCTGAACTGGGTGAAAGCCGGATCACGCTGGCTGCTGGCCGAGATGCTGCTGTTCTTTATTCCGGCGGTGGTGGCGGTGGTGAACTATGGCGATCTGCTGCGGGTTGATGGCTGGCGCATCTGTGTGGTGATCGGCGTCAGTACGCTGCTGGTGCTGGCCTCGACTGCCTGGGTGGTGGACCGGCTTTATCAGTATGAAGTCGCGCGCGCCGCGCGTAAGCAGGATCCGCATGCGTGATTTTCTGCTCAGCCTGCTGTGTGTAGCCGTTACGCTGCTGGTTTATGCGCTGAATAAACGGCTTTACCGCCGCTGGCGGACGCTGCTGCTGATGCCACTGGTGATGACGCCGCTGGTGCTGGTGGCATTGCTGCTGCTGACGCATATCAGCTGGCAGGATTACATCGCCGAAAACCACTGGCTGCTCTGGCTGCTGGGGCCAGCGACGCTGGCGTTTGCCGTGCCGGTCTATGAGAACGTGGAGATTATTAAGCGCCACTGGCTGTCGCTGAGCGCGGGCGTAGTGACCGCGACGCTGGTCGCCGTCTGCAGTTCCGTCTGGCTGGCGCGGCTGTTAACCCTGCCGGAGTCGATTCAGCGCAGCCTGGCCGTGCGCTCTATCACCACGCCGTTTGCGCTGGCTGCGGCGGGTCCGATTGGCGGGCAGCCCGATCTGGTGGCGCTGTTCGTGGTAATTACAGGCGTGTTTGGCATGGCAATCGGCGACGTGCTGTTTCTGCGGCTCGCCATTAAGCAGGGCGTGGCGAAAGGCGCGGGATTCGGTGCGGCGTCACACGGTGCCGGCACGGCACGCGCCTATCAGATTGGCGAGCAGGAGGGCGTGGTCGCCAGCCTGGTGATGATGCTCTCTGGCGTGGTGACCGTGGTGCTGGCCCCGCTGATTGGGCACCTGATGTGGACAATATAGGCTACACTCCGTCGCACAGACGCTGGTCTGCGCTGAGACACGTATTTTTACGTAAAGTTTTCCAGATTTTGTTGTCTCCCCATTTCAGGCTGTTAACCTTGCGGCCGAATTAATTGTCCTTTCACGGAGTGGAATCATGTTTAAGCAACTTGTTGCCGGGAGCGCCCTCGGGCTGGTTTTAATGAGCGGTGCCGCTCAGGCGATTGAAGGCAGTGTTGATGTCAGCGAACACAACACCAACCTGAATGTGGGTCTGGGCACCACAACACCCGGTCTGTTTCTGAAAGGTAACTGGCTGCGTAGCGACCATGACGGCAGCACCTACGGTGCCGGTCTGGGTTACAACGTTGATTTCGGGCCGCTGCGTCTGGCGCCGACCGCAAAAGCGATCTTCACCCATCCTGAAGATGGAAAAGATGGATTTGCGGTGGCGCTGGGTGGTGCAGCACACTACAGCTTCAACAGCATGTGGGGCCTGTATGGCGAATATTATTACGCGCCAGAGTCTTTCACCGATCAGCTCGACAGCTATCAGGAAGCCGGTGGCGGCCTGAGCTTCACGCCGGTTTCACTGCTTAACCTGCGTGTGGGTTATCAGTACATCGAACTGAACAACAAAGATGGACGCAAAGATAACGTGCTGGTCGATGGCCCGTACGTGGGTGCATCGCTGCGCTTCTGATTCTGCTGCGCAAAAGAAGAGGGCGACTACTTCGGTAGCCGCCCTTTTTTATTGCCTGCTCGTTATGAACGAAAAGCCACGATCAGTGCGCTTTGCCCTGTTCGATGCCGGTGCCGGTCTGCGAGCGGATAAACTGTGCACGGAAGCGTGAACGTTCTTCTGCGCCCTGTTGCGAATGGTCGGTAATCGAGAAGAGCCAGATGCCCACAAAAGCCACCGCCATGGAGAACAGCGCCGGATACTCATAGGGGAAAATCGCCTTCGCGTTGCCCAGCACCTGTACCCACACCGTCGGGCCGAGGATCATCAGGATAACGGCGGTCAGCAGACCGAGCCAGCCGCCCACCATCGCGCCGCGCGTCGTGAGTTTTGACCAGTACATCGACAGCAGGATGATCGGGAAGTTACAGCTGGCCGCAATCGAGAAGGCCAGCCCGACCATAAAGGCGATGTTCTGTTTCTCAAACAGAATACCCAGCGCAATCGCCACCACGCCCAGCGCCAGCACGGTAATTTTTGAAACCCGCAGCTCATCTCTCTCGCTCGCCTGACCTTTACGATACACGCTGGCGTAGAGGTCGTGAGACACCGCCGACGCACCTGCCAGGGTTAAGCCTGCGACAACGGCCAGAATCGTGGCGAAGGCAACCGCAGAGATAAAGCCCAGGAAGGTGCTGCCGCCCACGGCGTTCGCCAGATGCACTGCCGCCATATTGGTGCCGCCAATCAGCGCGCCGCTGGCATCTTTAAAGGCCGGATTAGCGCCCACCAGCAGGATGGCACCGAAGCCGATAATAAAGGTCAGGAAGTAGAAGTAACCCATAAAGCCGGTGGCCCAGAAGACGCTTTTACGTGCCTCTTTAGCATCCGCTACGGTAAAGAAGCGCATCAGGATATGCGGCAATCCGGCCGTACCAAACATCAGCCCCAGCCCCAGCGACAGCGCGGAGATAGGATCTTTGACCAGTCCGCCAGGCTGCATAATCGCGATGCCTTTTGGATGGACCGCCATCGCTTCGGTGAACAGCGTATTAAAACTGAAACCGGTCGCCTTCATTACCATGACCGCCATGAAGGTGGCGCCAAACAGCAGCAGCACGGCTTTGATGATCTGCACCCAGGTGGTGGCCAGCATGCCGCCAAACAGCACATACATCACCATCAGAATGCCGACCAGGACTACCGCAACATGGTAGTTAAGGCCAAACAGCAGCTGGATCAGTTTACCGGCCCCGACCATCTGCGCGATCAGGTAGAGCGCCACGACCACCAGCGAGCCGCAGGCTGACAGGGTGCGGATCGGCATCTGCTTCAGACGATATGAGGCGACATCGGCAAACGTGTAGCGACCCAGGTTACGCAGTCGCTCAGCGATTAAAAACAGAATCATCGGCCAGCCGACCAGGAAGCCGAGCGAGTAGATCAGCCCGTCATAACCAGAGGTGTAAACCAGCGCCGAAATGCCCAGGAACGAGGCGGCCGACATGAAGTCACCCGCCATCGCCAGGCCATTCTGGAAGCCAGTGATATTGCCGCCCGCGGTGTAGTAGTCATTACGTGATCGGGTGCGCTTTGAGGCCCAGTAAGTAATTCCCAGCGTGGCCCCGACGAAAATCGTAAACATGATAATCGCCTGGTAGTTGGTCGCCTGGCGCTGCACGGCACCGGTTATCGCATCGGCAGCCAGTGCTGAAAACGGCAGCATTAAGGCCAGCAGCCATAAGGTGAGACGAGTCATGATTTCACCTCGCTGAGGATCGCTTTCGTTAAACGGTCAAACTCACCGTTGGCACGCCAGACATAGACGCCGGTCAGCACAAACGACATCACAATCAGCCCGACCCCAATCGGGATACCGCGCGTGACGTTGGTGCCAGCATGCAGCGGCGTACCGAGCCAGCCGGGGGCAAATGCGATCAGCAGGATAAAGCCGACATAGAGCACCAGCATGATCAGCGACAGCAGCGTCGCGAACGCCTGGCGCTTACGGACTAATTCATGAAAAAGGGGATTACGCTCAATCTGTTGATTGATGGCATCCTGATTCGAAAGGGCGTCATTCATCACATTTTCTCCAGAGGGCTTGCAGGCGAGAACCTCGCGACAGGGCGCGGATTCAGCTGGTTATAATATTTGTGACTACCGAAACAGACTGCGTAGGGCGGGTGTGGCGGGAAGCGATCTTCCCGCCGGACAGCGTGCGCTTAAGGCATTTTGATCGACTGTTTCTCCTCAAGCAGTTTTTCTACTACGCCAGGATCGGCGAGCGTAGAAGTATCACCAAGATTACTGGTATCCCCGGTGGCAATTTTGCGCAGAATACGCCGCATGATTTTGCCGGAGCGGGTTTTCGGCAGTGAGTCGGTCCAGTGCAGCACATCCGGTGTGGCTATCGGGCCAATCTCTTTACGGACCCACTGGCGCACTTCGGTGTACAACTCCGGCGACGGCTCTTCGCCATGATTCAGCGTGATATAGGCATAGATCGCCTGGCCTTTGATGCTGTGCGGAATCCCCACTACCGCCGCTTCGGCAATTTTAGGGTGCGAGACCAGCGCCGATTCAATTTCGGCGGTGCCGAGTCGGTGACCTGAAACATTGAGCACGTCATCGACGCGTCCGGTGATCCAGTAGTAGCCATCCTCATCACGACGGGCACCATCACCACTGAAGTAGACATTTTTAAAGGTAGAGAAGTAGGTCTGCTCGAAACGGTCGTGATCGCCATAGAGGGTACGCGCCTGACCCGGCCACGACTCGGTGATCACCAGATTGCCTTCACAGGCGCCTTCCTGGGGCTGACCTTCGTTATCCACCAGCGCGGGCTGCACGCCAAAGAACGGTCGGGTGGCGGAACCCGCTTTCAGCTCGGTCGCACCCGGCAGCGGCGTGATCATGAAGCCGCCGGTTTCGGTCTGCCACCAGGTATCAACAATCGGGCAGCGGCTGTTGCCGATTTTCTTGTAGTACCACTCCCAGGCTTCCGGGTTAATTGGCTCACCGACCGATCCCATAATGCGCAGGCTGCTGCGGTCGGTGCCGGCAATCGCCTTATCACCTTCCGCCATCAGCGCACGGATGGCAGTGGGCGCGGTGTAGAGCAGCGTGACTTTATGTTTATCGACCACTTCTGCCATACGGCTCGGCGTTGGCCAGTTCGGCACCCCTTCAAACATCAGTGTGGTGGCGCCACAGGCCAGCGGGCCATAAACCAGATAGCTGTGGCCCGTCACCCAGCCAACATCAGCGGTGCACCAGTAGATATCATCCTGATGGTAATCAAAGACGAACTTAAAGGTGGTCGCGGCATAGACCAGATACCCGCCGGTGGAGTGCAACACGCCTTTGGGTTTGCCGGTTGAACCGGAGGTATAAAGGATAAACAGCGGATCTTCCGCGCCGACTTCTGCGGCAGCGTGATTGGTGCTCGCGTTCAGCATCAGGTCGTGCCACCACTGATCGCGGCCTTCAACCCAGCCCACATCTTTACCAGTGCGCTGGAACACCACCACGTTTTTCACGCTGGTGACATTAGGATTTTTTAACGCGTCATCGACATTTTTCTTCAGCGGAATGCTGCGACCGGCGCGGATCCCTTCATCGGCTGTGATTACCAGCGAGGCGCTGGAATCGACGATGCGGCCCGCGACCGCCTCTGGTGAGAAACCGCCAAAGATCACCGAGTGAACGGCACCGATACGCGCACAGGCCAGCATCGCTACTGCGGCTTCCGGCACCATCGGCATATAGATTGCCACCACGTCGCCTTTTTTCACTTCCAGCAGTTCCAGCACGTTGGCGAAGCGACAGACTTCGGCATGCAGCTGGCGGAAAGTCAGGGTTTTGCTTTCGCTGGCGTCGTCGCCTTCCCAGATAATCGCCGGGTGATCGCCGCGCGTGGCTAAATGACGGTCAAGGCAGTTTGCCGCCAGGTTGAGCGTGCCATCTTCGTACCAGCGAATGTTAATGTTACCTGGAGCAAACGAGCAGTTTTTCACTTTGCTGTAAGGCTTGATCCAGTCAAGGATTTTGCCCTGTTCGCCCCAGAAACTGTCTGGATCGTCGACAGATTGCTGATACATCGCCTGATACTGTTCTGCAGTAATCAGGGTGTTTGCTGCAATATTCTCTGGAACGGGATGTTTGTGTATTTGGCTCATGGCGGATCTCCTTGAAGATGTTAATGATATGTCAATCAATGGTTAATTAAAGCCCGCACCAAAGCTTTGTTTCTTTTTTGCGCCACAGATCACGTGATACACATCCCCCCGAGAAGCGTTAAGCCTTTCTGATCTATCAGGTTAACGCTCTGGCGGCGCTGGAGAAGTCAGGCATCGCTTTTACGCTTTTATCCTGAATAAAAAGCGAGCAAACGCGCCGGATCAGTTTTTAATCGTTTCTGCATAGCTATGCGTAAATTCATCGAAGTAATACTTTTCATAACAGCAGGTTAGGGTTTTTCAGCTCCAGCAGCACTTTATGCTGCTTAGATGGTGAACTTTTAATCGGATCCGCCAGGGGTTGCATTTACCACAGTGAAAATGGTACTTATCTCGCCCCTGTTCTGCAGGTATCAACTCAGACCGCGTCTGAAAATGGGTATGGGAATCATCAGATTTTCATACGAGGCGCTGTTTCAAGACACCCTCTAATTTACCGGGCTTTTTGCTCACTCCCTGTGTGTATTGTCTTCTGCACCTTCGCAGTAGAGAGAAACGGGTTTTGACTGAGGAAATTACACGTTATGAAAGGTTTTAAAATCAGCCTGGCCTGGCAGATTCTGACAGCCCTGGTGCTTGGCATCGTTGTGGGTGCTGTGTTGCATAATCAGCCAGACAATCGTGAATGGTTAGTCACCAACATTCTCAGCCCGGCAGGCGATATCTTTATTCATCTTATCAAGATGATTGTGGTACCGATTGTGATTTCATCCCTGATTGTCGGCATCGCTGGCGTGGGTGATGCAAAGAAGCTGGGACGCATCGGCGTCAAAACGATTCTCTACTTTGAAGTGATCACCACCATTGCCATTGTGGTCGGTATTACGCTGGCCAACGTATTTCAACCCGGCACCGGCATTGATATGTCAACGCTGGCAACGGTGGACATCTCTAAATATGAAGCGACAACGGCAGAGGTACAGGGCGGTCCGCACAGCCTGGTGACCACCATTCTGTCGCTGATCCCGCAGAATATTTTCGCCTCAATGGCGAAGGGCGACATGCTGCCGATTATCTTTTTCTCGGTGCTGTTTGGCTTAGGCCTGTCGTCACTGCCGTCAGAACAGCGCGATCCGCTGGTGAACCTGTTCCGTGGCATTTCTGAAGCGATGTTTAAAGTGACGCACATGATCATGCGCTATGCCCCGGTGGGTGTGTTTGCGTTGATTGCGGTGACGATTGCTAACTTCGGCTTTGCCTCGCTCTGGCCACTGGCCAAGCTGGTGCTGCTGGTTTACGCGGCAATTCTGTTCTTCGCCTTTGTGGTGCTGGGCGGAGTGGCGCGCTTCTGTAAGCTGCGGATTACCACGCTGATGCGTATCCTGAAGGATGAGCTGATTCTCTCTTACTCTACTTCCAGCTCGGAAACGGTGCTGCCGCGTATCATGGAGAAGATGGAAGCCTACGGGGCGCCGAAAGCGATCACCAGCTTCGTGGTGCCGACCGGTTACTCGTTTAATCTGGATGGTTCAACGCTTTATCAGAGTATCGCAGCGATCTTTATTGCGCAGCTGTATGGCATTGACCTGTCGCTGACCGACGAGATTGTGCTGGTAATAACGCTGATGGTGACCTCTAAAGGTATCGCTGGCGTGCCAGGCGTCTCCTTCGTGGTGCTGCTGGCCACGCTGGGCAGCGTCGGCATTCCTCTGGAAGGTCTGGCGTTTATCGCCGGTGTTGATCGCATCATGGATATGGCGCGTACCGCGCTGAACGTGGTCGGTAATGCGCTGGCGGTGCTGGTGATTGCCCGCTGGGAAAACCAGTTCGACGTCGAAAAGGCGAAAGAGTATGAGCTGGAGCTGCGGACACAGACCGCAAGCTGAACACGGCATTAACGTAAGAATGGGCTCAACGAAAGTTGGGCCTTTTTTTGTTTTAAGGGGCGTAACCCGGCCAGCCAGGATATGAACGACAGCTCCTGTGCCTTATAAACGCCGATATATCTGCACAAACACGCCTTTTTGAGAATGAATGTTTCCGACTGTGACTTTATCGGTGGTCGCTCGACTTTCCCAGCACTCGGCTTCAACATCACAAGATGTCTGGAGCTCATACCCCTCTGATTTTAAGTAATTCCTGATACTATGAGTTTCAGTAACACCATAAAATTTTACGGTAAAGACGTTAGCTTCGGTGCCTGTTATTCTCCCGAATTCAAATTTATAATCGTCTGATATTCTGGGTATTTTTTTCAACAATTCAGGCGTGTAATATTCATACGACCGCTTATCCTGCTCGGTATAATATGCGCTGCTGGCAAACTCCATTCTCACATATGGCCAGCCAGCCACTATCGCAAGAGCAGCGATGACAACCGTACCAATTAGAATGACGATAGCTTTCCTCATAATCCCATCCTGGCGTTGTTGGTACCAAATATGACAAACGTCCCGTCATGCTGCGGCAGGATAACGTTCCCGGAAAGAAAATCATTATAGGGGACCACCGTCCGCATGAACTGCGGTAACAAAGCTTTACGGGGACGTAAGTGCGGGAATCTTTCTGGGTCGGGAAATAGCAGAGGCTGAAAAGTCTCATTTTTCCAGTTGCCAGTTTTACCGTAATAGTCCCAGCGTTTAAGGGCTTCTTCTTTACTTACCGGACGGAGCATCTTGAAGGGGTTTTGAACCGACACCACGCGGTAAAAACCCAACAGATCTGAAACCAAGTCTTCACCACTAAAACCGCTGTCAGTCACCAGATTATTGGGAAACGAACCCTGAAATGCCTCAAACTTGCGAGCCATATTCATCATCATCGCTAGGGCAATGCTTTTCTGCTCCCAGTAAGGTCGCCCACGCCGGATTCGCCAGGTCATCACCTTACCCGATCGGAGTAATCGAAAGGGTGATGTCATGCCCTGTGAATATCTGACATCATAAAATTCTTTACCCAATGATTCACCCTGCGTCATTGATCTAAAAAGCTCTCGAATGTCTGTCCCCTGGGCGTGTCCCAAATCCACCCAGCCAAGCACTTCCGTGTAAACTATCCCGAATCTGGCTGTGCTGGCATCTCTACCATCAATAATGTCGTTTCGTTTACTCATCCTGAATATTCCTGTTTCGTCCTGTGTAAAGTCACTATGTCCTTATTTCTCATAACATCTCAGCGAAGTACCAACTCAGGTAGCCTCAGACTGTTCACTTAAAGTCATCTGCTCCTCTGGTTTTCTCTCTTTTGTTTTAGAAAGGCACATTCACTCCGCCACTACATTACAACGCTTTAAACATGTCCAAAATGATCCAACCACTGCACTCTTTACCGCAGCTACAAAAATTCCAATAGAAGAAAAGGTTCACCTGAAGAGTAAAGCGTCCCACGCCATGGACAAAAACGCCGGGAGCGTTTTTGAACAACGCAGAGCGTTGGCCCGGCAACGGGCGCACCTCATGGATGAGGTGCATAATCGCGTGGGCCGAGCGTCATGGATGACGAATGCGTCTTTACGATCAGGTGAACCTATTCTGACCTGCGCCAGTCTCCCAGCGATTCCTCTCACATGCACCGCACCCAGGCCGGAATGCGGAGCGATTAAGCTCCCAATGCCCAACATCACTCACTCAACCTGATCCCCCGCAACATGACTCACCCCACATCCATCGAAAAAAGATCTCACCCAATGAATTAATCATTCGTTATGATAGTTAGTAATTTGAATAATTTATTCCTTTGCGGAGCCCGCCATGAAACTCGATCTCAGCCAGATGATCACCGAAGGCCGCAACCTGGCCAGCCAGAATATTGACGAACTCTCCACCGAAGCGATGCTTCGCGTCATCAATGATGAAGATAAAAAGGTGGCGCTGGCGGTTGAGGCCATCGTGCCGCAGATTGCCGCCGCCGTTGACGCCATCTGCGCCGCATTCCAGGCCGGTGGACGACTGATCTATTGCGGCGCAGGCACCTCCGGTCGGCTGGGCATACTGGATGCCAGCGAATGCCCACCTACCTTTGGCACACCCCGCGAGCAGGTGGTCGGCCTGATTGCAGGAGGTCATACCGCCATACTCCAGGCGGTAGAAAACGCGGAAGACAACCGGGAGCAGGGCGCGCAGGATCTGAAAGATATCCACTTCAGCCGCCACGATGTGCTGGTTGGCATCGCCGCCAGCGGTCGCACACCCTACGTACTGGGCGCGCTGGCATACGCGAACGAACTTGGCGCAACCACTGTATCGCTCACCTGTAATCCAGGCAGCGCCATGTCGCAGGTTGCCGCGATTGCGCTCACGCCGGTGGTCGGCCCCGAAGTGGTCACCGGGTCTTCCCGTATGAAAGCGGGCACGGCACAAAAACTGGTGCTCAACATGCTCACTACCGGGTCGATGATCCGCAGCGGAAAAGTGTACGGCAACCTGATGGTCGATGTGGAAGCCACCAATCAGAAACTGGTGCAGCGTCAGGTTAACATCGTCATGCAGGCCACTGACTGTGATGAGGCGACGGCCAGCGCCGCGCTCACCGCCTGTGGCGGACACTGCAAAACCGCCATTCTGATGGTGCTGGCTGACCTGGCTGCCGATGAGGCGAAAGCGCTGCTCAGTCAGCATCACGGCTTTATCCGTCAGGCTTTACAGGCAGCGGGAGCACGCTAATGGCCAGAATCACCGCGGCACTGTTGCGCGACATCCTGCAGGCGGTCGGTGGCGCGCAAAATATCGCGGCCTGTGGTCACTGCATGACGCGGCTCCGCCTGACGCTCAATCAGCCGGGAGAGAGTGATCTGGCACGGTTAAAAAGCCTGCCGGGTGTCTTAGGCGTTATCGACAGCGAGGCACAGTTGCAGATTGTGCTGGGGCCTGGCAAGGCGCAAACCGCCGCCGAGGGGATGCAGAACCTGCTGGCTCAGGGTGATACCGCGCTGGCACCGCAGGGCGAAACAGCGGAACTTCGCGTGCTGGCGAAGCAGCAGAAGCAGCAGCTAAAGGCGAAACAGACCAGCGGCGTGCATCAGTTCCTGTCGCGCTTCGCCACCATCTTCACTCCGCTGATTCCGGGCTTTATCGGCGCGGGGCTGCTGCTGGGATTTGCCACGCTGATTGAACAGAGTCTCCACCTCACTGCACCCGGTGACCACGCGCCCTGGCTGCTGCATACCGTGGCGTACATGAAAGTCTTCGGTAAAGGGCTGTTCACTTTTCTCAGCATCCTGATTGGCTACAACGCGCAAAAAGCGTTTGGCGGCAGCGGCGTCAATGGCGCAATCATCGCCTCGCTGTTTGTGCTCGGCTATGTGCCCACGGCCACCACCGGCTACTACAGCGGCATGGAAAACTTCTTTGGCCTGGCGATCGACCCGCGCGGCAACATTATTGGCGTGCTGATGGCGGCGATTATCGGGGCGTGGATTGAAAAACAGCTGCGCAAAATCATTCCCGACAATCTCGATATGATCCTCACCTCGCTGTTTACGCTGTTGATTACCGGCGCCATCACCTATCTGTTGATCATGCCGCTGGGCGGCGAACTGTTTAAAGGGATGTCGTGGCTGTTTATCCATCTCAATAACAATCCCTTTGGCTGTGCGCTGCTGGCCGGGCTGTTCCTGATCGCGGTGATGTTCGGCATCCATCAGGGCTTTATTCCGGTCTACTTTGCGCTGATGGAAACCCAGGGTTTTAACTCGCTCTTCCCGATTCTGGCGATGGCGGGAGCAGGCCAGGTCGGCGCATCACTGGCATTGTGGTGCAAAGCAGAAAAAGGGGCGCTGCTGCGGGCGCAGATCAAAGGCGCTATCGTGCCGGGGCTGCTTGGCGTCGGTGAACCGCTGATCTACGGCGTCACTTTGCCGCGCCTCAAGCCCTTTATCACCGCCTGCGGCGGTGGTGCGCTGGGCGGGTTCTTTATCGGGCTGGTGGCGTGGCTGGGTTTGCCGGTCGGGATGAACACGGTATTCGGACCCTCCGGCCTGGTCACGCTGCCACTGATGACCTCCAGCCAGGGGATCTTCGCTGGCATGGCGGTCTATCTGGCCGGGCTGATGGTGGCCTGGATCGGCGGATTCCTGCTCACCTGGTGGTTTGGCACCCGTAATGTCGACCTCAGCTGACCCGCTGCCGGAATTCTCCAGTCCGGCTAACGGATGGATAATCAACCAAAAATGTGAAAGCCGCTACAAAGCGGCTTTATTATTGCCACTAATTTAACTTAAACGCTAAAGAGTAGGCAGAAGCATGCCGAAAACATAAAAAAAGGTAATCGTTATCTCTCAGCCCACAGTTTTCATGCCGACACTCAGACCGTCGCGTGCAGGACGTCGGGTCTCCAAGGACTTTTGATGCGTAACAACCAGCCTGTCTCTCAGCGTGAATATCTGTTCGACGATAATGCGACACTGATGTCGACCACCGATCTTAACAGCCACATCACCTACGCTAACGACGCGTTTATTGAGGCGAGCGGCTTCACCGCCGACGAGATTAACGGCCAGCCGCATAACATGGTGCGTCACCCCGATATGCCATCAGAAGCGTTTGCCGACATGTGGGCGACGCTGAAACAGGGTGAACCCTGGACGGCACTGGTCAAGAACCGCCGTAAAAATGGCGATCACTACTGGGTGCGGGCCAACGCCATTCCGGTAGTACGCGACGGTAAAGTGCAGGGCTACATGTCGGTGCGCACCAAACCCACGGCAGAGGAAGTGCGTCAGACTGAGGTGCTCTATCAGGATTTTCGTGAAGGCCGCGCCAGAGGGCGACGTTTTCACAAAGGCCTGCTGGTTCGCAGCGGCTGGCGTCGTCCCGCCTCAATCCTGAAGACGCTGCCCCTTCGCTGGCGGATCCGCACAACGCTGCTGACGTTGCTGCCCCTCTCGGTGGCAGGCGTCTGGGCGCTGGGCATGACGCCCGCGGCACTGGCAGGCTTTACCGCGGGAATGGCTGCGCTGCTTCTGCTCTGCAGCCTGTGGCTGGAGCAGCAGATTTCACGCCCTATCGAGCGGATGTGCAAACAGGCGCTGAGCGTGGCAACCGGTGCCAGCCATAAAGTGGAGCAGATGGACCGCGTTGATGAGGTGGGTGTGACGCTGCGCGCCATCGGTCAGCTCGGATTGATGTTCCGCTGGCTGGTGGATGATGTCAGCGGCCAGGCGATCAACGTGCTGAGCGCCAGCGACGCCATCGCCCGCAGCAACAACGAACTCAGCCGCCGTACCGAACAGGCGGCTGCCAACGTGCAGCAGACTGCGGCCACCATGAACGAAATGACCGCCACGGTGAAGAGCAACACTGAAACTGCGCATGAGGCGAATACCCTCTCAGCCGGCACCAGCCACGCTGCCAGCAAAGGCGGCGAGGTGATGACCGAAATGATGGGCATGATGGGCGAAATTGCTGACAGTTCAAAGCGGATTGCCAATATTACCAGCGTTATCGACGGGATTGCGTTCCAGACCAATATCCTGGCACTGAACGCCGCCGTGGAAGCGGCGCGGGCCGGTGAGCAGGGCAAAGGCTTTGCGGTGGTCGCCGGAGAAGTGCGCAGCCTGGCGCAGCGCAGCGCCAAAGCCGCGAGCGAAATCAAAATGCTGGTTGAAACCAGCGCCAGCCGGGTCAACTCGGGCAATGAGCACGCCAGCGCGGCAGGCCGCACGATGCAGGATATCGTGTCGCAGGTGCAGAATGTCACCGCACTGATCGCCCAGATCAGCGCCGCCACGGCCGAACAGGCGACCGCGCTCAGCGAAGTCAGTTCAGCGGTGGAAGATCTTGATGATATCACCCACCAGAATGCCGCCCGCGTGACAGAAAGCGCCGAGGCTTCAGGTCGCATGACCCATCAGGCTAACCGTCTGGTCGAAGCGATCAGCGTCTTTCGTTAAGAGAAGAGATTCAGCGGCCCGGTTAAGAGGCCAGCGCCTGCGTGCCGTCGCGTCCGGCACGCAGTGCGCCTGGTGACTGACCGACAATCCGTTTAAAGGCGCGACTGAATGCCGCAATCGAGCCGTAGCCGAGATGATAAGCCACGGCTTCCACCGCTTCACCGTTGTTCACAATCCGTTGCACCGCCAGCCGCATCCGCAACTCCGTCAGATAGCGCAGCGGCGTCATGCCGGTGGCATTGAGAAACCGTCCGGCAAACACTGAGCGCGAACAGCCTGCCACGCTGGCCAGCCGCGCCACCGTCCAGTTTTCGCCTGGCTCCCGATGCATCGCAGCAATCGCCTGACTCAGACGTGGATCGCGCATCGCCTGCACCAGCCCACTGCGCTCGCCGCAGCCGTTCTCTACCCAGCCGCGCACAATCAGCGCGGCAACCACGTCTGCCAGACGCGACAGTATCCCGGCGAATCCCGCCTGGCGGGTGAGCGACTCCCGCTCCATCGCCGCCAGAATCGGCTGAATCTCCGGGTATTGCGACAGCAGAGTACTCACCAGCATCACATCGGGCATGGTGTTGATCAGCGGCTGCATGCCGCCGAGCTCAAACGCCATGCAGGCGCTGAACAGCAGCACACTGTGCTCGTCATCACAGGCATCTTCCGGGGCTGCAATGGCGCAGACGCTGTCGCAGAGCGGCTTGCTCGCCATGTTCTTAATACACTGGCAGCTCGCCTCCTCACTGGAGATCAGGCTGTGGGGTTTGCCGTGCGGCACCAGCAGCGCATCGCCGCTGTTGAGCTGAAAAACCTCGCCGGAGGCGCTGCGCACCATCAGTGAGCCGCGTCCGACAAAGTGGAACTGCGCCCGGCCCGGCGCGTGCTCATAACGCAGCCCGAACGGCGCGCTCACTGCGATACGCTGATAGTTCACGCCATAGAGGCGCATCCCCATCAGCAGCTCACTGGTCAGATCTCCATAGTGGCTCATGTGATTCCAGACGAATTATCAAAAATGAAGGTGTAAGCATCATAGATCGTCCTGACGCGTCGCTCTATGCTCACACTCACTTTTTTTATCTTCCGGAGAAGCAGCATGAGTCTGACAACCGAAGTGGCTGATGAGGTTTCCTCGCCGACCCGTCCCGCGTGGGGCGCGGTATTTGCTATGGCATTTGGGGTGTTCAGCCTCATCACCGCCGAATTTTTACCCGTGAGTCTGCTGACGCCGATGGCCCACAGCCTCGGCGTATCCGAAGGCCAGGCGGGACAGACCGTCACCATCACCGCGCTGGTGGCGCTGTTTACCAGTCTGGTCACCGGCAGCGTCACGCGGCGCATCGACCGCCGCATCGTCATGCTGGTGTTTTCGCTGTTGCTGATCGCGTCGGCACTGATGGTGGCGTTTGCGGCTGACCTGACGGTGATCCTGCTGGCGCGGGTGCTGCTGGGTATGGCCATTGGCGGCTTCTGGACACTCTCAACCGCCATCACCATGCGCCTGGTTCCCACCGATCAGGTGCCGCGTGCGCTCTCTATCGTCTTCAGCGGTATCTCGCTGGCGACGATTATCGCTACGCCACTGGGCAGCTATCTCGGCGGACTGGTGGGCTGGCGCAACATCTTTATGCTGACTGCCGGACTGGGTGCGGTGGCGCTGCTGTGGCAGTTCTTTACCCTGCCCGCCATGCCGGCAGAGAACAAAGCCCGCAACGGCGGGGTGCTGGCGCTGCTGCGTATTGGTGTGATGCGCTGGGGAATGCTGGCGGTAATCATGATGTTTACCGGTCACTTCGCCTTCTTTACCTATCTGCGTCCATTTCTGGAAAGCGTTGCGCAGCTCAACCTCAATCAGCTGTCGCTGGTGCTGCTGGCCTTTGGTGTGGCGAACTTCTTTGGCACCTCGCTGGCCGGTTTCCTGGTCACCCGCAGCGTATCACTGACCCTGAGTGGCATGGCGCTGTTGATGAGTGTCACCGCGCTGCTGCTGGTGAGCTTTGGCGATGTCAGCTGGATGGTAGGCGCAGGCGTGGCGATCTGGGGTATGGCGTTTGGTTCGATGCCAACCGGCTGGTCAACCTGGATTTCGCGCGCGGTGCCGGATGATGCGGAGTCGGGCGGCGGTTTACTGGTTGCCACCATCCAGCTGGCGATTACTGTCGGCGCGGCGGCGGGCGGCTGGATGTTTGACCTGCGCGGCGCAGGCGGTGTGTTCGTTGCCAGCGGAGTGCTGATGCTGCTGGCCGCGCTGACCATCTTCACCCGGGTACGGCATCACGGTTAAATTCTCAAGGGCAGCAATATATGCTGCCTTTTTTAATGGGCGTAGATAATTAACCTTTTGAGTGATAACTGTGCGAAATGTGCTTTTTATCATCAATTTTACTGAACGAGTTAAGCAAAACCCTCCGCTTTTTACTGATCAACTTCCGGACTAATATATCTATCAACAAGGCAGCAAGCCTTACCTGATAAAAATTAACCGAGGAATTGACCATGAAATCTATCAAAACTTTTGCAGCTGTTATCGCGCTTTCTGTTCTGCCATTCGCCAGCTTCGCCCAATCTGTGACCGCCATCGACTCTACGCTGGATGGTGCTGAAGCGAAAATCGCTGCGCAGGCTCAGGAAGCTGGTGCTTCATATAAAATCACTGAAGCTTACACCAACAACGGCGTTCACATGACCGCTGAGCTGCTGAAATAAGTTAAGTTTTACCCTCTTGTGCTGACAGGACGCCTTTGGGCGTCCTGGCGGCGTTTATCCGCTAATAATCCTGTTCCTTTCCCCCCGAAATAATTATTATTCTCAAAAACAATTCTGCATCTGACTGCTGGTCAGCTGTTTCTGGTTGCAATGTCGGGCTTTCTTTTCACTGCGTCTGCAGTGGATTAACTATGGAGAAGTTATGAAAGCGATTACCAATACGTGCCGGACCCTGCGTCCGCTGTTACTGGCTACGGCCCTGTTCTCTGCCTCAGGATGGCTGGCGGTGCAGGCTGAAGATCTCAATCAGGCTGTGGGTAAAGGCGTCTATGAACTGGCAGTCAGCCCGAAAGATAACGCGCTGTTCGTGGCGACAGCGCAGAACAGCAGCGGTGACGGCGGCACAGTTTTCCGTCTCGACCCGGCTACGCTGGCGGTACAGCAGTCGATCAACACGGAGCTGAAATCGTTCGGCGCGGCGATCAACCCGCAAACCAACGTGCTCTACATCGGCAACACCGTAAACGGCTCGGTTACGGCCATTGACGCCAGCAGCGGCAAAGTGCTCAACACGCTGGTGCTGGATAGCCGTAAGCGCAGTGAGACCGTGCGCCCATTGCAGCCGCGTCAGGTGGCGGTTGATGCTAAAACTAACCGGGTTTATATCACCGGCCTGGGACCGCAAAGCGTGGTCTGGGTGGTGGATGGCAGCACGCTGAAACTTGTCAGTACCATCCCGAATACCGGTAAAATGGGCACCGGCCTGGCGGTAGATTCAGACGCGCAAAAGGTCTACGTCACCAACGGTGATGGTGAACTGGTGACGATCAATGCGCGCACCAATGCCATTGAGAAAAAGCAGAAGATTGACGGAGATAAAGAGCACTTCTTCCTGAACATCGCTCTGGATACGCGCGGTCAGCGCGCCTTCCTGACAGATTCAAAGCAGGCGCAGGTGCTGGTGGTTGATCTGCGTAATCAGCAGGTGATTCAGCGGATTGATGTGCCGGAATCGCTGGCGGTGCTGTTTAATGGTGATCGCGATGAGCTTTATGTTACTCATCGCAAAGCGGGTGAAGTCAGCATCATCGACGCCAGCAGCTATAAGGTGAAGCGCACGGTGAAAACCCCGGCATTGCCTAACAGTCTGGCACTCTCGGCAGACGGCAAGGTGCTTTATGTCAGCGTGAAGCAGCCTGGCTCGCGTAAGGCGCCGCCAAAAAATCCTGACAGCGTGATGCGTATTGCACTGTAAGGCGTGACGTCCCGGGCACTGCTGTGTTGAAGCTGTTTTACATCCGGTCTTTGTAAACGAGAAAGCCACTCTGACGAGTGGCTTTTTTTATTTTCAAAGCCGTTTTGTAGTCTGGGATATCCTTTTGCCCTGGCGGCCCGCGAGACACTTGCCTTTATAGCGAACAGGCTATAGCATCATTTATAGCTTATTCGCTATAAGGATGTTGCGATGTGGGATGTGGATACAACCAAAAGATTTGATGAGTGGTTTAAGGCTCAGAGTGAGGAACTGAAGGAGGATATGCTCGCCGCGATAGTTATCCTGTCTGAGTATGGGCCGCATTTAGCGAGGCCGTTTGCTGATACCGTAGACGGCTCTGATTTTCCGAATATGAAAGAATTAAGAGTGCAGCATCAAGGCAAACCGATACGGGCCTTCTTTGCTTTTGATCCTTCTCGCCGCGGCATTGTGTTGTGTGCAGGCGATAAAACCGGGGTTAAGGAAAAGAAATTCTATAAAGACATGATCAAATTGGCAGATGCTGAATTCCGCAAATATTTGAATGGAGGGGATAATGGCTAATTTAAAAGAGCTGATGGCAAATCAAAGTCCGGAGAGTCGCGAACGCATTGCCAAAAAAGTCGATGCAATGCGGCAGGTTATCGCGCTACACATGTTGCGCGAAGAACTTAACCTGTCACAGACAGAGATGGCGTACGCAATGGGTGTGAAACAGCCAACTATCGCCAGAATGGAACAGGCTGATAATGATCCCCGCCTTTCTACGCTGAAGCGTTACGTTACGGCTCTGGGAGGCGAGATAAGTATCGATGTCAAATTGCCGACAGGCAAAAGAATAGCTTTTGATTTGTGATTAGAAGAGAGAAGCCACATTATCGTGGCTTCTCTCTTTCCAACCCGTTACACCTCTTCCGACGCTTCGCGCATCATCTCATCGTGCGGAACATCATCCAGAATCTGCTCAAAGCTGCGCAGACGCTTGTAAATCGACATCAGTTCAACCAGCGTTGACCACGAGGTGATCAGATACTGGAAAGAACCGCGAACCTGATCGAACACGTTGCTAATTTGATTGAGCAGACCCAGTGTTATCGTTCCTGCGGCGATTGATGGGAACAACATGACCAGGCCAAAGAGATTATCTATCTGTAAATAGAACATTCTGGCGATATTGAAGTACAGATAATGAAAATAGAGACGAAAGTAATTCAGTCTGACGTTGTCAAAAAGCACTCTTACCGTCGGCGGTGTAGCGCGGTCAGCATTGTCTTCGCCGTAAACCAGTTCTTTACGATAAGCTGCTTCTACTCGCTGGTTACGAAACTCCAGGCCTGGTAATTTTAATCCGACTACTGCTAACAGTCCTGTTCCCAGTACAGACCAGACAACGGCGGCAATGACCAATGCATAAGGTATGGCGCCAAGAATCGGTACGCTTTTTACATGGTGTGACAGCTGAACCAGTACTGGCAAAAAAGCGATGAGCGTCATGATAGCCTGTATGAAACTGACTCCCCATCCCTCCAGTGTGAGAGCAAAGCGCATCGTATCTTCCTGCACACGCTGCGCTGCGCCTTCAGTATGACGTAATCGCTGCCAGTGGTGCATATAATAATTATTCATCGCGGTACGCCAGCGGAATACCCAGTGGCTAATAAAAAAGGCATTTATTACGCCAATAGTCACAGCAACCATAACAATGCCTGCTACGCCCACAATTTCAGAATAGAGCTGGCTAATTGATACAGAACCGGCTTTTGTTATTGCCTTTTGTATCAAGTCGTAAAAGGGTTGATACCAGGCGTTAATTGCTACGCCGACCTGAACCCCAAACCAGGTAACAAAAATAATTAGCGCAGAGCCCCACACTGACCAACGCTGCCAGGGGTGGTTATCAATCACTCGCCAGGCAAGTGCGAACAGGGCAACCATTATCCAGTAATAGGCATAAAACCATAACTCACCTGGTGCAATGAAGCGCATCACTGTCGTGGGCAAAGGCTGCTTTATCGCAGCCTGAAAAGCAGGCCAAAAATGAGCAGGTAAATCGCTGGCAAAGCCGAACCAGGCAAAAATCGCTACTAAGCTCCAGACAGCCGCAGAGCTGAAAAACAGCGCTGGCCGCGGAAAAAAAGACTTAAACATAGGCACTCCGCTGTTGTGTGTTGCCTGTTATAACGTTTTTGACGGGTCGCTGTCTGTAGTCTGTTGTTTCTGCTAATGACAGGAGGGGGATAGATGTTAATGAAATTGTGCGGTTTTGTTTCCTGGAACTAAATCTTTGTGAATGGCAGTGTTACAATAGGTTGTTTGTTACCGGTAACAAACAGGCTCCTGGCCTGTATCTGCTGATAAAAACCATTACAACGCAACCACCTATTTTTTTCATACCGCCGGTCAGCGCGGGAATGAGGCAATGTCATGTCAGAACAAAAAAAGGGTCATTCACGCAGGGATTTTTTGCTGAAGACAATCACCCTGGCGCCTGCAATGGCGGTAGGTTCCACAGCGATGGGTGCACTCTCCCTGCCGCTGGCCACACAGGCGGCTGAAACCCCGGCCACGCCACAGCAGGCGCGCGACTACCAGCCGAACTGGTTCACCGCCGAAGAGTTTGCTTTTATTACCGCCGCCGTGGCACGGCTTATCCCCAGCGATGAACGCGGGCCTGGTGCGCTGGAAGCGGGCGTGCCTGAGTTTATCGATCGTCAGATGAATACGCCGTATGCCACGGGGTCGAACTGGTATATGCAGGGGCCGTTTAACCCCGACCTGCCGAAAGAGCTGGGCTATCAGCTGCCGCTGGTGCCACAGCAGATCTACCGCCTCGGTCTGGCCGATGCCGATAATTACAGCAAAAAGCAGCACGGCAAGGTGTTCGCCCAGCTCAGTGGCGAGCAGCAGGATGCCTTACTGCAGGCGATGGAAAATGGCAGTGCTGAATTCAGCCAGCTGCCAGCAAAAGTCTTCTTTAGCTTCCTGTTGCAGAATACCCGCGAAGGCTTCTTCAGCGATCCTATACACGGCGGGAATCAGGGCATGGTCGGCTGGAAGCTGATTAACTTCCCTGGCGCACGCGCCGACTTTATGGACTGGGTAGAGCGCGGCGAACGTTATCCGTTCCCGTCAGTGTCGATTCGCGGGGAGAGAAGCTAAGCATGGCAAACGAAATGAAAAAAGTGGATGCGGTGATTGTCGGCTTCGGCTGGGCGGGTGCCATTATGGCGAAAGAGCTGACCGAAGCGGGCCTGAACGTGCTGGCGCTGGAGCGCGGACCGCATCGTGATACCTATCCCGATGGCTCCTATCCGCAGTCCATTGATGAGCTGACCTATAACGTCCGCAAAAAGCTTTTCCAGGATCTCTCCAAAAGCACCGTGACCATTCGTCATGATGCGTCGCAGACCGCAGTGCCCTATCGTCAGCTGGCGGCGTTTCTGCCTGGCACCGGCACCGGTGGCGCGGGTCTTCACTGGTCCGGCGTCCATTTCCGTGTCGATCCGGTTGAGTTGCGGATGCGCAGCCATTACGAAGAGCGCTACGGCAAGAACTTCATTCCGGAAGGCATGACGATTCAGGATTTTGGCGTCAGCTACGATGAGCTGGAGCCGTTCTTCGACAAAGCGGAAAAAGTTTTTGGCACCTCAGGCAGCGCCTGGAGTATCAAAGGCAAAGTGGTCGGCAAAGATACAGGCGGCAACCCGTTTGCGCCCGATCGCTCAGATAACTTCCCGCTGCCCGCGCAGAAGCGCACTTACTCGGCGCAGCTGTTTGCTCAGGCGGCAGAGTCGGTCGGCTATCACCCTTACGATCTGCCGTCCGCCAATACCTCGGGTCCGTATACCAACACCTACGGCGCACAGATGGGGCCGTGCAACTTCTGCGGTTACTGCAGCGGCTACGCCTGCTACATGTATTCCAAAGCGTCGCCTAACGTCAATATCCTGCCTGCGCTGCGTCAGGAGCCGAAGTTTGAGCTGCGCAATAACTCTTATGTGCTGCGGGTCAATCTCAGCGATGACAAAACGCGTGCGACCGGCGTGACCTATGTGGATGGGCAGGGCCGCGAGCAGATTCAGCCCGCTGACCTGGTGATCCTCTCCGCCTTCCAGTTCCACAATGTTCACCTGATGCTGCTGTCGGGCATCGGCAAACCCTACAACCCGATTACCAACGAAGGGACCGTAGGTCGCAACTTCGCCTATCAGAACCTCTCTACGCTGAAGGCGCTGTTTGATAAGAACACCACCACGAATCCGTTTATCGGTGCGGGTGGCGCAGGCGTTGCGGTTGATGATTTCAACGCGGATAACTTCGACCACGGGCCGCTGGGCTTTGTTGGTGGTTCGCCATTCTGGGTTAACCAGGCGGGCACCAAACCGATCTCCGGCCTGCCGGTGCCGGCGGGTACGCCCAACTGGGGCAGCAAATGGAAAGCGGCGGTGGCGGATACCTACACCCATCATCTGTCGATGGATGCGCACGGCGCCCACCAGTCTTATCGCGCCAACTACCTTGATCTCGATCCCAACTACAAAGATGCCTATGGACAGCCGCTGCTGCGCATGACCTTTGACTGGCAGGATAACGACATCAAAATGGCGCAGTTCATGGTCGGCAAGATGCGCAATATCGCGGAAGCGATGAATCCGAAGATGATCATCGGCGGCGCGAAAAAGCCTGGCACCCATTTCGACTCCACGGTTTATCAGACTACCCACATCAGTGGCGGGGCGATCATGGGCGACGATCCAAAAACCAGTGCGGTTAACCGTTATCTGCAAAGCTGGGATGTGCCGAATGTGTTTGTACCGGGCGCATCGGCTTTCCCGCAGGGACTGGGCTACAACCCGACCGGCATGGTGGCGGCGCTGACCTACTGGTCAGCTAAAGCGATTCGCGAACACTACCTGAAAAACCCAGGCCCACTGGTGCAGGCATAAGGACATGGCGATGAAAAATGGCATTCTGGCTCTGATTCTTGGCTCCCTGACGTTCGCCGCCCTGGCGGAGAGCAGCCAGGACGATCTGGTTAAACGGGGTGAGTATCTGGCGCGAGCCGGTGACTGTGTGGCCTGCCACACCAGCAAAGGCGGCGCGGCCTTTGCCGGTGGGCTGCCGATGGCAACACCGATTGGCACCATCTACTCCACCAACATTACGCCCGATCCCGCGACTGGCATTGGCGAATACAGCTACGACGACTTCCAGAAAGCGGTGCGTCAGGGCGTGGCGAAAAATGGCGATACGCTCTATCCGGCGATGCCATATCCCTCTTATGCAGTGGTCAGCGATGAAGACATGAAGGCGCTTTACGCCTACTTCATGCATGGCGTCGCGCCGGTCGGGCAGCCAAACCGGGAGAGCGACATTCCCTGGCCGTTGTCGATGCGCTGGCCGCTGGCGATCTGGCGCGGGATTTTTGCGCCCGACGTGAAAGCGTTCCAGCCTGCAGCCCAGGAAGATCCGGTGCTGGCACGTGGTCGCTATCTGGTAGAAGGACTGGGTCACTGCGGGGCCTGTCACACGCCGCGCAGCATCACGATGCAGGAGAAGGCGCTGACCAACAATGAGGGCAGCGACTATCTGGCGGGCAGCAGCGCACCGATTGATGGCTGGACCGCCAGCAATCTGCGTGGCGACAACCGCGATGGACTGGGTCGCTGGAGCGAAGAGGACCTGCGTCAGTTCCTGCGTTATGGCCGCAACGATCAGACCGCCGCTTTTGGTGGCATGACCGACGTGGTGGAACACAGCCTGCAGCACCTGAGCGAGTCCGATATCACGGCGATTGCGCGCTATCTGAAGTCGCTGGGCGCGAAAGATCCCCATCAGGCAGCCTTCAGCGTCGATGACGCCACGGCCAAAGCGTTGTGGAAAGGTGACGACAGTGCGACGGGTGCAGCCACCTACGTCGACAGCTGTGCGGCGTGCCATAAAACCGATGGCAGCGGCTACAAACGTTTCTATCCGGCCCTGCGCGGTAATCCGGTAGTACTGGCGGACGATCCGACCTCACTGATCCATATCGTGCTGGTGGGCGGACAGTTGCCTGGCGTTAATGGCGCGCCGTCGACGATTACCATGCCAGCATTTGGCTGGCGTCTTGACGATCAGCAGGTGGCGGACGTGGTGAACTTCGTGCGTAACAGCTGGGGCAACAAGGCGTCGGAGCCGGTCAGCGCGAAACAGGTCGCTGAGCTGCGTAAAGATGAGAAAGATCGGCTGGGCAGTGCAGATATCCGGGTACTGGAAGGCAAATAATCGGCAGTAAAAAAGGCCGTCATCATCAGGATGACGGCCTTTTCTTTTAGATATTCTCCAGATCGATACCGCGCGTTTTCGGCCCGTAAATCCCTACCGACAGCATCACCATCACCATGCTCAGCACGATAAAGGTAATCACACCTGGCGTACCGGCATACTGCAGGATCACCCCAATCAAAATACTGCTGAATACCGTAGAGAGGCGACTGAAGGAGTAGCAGAAGCCGACCGCCCGCGCACGAATATGGGTCGGGAAAATCTCGGTCTGATAGGCGTGGAAGCTGAAGGTCAGCCAGGCGTTGGACCAGGTGATCAGGAAGCCGCAGAGAATCAGCAATACCGGCTGCGTCTGGAAGGCGAACAGCGTGCCGAACACCACCGTCATCAGCGACGACAGGACAATCTGCCACTTATTTTCCAGCTTATCGGCGTAGCGGCTACAGATCAGCGATCCCAGCGGATAGGCCAGCGTGATGAAGAAGGCATAAAGCAAACTGTGCGTCACCGTGGCACCGCGGCCTGACAGCAGCGCAGGCAGCCAGTTACCAAAGCCGAAAAAGCCGATCGCCTGGAAAAAATTCATCACCACCAGCATCAGGGTGCGCTTGCGGTAAGCGGGTGACCAGATCTCGCTGAAGCGCCCCCGTTTTGGCAGCTGCGCCGCGGCGTCATCGGCTGAAAAAGCGGGTCCTGCCGGGATGCCGCAGCGTTGCTCCATCGTGGACAGCACCTGATGCGCCTCCTGATGACGACCCTGCTGCGCCAGCCAGCGCGCCGACTCCGGCAGGTTCCTGCGCACCAGCCAGATCACCAGCGAGCAGACCGCGCCCGCAATGACCACCCAGCGCCAGCCTTCAAGGCTGAACAGCGTTTGCGGAATTAGCCACCACGACATCAGCGCCACGGCCGGCACCGATAAAAACTGCACGAAAAAGGAGAAGGCAAAGGCGCGGCTGCGCAGATGGGTCGGCACCCATTCCGACAGATAGGTGTCGATGGTCACCAGCTCGACGCCCAGCCCGATCCCTACCAGAAAGCGGAACAGAATAATCATCTCCGCGCTCTGCTGGAACGCCATCAGCAGCGAAAACAGTCCGTACCACAGCAGCGCGCACATAAAGGTGAGACGGCGACCAAAGCGGTCAGCGTAGGGCGCCAGCAGGCTGGCACCGAAAAACAGACCGAGAAAAGTGGCTGAGGCGAAGGCCGCCTGATCGGAGAAGCCCAGCACGCCTGCCGCACCCGTGTGAAATACGCCCGCCGACAGCAGGCCGGTACTGATGTAGCCGGTTTCAAACAGGTCATAAAGCTCAAAAAAGCCGCCCAGCGCCAGCAGCGTAATAAAGCGCCACAATCCGGCGGAGGAGGGCAGCGCATCAACCCGAGCGGCTAAGCTGTTACGGGCCGCCGATGAAGCGTGCATCGGTGGCAGGCTGGTGGAGGAGGTGGTCATGTCAGCGTGAACCTCAGGCAGTGTAGAGACGACTCGCAGCCGGTCGGAGGCTTATTAAAATAGTTAACCGTTAGCAAGCGAAGAAATAGCAGAATAGTCAATTCATCCGCCGTTGCCGAGAGGGTCGTTGCTGACTATTTAGCAACGTACGTTGCAGGTTTTGCCATCCGTGGCACTGTGCTTTACGGCAGTTTCGGCCAGGGGAGCCAAAAAATCATATGGGTTTCGGGTGCTATCTCTTTCGGGTCACGCAGCTACAGGCCAGGCTGGCTGCAGAAATAGTGCATGTTCGACTACTGACCTCCCCGATTCACTCTTCTCATAGCCATACCTGGGGTGTACTATGTACTCTCCAGGGAATGGAGGAACAGCCAGTGAGTCAGGCGATTGAGTTTATTGAGACCCCGATGTTTACCCGGCAAATAAAGCAGATCGCCACAGATGAAGAGCTCCGGGAACTTCAGAAGGCGCTTATTGAGTCACCGGAAAAAGGCGATCTCATTCAGAAAACCGGCGGGCTGCGTAAAATCAGGATGGCGACAGGTAATCAGGGCAAAAGCGGCAGCGCAAGGGTGATTTACTTCCTGGCCACCGCTGAGGTGATCTACCTGGTGATGGCCTACCCAAAGAGTATTAAAGAGAGTCTCACGAACGCGGAAAAAGCTGAGCTGTAGAAGCTGACATAATTACTGAAAGATGAGGTGTAACGTGAGTTTTTTTGACGAGCTGAAAGCATCGCTGGAAGAAGCTGTGGAGATCAAAAACGGTATCAGGGAGCCCGGTCGTGTTACCCGTTACGCGGTTGCCGACGTGAAGGCTATCCGGGCACAGCTTAACGTCTCACAGAGCGAGATGGCGACGGCATTGGGAACCAGCCTGGATACCATAAAGAGCTGGGAAGCCGGACGGCGAAACCCGACCGGGCTGGCAGCTAAAGTACTGGCCACTATCCAGAAAAACCCGGATTTTTTTAAGGAGCTGGCGGCGCATTGAGCCGTTGTTCCCTGCACGCCGTTTAACAAAAAATAAAACGTGCCACCGATGAAACATTCATCGGTGGCACTGTGCTTTAAGGCATTTTCGGCCAGACGCCCGGCCCAATCGGCAGACCCAGCAGATACCACACCAGCAGCAGCGCTATCCAGCTGATAAAGAACACCAGCGGATAGGGGAAGATCAGCACGTAATAGGTGCCGAGCTGCGCATCTTTCTGGTAACGCTGCAAAAAGGCGAGAAACAGCGGCAGAAACGGCGACATCGGTGCCAGTGGCAGCACGGCGGAGTCGGCGATGCGGAAAATCATCTGGGCAAAAGCGGGATGGAAGCCGAGCAGCATAAACATCGGCACAAAGACCGGCGCCAGAATCGACCAGATGGCTGAACCGCTGGCGATAAACATGCAGAGAAACGCCGACAGGAACATCAGGCCGAGAAAAGCGGGCGCGCCGCTGACGCCTGCGCTCTCCAGCACATCAGTCAGCCCGATCGCCATGAATTTGCCCATGTTGCTCCAGTTGAAGAACGCCACGAACTGCGACAGCGGAAACACCATCACGATAAAACCCGCCATGCCCTTCATCGGATCGACCAGCAACTGCGGGATATCATCCGGACGGCGGATCTGTCGGGTGACCACGCCATAAGCAATCGCCACCACAAAGAAAAACAGAATGATGATTGGCACGATGCCCTGAATAAAAGGCGAGGGAATAATGGCGCCGGTGGCGGGATTGCGCAGCGGTGCATTTTCCGGCACCACCAGCAGCGCCATCAGGGCGATAAACAGCAGCGCGGCGATCCCGGCAGCCCGCAGACCGCGGTTTTCAAGCGGCGTCAGCGCCGCCAGCTTCTCGCCGTTGCCCTGCCACTTTGGCAGTCGCGGCTCGACAAATTTATCGGTCAGCAGCGCGCCCACAATCGTCAGCACAATCACCGACGTGGCCATAAAGAACCAGTTATCGATCACGCTGACATGCACCGTGTCGCTGACCGCTTTAGCCGCTTCAGTGCTGATGCCCGAGAGCAGCACATCGGTGGTGACAATCAGCAGGTTGGCGGTAAAGCCGGAGGCCACACCGGCAATGGCGGCCAGCAGGCCCGCCACCGGATGACGGCCCACCGCCAGAAAGATCAGTGCGCCCAGCGGCGGCATCACTACCAGCGCGGCATCCGAGGAGATATGGCTGAAAAAGGCGATAAACAGCACCATGTAGCTGGCATAACGGCGGCTGACGCGTGACGCCATCTTCACCATCAGCGACTGCAGCAGGCCGACCTTTTCCGCCAGTCCGGCACCAATCACCAGCGCCAGAATCGATCCCAACGGGGTAAAGCTGCTGAAGTTTTTGATGATATTTGGCAGGATCCACTGAATGCCTGCGACGCTCAGCAGGTTATTCACCCGCACGATTTCGCCGTTGCTCGGGTTCTTCACCGCCAGATCCAGCGCGCTGATAATGGCGGTCGCCACCATCAGCACCACGATCAGATAGACAAACAGTAAAAACGGGTTGGGGACTTTATTCCCCACGCGCTCGATCCAGCTGAAGAGCCGGCCAGGACTGCGGTTCTCGGATGTTGCTTCCATGGTATTGGTTCTCGTCTTGTATCCCTTTTATCGGCGGTAGCAAGGCCTGACGCCGGTCGCGTTGTGCGACAGGCGGTGAGTTCAGTTCCGGCACCGCTGAATCAGGGAAGTGTTTGCAATATTTTTTTATAGTGGTCCGTGTCAGAGACACGGCCGTTGGCTCATTCGGCCAGTTTTGTTGGTGTGATCCCCGCCGGGATCGGGCAGTGATAGGGCTGCGCGGCGCGTACCCGTTCAAACTCGGCCCGGCAGCCAGCCAGCGCCTGCCGATCCGTTAACAGCGTTAGCACCGTGGCCGCCATCACTTTGCCCGCCAGAAACATCCCCTTATGCCCGATACTGGTGCGTCCCTGCGCCACCAGTTGCCAGGTGTGCAGCGGCGTGCCGAAGGTAAAGCAGGGCGCAAAACACTGTGCAGTCGGCGTCACCCAGCTGACATCGCCGACGTCGGTGGAGCCATAAAGCAGATCACGTGTGACGGCATAGGGCGCGACCTCATCCATAAACAGCTTGTCACCCAGTTGTTCAGCCCAGGCGTGACCGGCTTCACCACCGGTTCGGGCGGCATTGAGCCGGGCATTGCGCAGATCGTCATCAGTGAGCGTGGCACGCAGTTCAGCCGCAAACGCGCGTTCTTCGTCGCTGTAGTCGGGCAAACCAAACTGATGCAAATAACGCTCCATGACCGCTTCCAGCGCGCGATTCGGCACGTAATCCGAGCAGGCTTTGTCAAAACGTACGGTCAGCGTGGTGTCGGTCATCAGCGCTGCACCCCTGGCGATATTGATCACCCGTTCATAGATCGCCTGCGCCTGTGGCAGTTCCGGGGCGCGGATCAGGTAGAGCACCTCCGCATCCGCCTGCACCACGTTTGGCGATACACCGCCGCTGTTGGTGATGGCGTAGTGCAGACGCGCCTCCTGGACGATATGCTCGCGCAGAAAGTTGGCCCCGGTATTCATCAGCGTGACGGCATCCAGGGCGCTTCGGCCCAGATGGGGAGAATTGGCCGCGTGCGCCGCAACCCCTTTGAAGCTGAACGCCGCCTGAATATTGGCGAGGGTGCGCAGATTGAACATGCCGCTGAACCCCTCCGGATGCCAGGTCACGGCGGCATCAACGTCGTCAAACAGCCCTTCGCGCACCATAAAAGTCTTGCCCGAACCGCCTTCTTCGCCAGGGCAGCCGTAAAAGCGCACCGTGCCACCCGTGTGATGCTGTTCCATCCAGGCTTTCACGGCGCAGGCCGCCGCAACACCCGCCGTGCCGAGCAGGTTGTGACCGCAGCCGTGTCCGTTGCCGTTGGCTTCCAGCGGTTGCGGCCGGGCGCAGCCCGCCTGCTGACTCAGGCCCGCCAGCGCATCGAACTCGCCAAGGATGGCAATCACCGGCTTGCCGCTGCCCGCACTGGCGATAAACGCCGTATCGATGCCACCCACGCCGCGTTCCACTCTGAATCCCTCTTCTGCCAGCGCATCAGAAAGCAGGGCTGACGAGCGGGTTTCGGCAAAGCGGGTCTCCGGTGTGTCCCAGATGGCGTCGCTGAGCGTGCTGAAACGAAGCTGATGACGATCGATATAGTCGGCAATAAAGTCTTCCATCATCGTGAGCCCCCATACTGCGCCTGGTTCAGCGCCAGCGTCGCCAGCAGCGTGATGGCGTCCGGCATCACCCGCTCATCAAAGTCGAATTTCGCATTGTGGTGACCCGCCGCCAGCTCACAGCCAAAAATGACGTAAGAGGCCTGACCGCCGCGCTGCTTTACCCGTTCCATCATGTAGGTCGCATCTTCCGAACCCGCCGCCTGCGCTTTACGATCGACCACGGAGTTGAAGATACCGAGCGCGTCCGCCTGCTGATGGATGAAATCAACCCATGGCTGCGTCGGGGTACAGCTGCGCGCGGCCCCCATCAGCGAGACCCGCTGCTCAACGCCATACATCGCCGCCGCACCGGCAATCACCCGCAGCGCCTGCTGATAGATGTCGTCGTTGACCTGATTGGTCACGCCACGGGTTTCGACTTTCAGCAGGGCGCAGTCGGCTACCACGTTGCGGCCGGTTCCCGCCTGCAGCACGCCCACGTTGACCCGTGCCACGCCGCCGCTGTGCTGGGTTAAACCATGCAGCGCCAGCGTTGCCTGCGCGGCGGCCAGCAGGGCATTACGGCCCTCTTCAGGACGACCGCCCGCATGGGCACCGATGCCGGTAAAGTGAACATCCAGCTTGGTAGTGGCGAGGAAGCTGTCGCTGCCGCACACCACTTCGCCTGCCGGTACGCCGGTTCCAATATGAATCGCGGTGAAGCGATCAACGTCATCGACTACGCCCGCCGCCACCATCGCTTTTGCGCCGCGCACACCCTCTTCGGCGGGCTGGAAGATCAGTTTAATCGTGCCGCTGAGCTGATCTTTCATCGCCATCAGCACCGAGGCGAGACCCAGCCCGATGGTGGTGTGGCCGTCATGTCCGCAGGCGTGCATCATGCCTGCGTTGCAGGAGGCGAACCCTTCACGCTGCGGCAGATGATCGTCAGCCTGGCTCTCGTTGAGATCCAGGGCATCCATATCGACGCGGAAGCCCATCACCGGGCCAGGACGGCCGGTCTCAAGCGTTGCCACGATGCCGCAGAATCCGCCGGAGAAGTGGCTGATCCACTGCGGCAGCGCGCCCTGTTGCAGCGCGCGCGCTTCCTGCTGCTTCAGCACTGCCTCGTCGGGCAAGCCCATCCGCGCGTCGGCGTCGATGACCTCACGGCCCAGCTTCAGTTGATAACCGAGCTTATGCAGCTCTTCAGCGACGAAGGTGGCGGTGCGGAACTCCAGCCAGCCCGATTCGGCATAGTGATGGAAGTCGCGACGCCACTGTTGCAGCTGTGGCAGCCGGGCGCTGACGTGGTCTGAAAGGGGGTTCATCGGCTCTCTCCTCGGTGTTGATTTTTTATGCACTGTTCCGAATCTACACAATGGTATTGACCGGCATAAGATGCGAATATCTTGTGACTGATAAACAACGGTTATCGAAAAATTATGTCTGCCAATCTCAAGCTCCATCAGCTGCGCGCCTTCGTTGACGTGGCGCGACAGGGCAGTATCCGGGCGGCAAGCCGTCTTTCCGGGCTGTCACAACCGGCGTTAACCAAAGCGATTCAGGAACTGGAGCGCGAGCTGGGGGCAAAGCTGTTTATCCGTCGTCAGCAGGGCGTGGTGTTAACCGATATCGGTGATAACTTTTTTCGGCATGCCAGCCTGGTGCTGGCAGAACTGCGGGTCGCCGAAGAGGATATCCAGCAGCGGCTGGGACTGGGTGGCGGTCAGGTGAATATCGGCGTTGGTGGCAGCGTGGCGCGCACCATTATGCCGCAGGTGATTAATCAGTTTCATCGCGAATACCCGCTGGTGAAGGTGCGCATCGTCGAAGGCCAGCTGGTGTCGATGGTGCATGAACTGCGCCAGGGGGCGCTCGATTTCACCATTAATACCTACGATCAGAGCCATCTCGATCAGGAGCTGATGTATGAGCGGATGATGGAGCGCGAGTACAAGGTGGTGGTGCGCAAAGGCCATCCGCTGGAAAAGGCGCGTTCTCTGGCGGAGTTACAGCAGGCGGACTGGACGATGCCAACGCCTAAAGGCAGTTACTACCGCTTGTTGCACGATCTGTTTGGCGAGCGCGGCATGGCCCCGAAAATTGTGGTGACCTGTGAAACCTTTATGGCCTGCACCAGCCTGGTCGCGCAAAGCGATTTCATCAGTATTCTGTCGGTCGACGTCATTGACGACCCGATTCTGGGCCGGTCGCTGGTGGCGCTGGCGCTCGACGAACCCCTGCCGAAAGCGATCTTCTATCTGATCCAGCGCAAAGACACGACGCTGACCCCAATGAGCAGTTATATGGCACAACTCTTTCGCCGTTATTGCCAGTAAAATCAGTGAGTAAAGTCGATCGTCTACACTGTTAAGGTACTGAAAAAAATCCACCCGACAAATATAGAGGTTACGATGCAAGTCAGTCCTTATCTGTTTCTCTATGGCCGTTGCGAAGAGGCTATCGACTTTTACCTGCAGGCAACCGGGGGAGAGTTGCTCTCTAAAATGAAATTCGGTGATATGCCGGATCAGGGTGAGCAGGTCGGCGATCAGTCTGCCGCGCCGCAGCCGCCAGAAAAGATCATGCATGCCCAGCTGCGTATTGGTGACGGTGAGCTGATGCTGAGCGATGGCAACACCGATCAGCCGCCAGCGTCCGAGCATGCCGGTTACGCGGTCAGTCTCTCAACTAACGATGTCGAAAAGGGTAAAGCCTGGTTTGAGAAACTGTCGGCAGGCGGCAAGGTGACAACTGAGTGGCAGGAGACGTTCTGGTCGAACGGATTCGCGATGTTCATTGATAAGTTCAACATTCCGTGGCGCATCAATGTCGAGAAGCCGCAGGAATAATCGGGCCAGTCGGCGTCGCAATTTGCGGCGCCGTATTAATTAATGGCAACTGCCCGGATTAAAGCGCGGCGGCGCTATTCAGGCCGCCGCACGTAATCAGAAGTTATAACCCGCCACCAGGTAGTAACCCCAGCCAGTCGATTTCACTTCAAACGGTCCATTGCCGAAATTCTGTTCCTGACCATCCGCCCACTGTCCGCCGTTGTGGAAGTAACGCGCCACCGCAGAGAAGTGCCAGTGATCGTAACCCAGTGACAGAATGTGACTGGAGGCGATTGAGTTGCTGGTGCGTGATGAACCGCCTTTATCGCGGAGATCGGAACCCCAGTCGAAGTTGGTGAAGCCCACATAGCCCAGATTACCGCCCCACAGCGTGGTGATTGGCACAAAGTATTTCACTTTGAAGCGATAGCCATCCCAGCTGTTTTCATTCGCCGCACCGTAGTTTTCCCACTGATATTTGGCGTAGACGTTCAGCGACAGACCGACATCACTGTGCGTATCGATATCGGTGCCCAGACCCATATACCAGGTGTTCTGGCGGCTATCGCTGTTGCGGCCCATGTCGTAGATGTAGTTGTTAGCGAAATACCACTCTTTGAACGGACCAAACGCCAGGCTGGTGCCGGTCAGTTTGTCGATAGAGAAGCGCGGCTCAATCTCCATAAACATCGGTGAACCGTGATCAAAAATGCCGTTGGCGTTGCTGTTGCCTGCGCCGAAGAAGTTGGTCAGGTCGAGGTAGCCATAAAAATCGAACCAGTCCTTCTTCGCAAACGCTTCATATTCCAGATAAACGTCGTTGTTAAACTGCGGTCCGAAACGGGTGTGGTAGCTGCCTACCACATTAACGCTCTGATGCCACCAGTCGGAGACATACTGCGGATCGCTTTCAGCGGCCTGTGCAGCGCCACTCAATGAACATGCCAGCACGGCACCTGCTATCAACGTTTTAAATTTCATTATTATCAGCCACATGCTTTTGACCGCCGCACAGCAGACGCAGTCAGAGAGAAATCGGTCCCTTGATGGGAATGAGGGTTTCACAGCAAATAACAGCCAGTTCTTCAGCCCGCGTAGCGTGCCTGTAACAGATCGATAGAAAATAGATTTTGCTCACGTTTGTCAAAAAGTGTTGCATTACAATTCAGCTAAAATGTGATGCACTTCACAATAATAACCAGGATCGAACGGAACCAGGCAACCGTTTACGTTGTCTGGTTCGTGATCAAACGGGCGGGATCAGGGAAGGGTGACGCGAACCTGCAAACCACAAATGGCACCCTGTGGCGTCATGCAATTGGAAAGGGCGACGTGAATCTGATGCTTCTGTGCGACGTTGCGCACAATGGATAATCCCAGTCCGCTGCCCTGGGCTTTAACGTCAGGCGAACGGGTAAAACGGTCAAACGCGCGTTCGATAAAGGATTCCGGCATGCCTGGCCCGTTATCGACAATATCGACCACTGTTTTACCTGCGACCCGATGCAGCAGCACATCGACCAGGCTGCCCTCCGGCGTGTGCAACATGGCGTTACCAATCAGGTTGTCGAACAGGCTGCGCAGCTCGGAACGGCTGGCCTGCAAACGATACTGCGTGGAGCCATTAAAGCCGATATCGATGCCGCGTTTATCTGCCACCACCATCAGCTGCTCAATGCTCTCTTTCAGCAGATCGTCCAGTTCGATATGCTCGACGCTGGCGACCACGCTCTGGTCATCCTGACGCGAGACATTGAGTAACTGCGTGACCAGATGACGGGTGCGTGTGACGCCCGCTTCCAGCTGGCTGAACTGCCGGCTCGCTTCGCCCGGCTGGATATGCTGACGCAGATTTTCCAGCTGCAAGGTCACCGCCGTTACCGGCGTTCGCAGTTCATGCGCCGCATCTTCCAGGAACTGACGCTGCGACGACCAGGCCTCACGCAGCTTACTCAGCAGCGAGTTGTAGGCGGCCACCAGCGGCAGGATCTCATCCGGCAAGCCTTCGGGTGAGACATTGTGCGGATGATGCGTCTCCTGCGCGGCAATCTGACGCGAAGCGACCTGCAGATCCCGGGTGATCTTGCGCACCACCAGCCAGATCACCAGCAGTGAAAGCGGCATCATCAGGATCAACGGAATGATCGCTGACAGCGCCCGTTTGACCATCAATGCCTTCATGTAGCTGAGGTTGTGCATCACCTGGATGGTTTTGATCTCGCTGCCAGGTAAGCCGGGCCGGGTATAGATGCGCCATTCGCAGTCGTCGCACTGACCCACATGCACGTCGCGATAGCCCCGTTGATTTTGCAGCGGAGCCTGCAGCTCCGGCCATGAGCTGGCCCGTAACTGACCCCGATCGTCCCACAGTTGCACCACAAAGGCGCTCTTCGCCTTGTCAGGCGCAATAAGCATCGGCATCAGGGCGGGCATCTGTTTATTAGTGGACCAGGCATCAGCGATTTTTGCCAGCTGATCGTCCTTCATGGTGCCAACCATATCGCCATAGCAGCTGAAGAAATACCAGGTGACGCCACCGATCATCAGCAGATGAATAATCAGCAGCGTAGAGAGTAATTTGTTGCGTAATGAACGCATAAAGGTGAAGGGTTTCATATTGCCGGTACCCGCCAGCCCAGCCCGCGCACATTGCGGATCACGTCGTTATCCAGCTTGCGGCGCATCCCGTGGATCAGGACATCCACCGCGTTGCTGCTGACTTCATCGCCCCAGCCATAGATGCGATTTTCCAGCTGCTCGCGCGACAGAATAGCGCCTGGCCGCTCCAGCAGGGCGTAGAGCAGGGCATATTCGCGCGCCGTAAGCTGCTCTCGCTGTCCTTTGTAGAGCACTTCGCGGGTCATCATATCCAGCTGTACATCGCCGCTGCCCAGCACCGAGTCTGCTGCGCCGTGACTACGTCGGGTAATCGCGCGCATCCGGGCCATGACTTCCTGTAAATCGAACGGTTTAAGCAGGTAGTCGTCAGCGCCGCTGTCGAGTCCCTGAATCCGCTGCGCCACCGTGTCGCGTGCGGTAAGAATCAGCACCGGCGTGGCGTCGCCGCGCCCGCGCGCCCGGCGCAGTACCTGCAGGCCATCATCGCGCGGTAAGCCGAGATCGAGCAGCACGCAGCTGTAGCCGCCTTCGCTCCAGGCATTCTGGGCATAGATGCCATCACGCACCCAGTCCACCGACCAGCCCGCGCCCTCCAGTGCCTGCTGCAGGTTCGCGCCGATCATTTCATCGTCTTCAACCAGTAACACGCGCATGGCTGATCTCCTTCAGAAAGATGAGGGGAGTTTACTCACCAATTGTTAGGCCAGAATTATCCGCCGTCATACTTCGCGCTGTAGCGGCGTTGGCTGCTTTTGCTCACCCCAGTCACTGACTGATGTCAGCTCCTGGGGACTCACGCAGTTGCCGCCTTGCCACAGCATGAATTATTTTGGCGGACTACTGCCGTCATACTTCGCACTGTGGCGGCGTTGGCTGCTTTTGCTCATCCCAGTCACTGACTGATGTCAGCTCCTGGGGACTCACGCAGTTGCCGCCTTGCCACAGCACGAATTATTTCGCGGACCGCCGTCACCGGTATTTTATGGAGGAGTCAGGTGGCCTGATGTCCCCATCCATATCCATTGAGATGCCAGCGATTGCAAGCGTAAATGGGGTGACGTATATTTGAGCAACAGAGTAATGCCAGACATTTCAGCGGTGAATAGTATGTCAGCCCAGGAAGCAAAAATCAGACATCAGCGCGAGTATCAGGAGCGTGTTGAAGCCGTCCGAAATGGTCAGGCTCCAGGCCGCGTGCTTGAAAAACGTCCTCAGGGTATTGTGCCTGCAAAAAGTGGACGCAGCCTCGCATTTTTCTGATGTCACGCCGTGCTGAAATCAGCCAGGTAGTAAAATAATCTCATCATACAGGTGGGCTTTTTTTATGACATTGCACGCTATTCCTCCAGAAGAACAGATCCTTAAACTTAACCGTTATCTTATTGATAACGCCGGACAACTTCCGTCACCGGTTATTACTGTAGGCGGTCAGGCTGTTATGTACTGGTATCTGACCTACCTGCATCTTTATCCTGATCAGCCTGATGTAACATCCATAACCTCAATTGATGTTGATTATGTCACCCGAAAGGAAGGCGTTGATTTTCTGGCTCAGGAATATCAGCGATATCTCAAACATGTTGACGCCTGACAGGGCTGAATGCCCCCGTCACTTATGATGCAGAAATAAATTTGTCTGACTCAGCGTTTTTATCTTCTGCCTTTTTTCAGCAGCAATCTCTTCACGAACTTTCACACTAAAGCCCCGCTGGCCGCGCGATCCCGCCTCCGTTTCCGCCGTTGCTAATTCTGCGCTAATTTTCTGCTAATTAAGGGATAAATTTTAGCGGGTAGAGTGGCTCCACTGCACATCAGCATCAACAGGAGGAACCATGAATCAGCGCGAGTTTATTCGGAGTTTGCTGGACTGGATTGAGAACAACTTAGGACACGATCTGCATCTGGATGAGGTGGCGCGCCGCTCGGGCTATTCGCGCTGGCATCTGCAACGGCTGTTTCGCCAGCATACCGGCTTTTCACTGGCAGAATATATCCGTCAGCGCCGTTTAACCGAGTCTGCGCTCACGTTGCTGAGCAGCAACGAAGCGATACTGCAGGTGGCGATGAACTATGGCTTTGATACCCAGCAGGCCTATACCCGCACGTTTAAAAACTACTTTATGGTGACGCCTGGCCAGTTGCGCCGTCAGCGTCGCGTCGAGCCGGATCGGCTGCTATTCCCTCTGGCGATGGCCAGCTGATGCCTGATAAGACCTTCCCGTCACAGCCTGCGGACGGGAAGGTCGGCCCGCGCTTTGCGCTTCTCTCCACGTGTTCTTCGCCTCGCCTTTTTTTACCCATCAGCCACAGTGACCCCGCCCGAACGTGTTAGTTTGTTGCCAGCATCCCTTTACTGTCGGAGTCGGGAAACATGGAAAACGGCGCGAATTTAACCGCCATGTTGGTATTTGCACGGGTTGTGGAATTACAGAGTTTCAGTGAGGCGGCACGCGCACTCGGCTTGTCCAAATCCCATGTCAGCCGGGAGATCGCCCGTCTGGAGCTGCGGCTCGGTATCCGGCTGCTGCAACGCACCACCCGGCGGCTGGCGCTGACCGAGCTGGGCCAGGCGTACTATCCCTACTGTGTGCGGATGCTGGCCGAAGTGCAGCGCGCCGAAGCCTTTGTGCAGCAGGTGCATCAGCAGCCCGCCGGCCATGTCAGGCTGCAGGCACCCGTTACGTTCGGCTGCCAGTGCGTAGTCCCTGTCCTTAATCGCTTTCTGCGTCGGCATCTGCATATCAATGTCGATCTTGATCTGACCGATCGCAGTCACGATCGGCTGGATGATCAGGCGGATCTGGCGATTGTGATCCGATCCCGATCGCCACAGCAGGGCAATTTTCGGGTACTGAGCGAAATCGAGTGGGGGCTCTATGCCGCGCCCGCCTACCTGGCGCAGCGGCCCGCTATCACACATCCTGAGATGCTGCCACGCCACGACCTGCTGCTGTTTCATGGTCCGGCGCACACCGCCGCACTGCCGTTCCGCCGTGATAAACAGCGGCTGGCACTGGATGTACGCAGCCGTTTTCGCGCCAATAACAGTATGGCGCTGCTCAATGCGGCACTGGCGGGGAGCGGCATCGCCTATCTGCCCTCCTACATGGCCCAGGAGGCGATGGCGCGCGGTGATATTCAGCAACTGCTGCCGGAGTGGCAGATGGATCGTCTGCAAAGTTATCTGCTGCTGCACGACACGCCTGAACCGGCGTCGCCCGTGACGCTGCTGTGCGATGCCCTGGTTGCGGCGCTGAATACAGGCTGATTGTTGCCTACTGACAACAATCAGCGCCACAGAGTAACTATCCCGCCGCGACTGTTGTTACTCCGCTACGCCGGTTAGCCTGTATCCCTGATTACTCACCGGATATCATCATGCAACAGTCACCCGAAACTGCAGAGTTTCAGCACTGGCGACGTAACTTAGGGGTCTGCGTCGTCGGCTCTTTTACCACTATCGTGGCGATGACGCTGCTGCTGCCGTTCCTGCCGCTCTATGTTCAGCAACTCGGCGTTGAGCAGCCTGCCGCTATCGCCCGCTGGTCCGGCCTTGCCTACGGCGCGACCTTTTTCAGCGCCGCACTGACGGCGCCGTTGTGGGGCAGGCTGGCTGACCGCTATGGTCGTAAGCTGATGCTGATTCGGGCCAGTCTCGGGATGGCGATTGCGATGTCGCTGATTGGCATGGCGACCGCGCCGTGGCAACTGGTGGCGCTGCGCCTGCTGGCGGGGCTGCTGGGCGGCTACGCGTCGGGCTCGACCATTCTGGTGGCGGCGCAAACGCCGAAAGCGCAGACCGGCTGGGCGCTGGGGGTGTTGTCCTCCGGCATTATGGCCGGCAACGTGGTCGGGCCGCTGCTGGGCGGTGTGTTACCGCCACTGATCGGGATTCGTCAGACTTTCTGGTTGACCGGTGCCGTGATTTTTCTCGCCTTCCTCGCCACCACCTTTTTACTCAAAGAGCAGCCACGTGCTCCCGCTACATCGCGCGCCAGCCAGCAACCGCATCCTGAAGCCGGGCCGGTTAATCACAGCCTGATACGGCTGATGTGGCTCTCTGGCATGTTGCTGATCTTCGCCAGCATGTCGATTGAGCCGATTATTACGCTTTACGTAGGCGAGTTTGTGCAGGGCGACCACCAGATCACCCTGATAGCCGGACTGGTGATGTCCGCGGCGGCGCTGGGCACGGTCCTGGCGGCACCACGACTGGGTCGGCTGGCCGATCGGGTAGGGCACTGGCGGGTGCTGACCGGCGGTTTAGTCGTTAGCGGGCTGCTGCTGATTCCCCAGGCATTTATCACGGCGGCCTGGCAACTGGTGCTGCTGCGTTTTCTGATGGGAATGGCGCTGGGCGGGTTGATGCCGTGCATCACGGCGATTATTCGTCATAACGTGCCGGGCTCACAGGTTGGGCGGATGCTGGGATATTCGACATCGGCACAATATATCGGCCAGGTCAGCGGGCCGCTGTTCGGTGGGCTGGTGGGCGGTGCATTCGGGATGCGGCCGGTGTTTCTGGCAACCTGCGTGGTGATGCTGTTTTGCGCCTGGCTCAACTGGCGTGGCATGAAAAAGTAGTGCGATCAAAAAAGGCGGACCGGAGTCCGCCTTAGTTTATTCACAGCTGCGTGAATTACTTCTGGTCTGGCAGCGCGTAGGCAATGACATAATCGCCCAGCCTGGTACCAAACGAGCCGTGACCCCCTGCCGCGATGACAACGTACTGCTTGCCATCCACTTCATAGGTCATTGGTGTCGCCTGGCCGCCTGCTGGCAGACGTGCCTGCCATAACAGTTCGCCGGTATCAGTGCTGAAAGCACGCAGGTAGTTATCTGCGGTCGCACCAATGAAGAACACCTTACCTGCGGTGGTGATAGGACCACCCAGCATCGGCATACCCATTTTGAACGGCAGCGGAACCGGTGCGCTATCGCGAACGGTACCGATACGCTGTTTCCACACCACGTTGTTGGTCTTCAGATCCACCGCGGAGATGTAACCCCAGGCAGGCTGTTTGCATGGCAGACCAAACGGTGACAGGAACGGGTTCAGCTCGACGCCATACGGCACGCCATACTGAGGCTGAATACCGGTTTCAGTACCTGAACCACCTTCAGCGCCTTTCGGCGGCTCAATCGGGTTGCCTGGGCCACGTGGAATCAGCTTAGAGACAAACGGCAGCGCCATTGGGTTAGCAATCGCGATCTGACGATGAGGATCAACTGCGATGCCGCCCCATTCGAACATACCGAGGTTACCCGGGAACACCAGCGTACCCTGCTCAGATGGCGGGGTGAACGGACCTTCATAGCGCAGGCGCTTGAAGATCACGCGGCACACCAGTTGGTCAAACATCGTTGCGCCCCACATATCCTTGTCCGTGAGATTCTGTTTCGGACGGAAGGTCAGCTCAGAGTAGGGCTGAGTGGCGGCAACGTGATCGCCTTTAGCAGCACCCTGTGGCACTGGCGTTTCTGGCGCAGGCACGACTGGCTTGCCGGTACGGCGATCCAGTACAAAGATGTTGCCGGTTTTCGCTGGCGCGTAGACAACCGGTACGGTGTTGCCATCTTTATCGGTGATGTCAGCCAGCGTAGGCTGCGACGGCAGATCCATATCCCACAGATCGTGATGCACAGTCTGATAAGACCAGACCAGCTTACCGGTGGTGGCGTTCAGGGCCAGCACGCTGCTTGCATAACGCTCCTGCTCTGGTGTGCGGTTACCGCCCCAGATATCCGGTGTGCTCACGCCCATCGGCAGGTAAACGGTATCCAGTTTCGGATCGTAAACTGCCGGTGCCCATGAGTTCGGAGAGTTCATGGTGAAGGTGTGTTCATCAGCCGGAATGGCATTAGGATCTTTTGCGCCTGGATCAAACACCCACAGCAGTTTGCCGGTATTCACATCAAAGCCACGAATCACGCCTGACGGCTCGCGGGTTGAGTAGTTATCGGTAACCGCACCCGCCATCACGATGGTGGTGTTAGTAATCACCGGCGGTGAGGTCGGCTCATACTGACCCGCAGTGGTGACAGGCTGTTTGTGTTGCAGATCCAGCTCGCCGTTGACGCCAAATGCCGGGCAGCGTTCGCCGGTCTCTGCGTCCAGTGCAAACAGACGACCATCGTTGACCGGCAGATAGATACGACGTGAACACAGCGCAGGCTGAGTGTTCGCTGCATCGGCGGCTGCCGGCACTTCATGGTAAGAAACACCGCGACAGGTCACGTGCTGGAAGGTCGGGTTGACCTTCATGCCCGGATCAAATTTCCACTTCTGCTTACCGGTGGCCGCATCCAGTGCAAACAGGATCTGGTGTGGCGAACAGAGATAAAGCGTGTCGCGGATTTTAATCGGCGTAACTTCGTCGGTAATTTCACCCGGATCGTTAGGGGTTTTCATGTCGCCAGTCTGGAACTGCCAGGCAACCTGCAACTCTTTCACGTTCTGGTGATTAATCTGCTTCAGCGGAGAGAAACGGGTTCCCTGCTGATCGCGCGCATAAGCGGGCCAGTCAGCGTCCGGGATGTTGCTCAGCGGCGCAGCCTGCGGGGCGTTGTCAGCGGTTTCTGGTACTGACCCGTTGATGACCTGCGGATCGTTGAATACCGCATAGGCCAGCACAATGGCACTGGCAATCAGCGCCACAGCCATGGTACCCAGCGCGGCTTTGCTGCCCGCGTTGAAGCTGCGATAAACAAACGGCAGGATCAGCCAGACACCGAAGATCACCAGCACATCGGTGCGTGGTGCCAGTGCCCAGAAGTCGGTGCCCACTTCCCATACACCCCAGATCAGGGTGCCGATCAGCAGCAGCGCATAGAGAACCAGCGCAGTGCTTTTACGACGGGAAAGCAGATAAGCGGTGATAAGCATCACCACACCGCCAAAAACGTAATACCAGGAACCACCAATGGCGGCTAACCAGCCACCGCCAATCAGCATAAACGCGCCCGTCAGCACTGCGAACAGCACCGTCAGGAAACGAATTACGCCAAAAGATGAGGAGTTTTTCCCCATAATATCGACCTCGTTTCGTTGCCATAAAACACACGAAAACAACCAGATAGGCTGTTTCCAGTTATCAAGTACAAATGATTAGGGTGTTCTGAAGTATCTCTTCCGTTAAGACAGACGATCCCTTTGTGTTAAATGTTATAGCAAAATCAGATCGAGGTTTGATTTTTTTGGCTTAAACCGCTTAACAACTGGAATAAAACGACATTTTATGGGGGATTAAAGGACGTTAAGCGCACCGCCGTGTGCCCTTAACGCCGGAAGGCAGGATTTGTGAATCAGCAGCTAATAAGATCGCCGTCCGAGCGTTGCTGTTGCCAGCCGCTGATATTTATCTCAGCAAACTGCTCAGCGGTTAAGGGCGGCGTATGACTTCGTACGATTACCTCTGCCCCTTTTTCACGAAACGTCGCCATAAAAAAGGGAAAGGTAAACTTCTCATAATTATCATTAAAGAAAGATTCGGTTAAAACAATCCCTGAAAAAGGAAATGATTCCAGTAGTCGCCAGTCTGCACCCGGTGGCGCAAAATCATAAAGCCAGAAATCAAATTTCTTTGTTAATTCAAGCAGTGACGTACTATGTGCTGCCAGACTGGAATAATTAATGCCAATCCGGACACGCGCATTTTGTAAATGCGTATAGGCATCCGGAACCGCGATCATTCCCCGTAATCGAATATCTTCCACCGGCACAACCATTAATGCTGCTTCAGTAGCAATTTGATTGTGTAATGAAATAATGTTGTTTGTATTAAGTATATTTCCGCTATCCTGGTTTTGCTGAAGATAAGGCACGCTATAGCAAATGCCAGTGACATTACGCTTAACGTGATGGATTGGTTCAGTAACATAGGGGTTATATAAACTGTTTTTCATTATCTCTATGAAATTCAATAGAAAGGATTTTTTGTTAATTAAGCATATAAAAAGTCGCATTTTTCTAAACGCGTGAATAAATATAGATCACATGCTTAATCCAAATCATCCTTTTGTTGCCGGAGAAAGTAAATAAACCTGTTAGCAAAGAAACGATAATTCCTTTGGCGTCTGATGATGTGCTGGAATATATTCAATAGTCGGGACCAATAGGCTGGTAATAATCATGAGGGGTCTGACGCGCCTCGGCCGGACAGGGACGCTGCTTATCGCACAGGGAGGCAGCGCTGGAGCCGCAGGCCTTCTGCTCGCATCCGGTCTGCTATCGTGAAGCCGACAATCACCACACCAATAACACCGCGCAACGACGCGGGTTTCCTCACCTGATTTGGGATAAGACATGGGATTTATGGCATCGGCGGCGGAAGAGTCGCTGTGGCGACATCGGACATTTGTCGCCTTCTGGGTGGCGCGTACCTGTTCATCATTTGGTTTTCAGATGTTCTCGGTCGCAATCAGCTGGCAGATCTATGCGCTGACCAACAGCGCGATGGCGTTAGGGATGATTGGCTTAATGCAGTTTCTGCCGTCGGTGTTGCTGGCGCTGCCAGCGGGTCATCTGGCGGATCAATATGACCGGCGGCGGATCGTGCTGTTGGGTCAGCTGGTGGAATTTGCCGCACTGCTGGCATTAGTGGTGCTTACCTTATTCCATACCCCCGATAAGACCGCGTTGTGGGGGCTGGTGTTTATGATTGCGGTGGCGAAAGCGCTGGAGTGGCCTGCGATGTCTTCAATGCTGCCGTCGCTGGTGCCGCCTTCGATTCTGGCGCGTGCGATGGCGATGAACTCCGTGGGCGGTCAGGCAGCGGTTATCGTCGGGCCGACGATTGGCGGGCTGCTTTATGTCGCCGGGCCGCATGTGGTGTATGGCGTTTCCGGGCTATTTTATCTGGTTTCGCTGACGCTGGTGAGTCTGTTGCGTTATGAACGCCCGGTGCAGGCTCGTCTGCCGATGAATATGAAGAATCTGTTTGCCGGGATTCACTTTATCCGTGAGCGCAAAGATGTACTTGGGGTAATTTCGCTCGATCTGTTTGCGGTGCTTTTGGGCGGTGCAACGGCGCTGCTGCCGATTTTTGCCAAAGATATTCTGCATACCGGGCCCTGGGGGTTGGGGATGTTGCGCGGCGCACCGTCGGTGGGAGCATTGCTGGTGGGCATCTGGCTGAGCCGTCACAAGCTGGAGAAGCATGTCGGGATGATTATGTTTGGCTCGGTGGCGGGCTTTGGCGTTGCCACGCTGGTGTTCGCGCTTTCCACGCAGTTATGGCTGTCGCTGGTGGCGCTCTGTGCGCTGGGTGGCTTTGATATGGTGAGTATGGTGATCCGGGGCGCGCTGGTGCAGCTGGATACGCCGGATACCATGCGTGGTCGGGTGAATGCGGTTAACGCGATTTTCATTAATACGTCGAATCAGCTGGGCGAGTTTGAGTCGGGGTTGCTGGCGGCCTGGATGGGTGCGGCACCGGCGGCGGCGATTGGCGGCATCGGTACGCTGGTGGTGGTGGCGCTGTGGATGAAGTTGTTTCCGCATCTGCGACGGCGTCAGAAGCTGGAGAATGAGGTGGATCCGGTTTGAACAACCGAGGTTGGTGAGGCAGATGCGGTTGTAGAATTGAGTGCAATCTCAGGGAGCCTATGCCTTGCGCAAAAGCGCCATCCATTCGCTGTGAGTATGTAAGTTGCCTCTGACTGAGACGCAAACCGGACGAACGCAAAGCTCCGTGACGCCTTTCAAAACGTTCCTGATTTACACGAAAACGCGTTCCTTGCTATAACTTATCTCTCATCGGCAGGCCTGTGGCCTCCTCAGTCAGCTTAAGCGCTTATAGAGGGTACCGTTATGAATCAGACTCACTCCATTCCGGAAATTTATAATCCTGATGTGCCGTATTCAGTAAAGTGCGAGATCGTGGCGCAGCTGTGCCGGGCGCTGGCTTCCCATAAAAACATCCCGGTTAGCGCCCTGAGAAAATATCTTCTGGAAAAAACTCACGTTGATTTCGAAAATCTGGAGGATAACCCGGTAGGAATGCTGCTGCTGTATGAGTATCTTCACTGCCAGCGCCCCTCGGTCTGCGCCCGGAATGAAAAAAACCTTCATTAAGCGCTGCCTCCAGCAGGGGGCCATTTAATCAAATATGCCTTCGGAGAAGAGGGCTGGAGAGGGTGCGGTTGAGTTGTCGCTGGCAACGGTTTCCCGAGCCAGCTCAACCTCAATATTGTCACTGGCCCGAAGGCCAGTACAGGAAGTTACCAGTCATACTGCCATTAAAATCCTGGGGTCAGAGGGGGAGGCCGACCCGCAGGCTGGGGCCATCAGGCCCCGGTTTTTCCCAGGTTGGCGTCAAATGTTAGCCAGCTTTCACGCATGTCCACTACGCTGCGGGTTTTACGAGCCTCATCGATTTTAATTGCCGTGAGGCCCGCTTCCAGCGCGTCCACTACTGAAACTTTCAGCGGTGTTCCCTGTTTAATATGTTTAACGATCTCTTCAGCCATCAACGCATCTGCGCCGTAATGGCCATCATACGCATTGCCACTGTAGGCGGTATCGACCTCTTTCTCGCCGCTGCGTGCGTTGTGTACGCGGAAGTAGTTGCGCACGAAGTCGCCTTCCGCCATGCCGTCGGTGCCCATGACACAGAAACGGCGGAACTCATCCGGCACATTCAGATTGGCGTGGAAGGCCAGCGTCGCGCCGCCTTCGTACTCAATCAGGGCTGTCTGGTAGTCGACAATATCGGCATCGCTGTCGAACACCGCATCGGTGCTCGACCAGCCGCTGGGCTTCACGTGATAAAGTTCTGAGTCAGCGGTGATAGCTCCCTGCGGCGCATGAGCGGGAGTAAAGGATTTCCGGCCACCAAAGCTGGCGACGCGGATCGGGCGCTCCTGCAACAGCCCCTGATAGAGATCGATGTCGTGACAGCATTTTTCCAGAATGTACGGACCGGCATATTTCTCCAGACGGCGCCAGTCGCGCTGAAAGAATGCGCCGTGATAAGGCTTGATATGTTCTGTCGCCTCAATCGAGGTGATCTCACCCAACTGACCCGCATCGCGTGCCGCCAGCAGATCGTGATAGAGCGGGGAATAGCGCAGTACCAGGCCGACCAGAATGCGCGCTTCGCCATACTGACGCACCAGCTTCGCCATCTCCATGGTCTGCTCTTCATTGATCACCACCGGCTTTTCGGTAAACACCGTGTAACCCGCTGCCAGCGCCTGACCCACATGCTCCAGATGCAGAAAGTTGGGAGAGCCAACCAGCACGACATCCATTCCGCCATGTTCCAGCAGAGCATCGATTGACGCAAAGGCCTGGCCGGGCGCGATACCAAAGCTGTGCAGATTAGGCAGTCCGGCGGGTGCCGGATCGTAATAACCCACTACCGAGAAGGCGTCGTCGGCTTTGCTGAACTCTTTGATCACGTGGGACAGTCGAAAGCCGAGACCGATAATGCCTACTTTCATGTTAAACCCCTGCTCCTGAAATCGCATGATGCATAGCCCGCCTGTGATCGGGCGCGCCTGTTGATAATCTGACCACCAACTTATTACGACAGAAAAACTAATGTCAATAACGCACTGCGCATTTTGCGAGGGGGTTTTTGTTATGACGATGTAAAATAACAAGAAAATTCAGATATGATTTTGCTATATTTATTTGTTATTGCGATTTAAGTTTTTTTATCCTATCGTTCGCTCATTATGGCTATAACCCTTAATCAGGGAAGGAAGCGCGTGCAACCACACTATCTTCTGGGCATTGATGGCGGCGGTACACAGTGTCGCGCGCGGTTAACCGACCTGCAGGGTCGCATCCTGGCGGAAGCCACCGGCGGGCCTGCCAACGTCTGGTCAGACTATGACGCGGCACTGACCTGCGTCGGGCAGCTGATCGAACGGGTATTGTCACAGGCGGGATTAGCCCCGGAGGCGCTGACGCAAACCGCGCTGGTGGCCGGATTAGCCGGTGCGAACGTCACCTCGGTACAGGCGCGGCTCGCCAGCTGGCAACCTGCCTGCGCGGCGTTACAGGTGGTCAGCGATGTGGAGATCGCCTGTGCGGGCGCCCATGGCGGCGCACCTGGCGCCGTCTTTATTATCGGCACCGGCAGTCAGGGAGCCGCGTGGGATGGCGAACAGTTTACGCTGCTTGGCGGCTGGGGCTTTGCCTTGTCTGACCAGGGATCGGGCGCTGAGCTGGGCCGTCGTGCGCTGCGGCTGGCGCTGCTGGCCCATGAAGCGATTATTACCCAGAGCGCTCTTACCCGGCAGCTGATGGCGCAGTTCGACCACAGTCCGGAAACCATGCTGCTCTGGACGCGCTCAGCGACGCCTGCAGACTGGGCCCGCGTGGTGCCACAGATTTTTGCGGCCGCCGACGCGGGCGATGGTCATGCACAGGATCTGCTGCATCAGACCGCAGCCGATATCGGCCTGATGGTCCGCCGTCTGACTGCCCTGAGCAGCGGACCCGTGGCGCTGATGGGGGGACTGGCCACGCCGATTCAGCGCTGGCTGGATGACGATATTCAGGCCCGGCTGGTGACGCCGCAGGGCGATGCCCTGAGCGGGGCGCTGATACTGGCGCAGCAGCTGACGCCTGCCCGATTACCGATCTGAAGCTGGCTGAGCATCCTCAGCCAGATAACCCGAGGAATTTATGACCGCTCCCAACGTAACCGCGCGCATTCTGCGGTTGATTGTTGAAAATGCGCCGATCAGCCAGTCAGACCTGAAAGTTCGTAGCGGACTGAGCATGTCGACCGTGTCGCAGGCGACTAATCGCCTGCTGGCGCAGGAAATCGTGCAGGAGCTGGGGCTGCGTCGCGTGTCGATGGGGCGGCCAAAAACGCTGCTTGGGCTCAATCCCGATCGCGCCAGCGTGATTGGCATTCAGCTCAATGCAGAACGCAACCTGATCGTCATGACCGATCTCAGCGGCAATCTGCTGGGCGAACAGCAGATGCCGAAAGGCACGCTGACACCGCGCCAGCTCGGCGATGCACTGGCGAAATTCCTGCGCGGCGTTGAGGAGAAGCGGGTGGGCGCCATTGGCCTGGCCTTGTCGGGATTGGTCGATGCCGAAAACGGCTACTGTATCCGCTCCAAAGTGCTCGACTGGGACAACGTCCCGATTGCGCGCCTGCTGGAAGAGCGTTTCTCGCTGCCGGTGTTTATCGAGAATGACGCCAACGCCATGGCAATGGCGGCGCTGGTATTTGGTCAGCTCGGCAACGCGCAGTCGGCGGTGATCGCCACCTATGGCAAAGGGATCGGGGCGGGCATCATTCTGAATCGTCAGCTCTACCGCGGTCGTCACGGCAAGGCGGGAGAGATTGGCAACGGGCTGGTGGGCGACGGCTCACTGCGTCTGCTGGAAGATGTCGCCTCATCGCGCGCCATTCTGCAACGGCTTGCTGACCAGGAGCCGGTGGAAGGCCTCACGTTGCAGGCGCTGGATCAGCGGCCAACGCCCGAGGTGCTGGCGGTGCTGGAAGAGGCAGGACGCGAGCTGGGAATTTCACTGGCGAACCTGTCGGTGGCTTACGATCCGGATGTGGTTTATCTGGCGATGGAGCCGCACATGGCGTCACGCATTCTGCTCGATCACATTACCCAGAGCTTCCAGGCCTACCGGCTTAAACTGACGCCGCACATGACGCCGCTGCAGTTCCTGACTGAATCGAACCGCATGTGGGCGCTGGGCGCGGCGGGTTTTGCCGTCAACCGGCTGCTTGATCTGCTGGCGGCGCAGGCCGATGAAGAGCCGGTCACCTGAGTTATCCCTCCAATAAAAACGGGCGCCACGGCGCCCGTTTTTGTTTCCGCGCTTCCCTTAGCGCAGGCGCATCCCCTGTTCATCAAACAGCAGGCAGTGCGCAGCAGAAAAGCCCAGTTCAACCTGCGTTCCCAGATCGCGCGTGGTTGCTTCGCGCTCTTCCACCACCAGCATCTCTTCACGCCCGATATCCAGGTAGAGGTAGTTGGTGTGGCCCAGCATTTCGCCATAGGCCAGCTCGCCGTGAAAGCGCAATGCCTCCGGCGTCTGCGCGGCAGGCTGGAAATGCTCGGGACGAATTCCCAGCGTCACGGTTTGCCCCTCGCGGCAGTCGGCGGCGATTTTCAGCACCAGCCCCTCAATCTTCAGTTCCGGCACCCGCAGCTGCACTTCACCCTTGCCCGTGGCGCTGATTTCCGCCCGCAGGAAGTTCATTTTTGGCGAGCCGATAAAGCCGGCGACAAACAGGTTATCCGGGTCGTGATAGAGCGTCAGCGGTGCGCCGACCTGCTCAATGCGGCCCTGACGCAGCACGACGATGCGGTCAGCCAGCGTCATCGCTTCCAGCTGATCGTGGGTGACATAAATCATGGTATTGCCGAGCGAGGCGTGCAGCCGCGCAATCTCAATCCGCATCTGCAAACGCAGCTCGGCATCGAGGTTAGAGAGCGGCTCATCGAACAGGAAGATACGCGGATGACGGATAATTGCCCGGCCAATCGCCACGCGCTGCCGCTGTCCGCCAGAGAGCGCGCGCGGCAGGCGGTCGAGCAGTTCGGTGAGATGCAGGCGGGCGGCCGTCCGGGCAATCGCCTCATTGATCTCCGCCTTAGACTTCTTCATTACCTCCAGCGGATAGGCCAGGTTGCCGCGCACCGTCATGTTGGGGTAGAGCGCATAAGACTGAAACACCATAGCAATGCCGCGCTCGGTGGCGGGCTGCTGCGTCATGTCCTGCTCCTCAATCAGCAACTGACCGCTGCTGATCTCCTCCAGCCCGGCGATCATCCGCAGCAGCGTCGATTTGCCGCAGCCGGATGGCCCGACAAACACCACAAATTCGCCGCTGTTGATCGTCAGATCGATGCCATGAATGACATTAACGTGTTCATAAGACTTCTTCACATTCTGCAAGCGCAGGCTGGTCATCGGCTACCTCACTCAGAGTAACTGGCCCATGTAGATGGCATTGCTGCGCAGGATTGGGGTGAACCCCATGCGCTGATAAAAGGCACAGACCTGCTCATTCTGCAGGCTGACGCCAAGATGGACACCGCTGACACCGGCAGCGCGCAGCGCCGCCAGCTCATGCTCAATCATCCGGCGACCCCAGCCGCCTTTCTGTGCCGCCGGCAGCAGGTTGATATGCAGATGAGCGGGCCACTGCGTCACCAGCGTGTCAGCGGCCTGGTCAGGATGGCGTATTGCGTCGAGCACTTTGCTGTCGAGCGGCGCGCTGGCGCTGCGATCACGATATTTCTCCTGCAGCTGCGGCCACCATTCGGTCTGTAGCTGCGCTTCAAACGCGCGGGTATCGGGCGCGGCGACCACATAACCCTGCACCTCACCGTCCCGCTCCAGCACAAAAGCAAAGTCAGGCGCGAAACGCGCATAAGGCACAGCAAAACGCTGGCCGGGATAGTCAGGATCGGAATAGAGCGCGCGGGCATCGCCACCTGCATCGGCTGTTTCCAGGCAGATGCGGTAGAGCGCCGGGTAGTCCGCCGGGGTGGCCGGACGAATGACACCTTGATTCGCCATGGTGAATTCTCGTGAGTGAATGAATCGGTCAGGGATTGAACAGATCCGCAGATAAAAGTTACGTTAATGAAAGTGGACTTAGTTTTCAAGATAGAATAATTACCTTATCTCACTAACACGGGCGCTTCGGCAATGTTTACCGGCATCGGGATGCACAACTGTGATCGCCAACACGCCCGGATCGTGGCGGCTGGCAGCAGATTCACGGCCAGTGAAAGGGGAAAAGTGTGAGCGTGATAGGATTTTCGTATGTTTTATCAGGACGTTATTTTGCAATGATTGCACTGGCATCTCCTGCTGCAGAAAAAGTAGCTGGCGACGCACCGCCACGGTTAATCGCGTAAATGCCAGCGCAGTGTGCTGAATTTCACGCCATGTCGCTGTTTATTTGCGCGTGCTCACAGCGTTGCAATTCCCCGCGCAGGCTGTTTGACTTTATTTTTTTATTAAAGTAAGTATGAGTGAGTGCGTTTGTGTGCGGCTGCAGCCTGCAGGATGTCAGGCGGTGAGATGAAAGGATGCCGATCCTGGTCTGAAGAAGGTGAGCATAATGTCTGTTTCCTCCGTTCGTTCGTTCCGAATTCGCAATGTGGGTCGGCTGCTGGCAGCGGGCCTGCTGGCGGGCAGCGTCTCGCATGCCGCCCACGCCGCCGTTACCCTGAATGAGTGGGATATCTACAACTACCCGGAGCAGACTGCCGCGGTGGATGAAGGGATTAAAGAGTTTTCCCAGCAGAATCCCGGCATTGTGATTAACCGCTCGGTTCACTCCTTTGAAGATACCCGTATTCCCCTGAAGCTGGCGCTGACCGCCGGTGATGGCCCGCAGATCGCTCAGGTCAACCAGGGCGGCGGTGATATGGGCTCGCTGGTTAAAGATAAGCTGCTGCTGCCGCTCGACAGCTACGCCGCCAGCAACGGCTGGACCACACGCTTCCCGGACTCGATTCTGAAACGTAACCGCTGGTCAGACAGCGGCGAGTTCGGCAGCGGCAAACTCTACGGCGTCGCCAGCCTGGGCGAGATGGTCGGGCTCTATTACAACAAAGCGCTGCTGGATAAAGCGGGCATTGCCGTGCCGAAAACGCTGGCTGAGCTGGAAAGCGCGATGGCGAAACTGAAGCAGCAGGGCACCGCACCGATGATGCTCGGTCTGCTGGATGGCAACATGGGCCAGCAGCTGCTCAGCACGCTGTGGCAGGCGCAGATTGAGAGCCACGACCGCAAGACGCTGGATAATCTGATTTACGATGTGGGCGGCACCTTCAAAGACAGCAAGCTGGTCAATGCCGCCTCTATGATGAAGAGCTGGACCGACAAAGGGTACTTCTTCCCTGGCTTCCAGGGCATCGGTCACGACGATGCGGCGACGCTGTTCCAGAACGGCCAGGCTGCGTTCCTGGTCAGCGGCACCTGGTATCTCGGCCAGTTTAAAGACAACAAAGATATTCACTTTGCCGCGATGCCTGCCGGTGAAGGCGTGAAGCAACCGCTGATGGTGGGCGGTACCGATCTGGCGTTCTCCATCACCAGCACTGCCAAAGGCAAAGACCAGCAGGAAGGTGCGGCGAAGTTCATCAACTATATGGTCTCTGATGCCATGGCGAACCGCTGGCTGAAGGTGGGCTTCCTGCCTGCCAGCACCAACAAAGCGGCGAAAATGCCAGCGGACAATCCGCTACTGGCCGAGGCGTATCAGGTCTGGCTGACGCTCAATGATTACGACGGTTTAGGTCACTACGTGGACTGGGCGACACCCACCATGAACGCCGAGCTGAATCAGAACGTTCAACTGCTGCTGGCAGGCCGTCAGACACCCGATCAGATGGTAGTTAATTTTGATAACAACTATCAGCGTTACCTGAAAACACTGAAGCATTAAGCCGGAGGCCCGGCGAACAGCCGGGCCTGAGCCTCGTTCTGAACCACGAGTAGAGTTATGTTGAATTTAAGTGGCTGGCGTAATTTTCTCTATGTTCTGCCTGCGGTGCTGGTCTATGCGGTGTTTCTGCTGTTCCCGCTACTGGCCTCGCTGGGCATCAGTTTTACCGAATGGGACGGCACCTCGCTGCCGGTGTTTAGCGGCGTCAGCAACTATCTGCGGATGTTCAGCGATCCGGTGTTCTGGATTGCACTGGGCAATAACGCCATCCTGATGCTGTTCTATACCCTGTTGCCGATTGGCGTCGGCCTGCTGCTCTGCAGCTTTCTGTATGACACGCGCAACAACAGCGAACGCAGCGTGCTGCGCATTCTCTTTTTCCTGCCCTACATCATGCCGATGGCGGTGCTGGGCGTGGTGTGGCGCTGGCTCTATAACCCGGCGTTTGGTCCGATCGACCAGATATTACGCGCAATAGGATTGCCCCAGCTGGCACTCTCCTGGCTGGGTGATTTTACCTGGGCGCTGCCCGCCGTGGGTCTGGTCGCCACCTGGTACTTCTTCGGCTTTTGTCTGGTGCTGTTTATGGCGGGCCTGCAGCGCATGGATCCCTCACTGCTGGAAGCGGCCGATCTCGATGGCTCGTCGCGTCGCCAGAAGTTTATGCGCATTACGCTGCCAGGCCTGCGACCCGAGCTGCGGATTGCCCTGCTGCTGACGGTGATCGCCAGCCTGAAAGCCTTTGACCTGGTCTATGTGATGACGCAGGGCGGCCCGGGCACCTCCACCATGGTGACCAACATCTTTATGTATAAGCAGGGCTTTGATCTGCACTACTTTGGCTACGCCTCGTCGGTGGCGGTGTTCAGCATGGTCATTGTTTTAGGGATTAACTATCTGATCCATGTGGCCTTAAAGGAGCGTTACTGATGCGAAGCACGCCGGTGATTTCACGCACGCTGATCTGGATCGTGGCGCTGATGACGATTCTGCCGTTCCTGATGGCGCTGATGACGTCGTTCAAAACCCAGATGGAGCTGTTTCAGGGGGTCTTCACGCTGCCCGCCTCGCTGAATTTCAAAAACTACCTGACCGCGTGGCAACAGGGACACTTCAACGTCTACTTTCTCAATTCGGTGCTGGTGGTGATTCCGGTGGTGCTGTTCAGCGTGCTGCTGGGCATTCTGGCCGGGTTCGGTTTCGCGTGGCTGAAAATCCCTGGTAAAAAAGTCATCGGAGCGATGCTGGCGCTGGGGATGGTGTTGCCGAGTGAAGCCTTTATCATTCCGCTCTATCACGAGCTGCGCTGGATGGGGCTGACCAACACCTATCTGGCGCTGATCCTGCCGCAAATCGCCCTGTCGCTGCCCTTTACTACGCTGATGATCGCCAGTGCTTTCCAGCAGGTGCCGAAAGAACTGGTGGAAGCGGCGGTAATGGATGGGGCATCGCGGGTCAAAATTCTGTGGGGCATTCTGGTGCCCGCTATCTGGCCGACCCTCTCAACGCTGGGGCTGCTGCTGTTTATCTGGACCTGGAATGAGTTCCTGATCCCGCTGATTCTGGTCAACAAGGATGAGTTACGCACACTGCCAATTGGCATGATGTTTTTCCAGAACAAAAACACCATCGACATTCCGGTGCTGATGGCGGGCGCGATGATTGTGATTATGCCGCTGATCGTGGTGTTCCTGATTTTCCAGCGCAAGTTCATCAGCGGCGTCACCGAAGGGGCCGTGAAGTAATCTGTGATAGCCCGCACGAAACGGCGCACTGGCGGCCAGACAAAGGTTTGCCGCGCCGTATCGTGCTGCAATTCCTCCTCCTCAATCCTGCGGGAGACGCATGATGCACCTTTCCCTTGCTGATTTTCACCCTGTCGCCGATGGCGAAACCCCGGACACGGCCGTGCTGCAACGCGCTATGGATCAGATTGCGGCGGCGGGCGGTGGCCGTCTGACCCTGCCTGCCGGGCGTTATCGCAGCGGCTGCCTGAATCTGCCCTCTGATTTTGAACTCCATCTTGAAGCGGGCGCGGTGCTGATCGCCAGTCAGCGGCTGGCTGATTACCAGGCGGTACAGGCGCTGAGCTGTGCTGAGAAGTCCCACAATGTGCTGCTCTATGCGCTGGGCCAGCGCAATATCACCATCAGCGGCACCGGCCGTATAGACGGTGACGGTGAAGCCTGGTTTGCCGCTGAGCGTGACGAGCAGGGCTATCGCCTGCCGCGTGCGGACCGGCCGCGGATCATTGTGTTTGAAGATTGCGAGCAGGTAACGCTGACCGCCTTTACCATCGTGCAGGCGCCGATGTGGACGGTGCATCTGGTGAGCTGTCGCCATGTGCATATCGACCACCTCACCATCGACAATGCCATGACCATGCCGAATACCGATGCGCTCGATATCGACAGCTGCGAAGCGGTGTTTGTCAGCAACAGCTATCTCAGTGCCGCCGATGATGCCATCTGCATCAAAACCACCCATAAACCGGCCGCGCTGCGGCGTCCGGCGCGGCAGATTATGATCACCAACTGCCTGCTGCGTAGCTACAGCTGCGCCTTTAAAATCGGCACTGAAACCTGGGATGATGTGGAAGATGTCACGGTGACCGGCTGCACCATTTTTGATTCCAACCGTGGCATCGGCATTCTGTCGCGTGACGGTGGCGCGATGCGGCGTCTGCTGTTCAGTAATCTGACTTTTGCCTGTCACCATGCGCCGCCCTGTCACTGGGGAAAAGCCGATCCGCTGCATATTTCGGTGCGCAGTCGCGATCCCGCCATTACGCCAGGCATCGTAGAGCAGGTGCAGTTCAGTAACGTTACGGGCGTGGCGGAAGGGGCGATTAACCTGCATGCGGCAGAACCGGGCTGGATACGCGATGTGGTCATCAGCCAGCTGCAGATGCGGCAGACCGTGGCACCGGTTGCACAGGGACACTATGACGTACGGCCGCCCTGTAACCCGGACTCCCCGACCGGCATGGGGCTGGATAACGCCTACAAACTTGACCCGAAAACCGGCGAAGCTTTTGGCGTAGAGCGCTATCCCGGCGGGCTGCCGGGCCTGTTCGCACGCGGGGTGGAGAACCTGCAACTGCACAGCCTGGCGATAATACGGCCGGAACCGTTACCGCCAGGCTGGCACCCCGAGTGCGTGGTGCAGTTGCCGGACTAAATCACAGCGCGGCGGCGATGGCCATACCGAGCTGTTCGGTGCTGGCGCTGCCGCCGAGATCGCGCGTCAGGTGCTCACCCGCTGCCAGCGTGCGTTCAATCGCGTCTAACACCGCATCACCTGCCGCTTTGTAGCCGAGGTGCTCCAGCATCATCGCGCCACACCAGATCTGTCCGATGGGATTGGCGACACCTTTACCGGCGATATCGGGCGCAGAACCGTGAACCGGTTCAAACAGGCTGGGGAACAGGCCTTCCGGGTTGATATTGGCCGAAGGGGCGATGCCGATAGTGCCGGTACAGGCCGGGCCGAGATCGGAGAGGATATCGCCAAACAGATTGCTGGCGACCACCACATCAAACCAGTCCGGATGCAGCACGAAGTTAGCGGTGAGAATATCGATGTGATACTTATCGACGCGAACATCGGGGAACTGACCGGCCATGGCTTCAACGCGGCTATCCCAGTAGGGCATGGTGATGGCAATGCCGTTCGATTTGGTGGCGGAGGTCAGGTGTTTCTTCGGCCGACTCTGCGCCAGCTGATAGGCAAACTTCAGGATGCGATCGACGCCGGTGCGCGTCATCACCGTCTCCTGAATCACCACTTCACGTTCGGTGCCGGGGAACATGGTGCCGCCGACGCTGGAGTATTCACCCTCCGTGTTTTCGCGTACCACATAGAAGTCGATATCGCCGGGCTGACGGTTCGCCAGCGGCGCTTTGACGCCTGGCATCAGTCGCACCGGACGCAGATTCACATATTGATCGAACTCCCGGCGGAACTGCAGCAGCGAGCCCCACAGTGAAACGTGGTCGGGCACCACATCGGGCCAGCCGACTGCGCCAAAATAGATCGCATCAAAGGCTTTCAGCTGTGGAAACCAGTCGTCAGGCAACATTTTGCCATGCTGCTGCCAGTAGTCGGCACTGGCGTAATCGAACCACTCCCAGCGCAGCGGAATGTTAAATTTCTCTGCGGCCGCATTCATTACACGGACGCCTTCCGGCATCACTTCTTTGCCGATGCCGTCGCCAGGGATCACGGCAACAGAGTGAATTTTGTCAGTCACAGGGTACCTTTCCGGTTGATGTTCGAATTGTGTACGCAGTATAACTGTCGCTTCCGGGGAAATAATGAGCCTGAAAGGCAATCCAGTGTTGAATAAAAGTAGAGAATCCCGCACCTCCACCGATGATTTAGCCTTCTTTGTTCGCCTGGCTGCGCTGGATAGCCTGACTGCGGCGGCGCGCGAACTGGGATTGTCGCTGGCGGCGGTCAGCAAACGTCTGAGCCAGCTGGAACAGCGGCTTGGTGTGCAACTCCTGCGCCGCACCACGCGACGACTGGAGCTGACGCCGGAAGGGCGCCGATATCTGGCGGGTGCGCGTCCGTTGCTGGATCAGCTGGCGGCGCTGGAAGAGGCGGTCAGCGGCGAGACCGCCCAGCTGCGCGGCACACTTAACATCAACGCCTCATTTGGCTTTGGCCGTCGGCATATTGCGCCCTGCGTCTCGGCTTTTGCCGCGCTGCACCCGGAACTCTCGCTGTCGCTGCAGCTCAGCAGCCAGCCACTTAATTTTCTTGATGCCCACATGGATATTGATATCCGCGTCGGGGAACCGCCCGACTCACGGCTGGTGGCGCGCAAACTGCGTACCAATCCGCGCATTCTCTGCTGCTCACCCGCCTATGCCGCCCGGCACGGTCTGCCGGAGACAGTGCGCGATCTGGCACAACACAACTGCATTTTACTGCGCCAGCACGACAGCGATTTTACCCTGTGGCGACTGACCAGCGGCGAACAGAGCATCACTCAGAAAGTGCGCGGCAGTCTTATCACCAACGATGGCGAAGTGGCGATGCGACTGGCGATGGATGGGCATGGCATCTTGCTGCGTTCCTGGTGGGACGCGCAGCACAGTCTGGCGACGGGCGAACTGCTGCCGGTGTTACCCGACTGGCAGGCACCGGATGGCGATATTTTTGCGGTCTGGCAGGCGCAGCGTCAGCTTCCGGCGCGTATTACCGCATTTGTGGCGTTTCTGCAGAGCAATCTGCAATCGGTTGATTAGCCAGGCTTTTAAAGGCAGTTTCTGGCGCGGCCAGACGCCTGCGGACAATAAACATACCGCATTAAGCTGATTCGGTTGCGTCAGCGTGCCGCTGCGTTTACAGCGTTTTAGCGGCTGCGTATGATTCTTATTCTTTTTATTTCCAGCCTGTCCTCTGCGTTGTGGCCAGCCGGGAGCAGCAGGCAGATAGGGGAGTTAAGTATGAAAGCGTTGTTCAGTCCGCGTACAGCGGCACTTACACTGGCGATGGTGACCACCTTCAGCCTGACGGCGTGCCAGATGCCGGCGAAAAAAGTGGATGTCAGCGCGCCGGTGGTGATGCAGCCCTCCAGCCCGGATAACCTGATTCAGCGCGAGCTGGGTGAAGGTTTGTATGAGATGGCCTATCTGCCAGCAAAAAATGCCCTCTATGTCGCCAGCGCGCAGGGATTTAAAGATATCAGCGGCGGCATGATCTACCGTCTTGATGCTTCCACGCTGCAGAGCACCGGCGCGGGACACTTCGACCTGAAAAACTTTGGTCTGATCAGCGCGCCTGACGGCAGCGCACTCTACGCCACCAACACGCTGGATGGCGGTATCTCTAAGATCGATCCTGATAACGGTAAGGTGCTGAAGCGCCTGATGTTTGACGAGAAAAACGAGAAAGGCATGCCCTATGGCACGCGTGAAATCTTTCTGCATGACGGGCTGCTCTATGTCGGCGGCGTGGGCGATCCGGGCGTGATCTGGGTGGTTGATGCCAAAACCCTGACGCTGAAAACCCGGATAAAAAATGCCGGGAAGTGGGTCACAGGCATCATCTTCTCGCCGGTCAGCGACCGGATTTATGCGGCGAACGGCAGCGGGGAAATCCTGGTGATCAATCCGCGCAATAACAAAATCGAGCAGCGCCTGACGGCGGGTGACGGGCAGGAGTATCTGTTCCTGAATATGGCCGAGGATCCGGCAACCGGTCGCCTGTTTGTTACGGATAATTCAAAAGCGAAAAATACGCTGGTGTTTGATGAGCGCAGCGGCAAGGTCATTAAGCGTCTGAATCTGGGCGACTCACTGGGGATTAAGTTTAATGGCAAGCGCAATGAGATTTATATCAGCCAGCGCGAATCGAAGAAGGTGCTGCAGCTGGATGGCACCACCTATGAGGTGAAAAACAGCTGGTCATTTAATAGCCACCCCAACAGTCTGCTGGTCTCACCGGACGGGCAGACCCTGTTCGTCACCCTGAAGCAGGGCTTCAATGACGATCACAGCAGTCAGGGGCTGGATGGCGTGGCGCGTATCACACTGCAATAAGAAAAGGCGGCATCGCTGCCGCCTGCATCTTTACTTAGCCACACCTTCTACCAGCACCACGCGATAGTTCGCGCCTTTCAGACGGTGCGCTTTGGCAGCCTGATATTCCGGGCTGTCATACCAGGCATGTGCGGCTTCGCGGCTCGCGAATTCCAGAATCACCACGCCTTCCGCTTCCTGCCCTTCCAGCGTTTCAAGTTCGCCATAAAAGGCGAGAGGATTGATCTGATGATCGCCGCGAGCCTCGCCCGCTTTCTCGGCATAGATCGCCATTTCGTCCTGGTTCAGGGTGTTATCACGAATAAATACAACATATGCACTCACAGGTCTCTCCTTAAGCTTTTTTATCCTGGGTTTTGGTATCGAAGTCAGCGGCATCATGACGCTCGTGCAGCTGATCGGCCGGGTCGCCCATGACACGATTGACCTTACGGCCACGAATTACAGCAGGTCGCAGCGCGATCTCTTTCGCCCAGCGCACTACATTTTTATAGGACTGCACATCCAGGAATTCGGCACCGCCATACTGATCATTCAGCACCATGTTGCCGTACCACGGCCAGGTGGCGATATCAGCGATGGTGTAGTCATCACCGGCCAGATAGCGGTTATCTGCCAGCTGACGATCCAGCACGTCGAGCTGACGCTTCGCTTCCAGCGTGAAGCGGTTAATGGCGTACTCAATTTTTTCTGGCGCGTAGTGATAGAAATGACCGAAACCACCGCCCAGGTAAGGCGCTGAGCCCTGTAACCAGAAGAGCCAGTTCAGGGTTTCGGTGCGGCCAGCGATATCTTTCGGCAGGAAGTAGCCATACTTCTCCGCCAGATAGAGCAGGATGTTGCCCGATTCAAATACCCGAATCGGCGGCGTTGCCGAGTGGTCGCTCAGCGCCGGGATTTTCGAGTTCGGGTTTACGTCGACAAAACCGCTGGAGAACTGATCGCCTTCGCCGATACGGATCAGCCAGGCATCATATTCCGCATCGTTGACGTTAAGCGCCAGCAGCTCTTCCAGCAGGATGGTCACCTTCTGGCCGTTAGGCGTGCCAAGCGAATAGAGCTGTAAAGGATGCTTGCCGACCGGCAACGCTTTTTCATGGGTGGGACCAGCGAACGGACGATTAGTTTTAGCGCCGTTACCTTTGGCTTCAGGGTCCCAGGTCCAGACTTTTGCGGGCTGATATGCATTTTCCGACATAATGAAAGTTCGCCTTATGGTGTGGTATTGGTCTGGAGTGTAGCAGGTGCTGCGAAGGGGGTTTAACTCTGCTGGCTGCGCAAGGCCGTGCTGCAGGGGGCTGATGTCAGGCGGGCAGCGGCACTGGAGAAAAGTGAATAAAAGTGTGTCAGGCAGGTGGTTCGTTATCCTGAGCGGAGGTGGCCGTGCAGTCAGCAGCGACTGCACGGCAGGCAGGGTTACAGCAGTTCACGCTCAATCAGTTCGCGGGTTTCTACCGCCTGAACCTTCATCTTTTCCGGGTAGCCAAACAGAGACGCCGCGATGATCGGTTCACCGCCGACTTTATAACTGCGGGTGGCAAAGCCGGTGTCGCGCAGCGTTTTAAACAGGGTGTCGAAGTCCACTTCGCCTTCGCCCACGCCGACATGCTGGTGAATGGTGGCATCCACCCCTGGCGGGTTAACGATGTAGCGACAGTGTTTTGTATGGTTCATGGTGTCGGCGATCAGCATGTGTGACAGATCGTCACCGGCATACTCCAGCATCGGTTTCACATCACCTTTGCCTTTGTCATAAAAGAAAGTGTGTGGCGCGCTGTAGATATACTTCACATTATCGCTGCGGAACGACTTCACGATATCCACAGTTTCGTTGTTCTCTTCGCAGAAATCCCACGGATGGGCCTGGATTTCGACGCGGATGCCTTCACGTTCGATGATTGGCAGCAGCTCTTCCATGGAGCGATAGAACATCTCTTCACAGATTTCCGGCTCGTTAGGCGTGCCGGAGAGTTCGGTGTTGATCACCTGCACACCCATCTCAACCGCGATCTCGATCATCCGCTTCCAGTTCTTCACCGCCGCCTGACGACGCAGCTCATCCGGGCCGGACCAGCGATAGACCACGATAAACGAGGAGATCTCCAGCCCGGTGGCGTTTAACGCATTCTTATACTCGGTGATGATTTCACGGCTGGCTTTAGGATGCTTATAAAACGGGTTGATCTGCGGATGCGGCGACTGTTCGATATATTTGTATCCCCAGTCGGCCACCTGATGAACCATACGGGTGATGCCTAAATCTTTAATCACATCCACATCAAAAGCGATTTTCATCTTTCTGCTCCGGGCACATTAAGGTTGCTGTTCTTCATTGAAGGTCACGCCAATCTGCTGCCTGACGTTGTCCATCGCGGCCAGGGTGGTAATCGCCTGGTCAAGCGAATGGATGGGTGAATCGATCCGGTTCTGACCGATACACCAGGCGAAATGGTTAATTTCATGACAGAGCTGTTCATAGCGGCTGGCAGGCTCCTGCCACTGCAGGCGATGACGCCGATCGCTGGAGGTCAGGGTGAAGTTACCGGGCGCATAGAACTGGCCCGCCAGTTCCAGCGTGGCCTCGCGTCCGGCGATCACCGCGCCGCCTGGCGTGTTGCTGAACAGGGTGGTATTCAGCACCGAATGCATGCCGTGCTGATGGGTAAACAGCATCGACGTCTGACCGTTTACACGCCCATCCGGGACGGGCTGGCCCCGGGCGACGATCGTGTCAGGCGCACCGCCGCCAACAAACACGCTAAGCGCCACCAGATAGCTGCCCAGATCCAGCATCGGGCCGCCCGCCAGATCGGCGTTGAAGATGCGGTGGTCCGGGGTGAAAAACTCGCCATGATCGGCAATCAGGGTGTGAACATCGCCGAGCACGCCATCCACAAGCAGCTGACGGATAACGTCATATTTCGGTGTGAAGTTGCACCACATCGCCTCCATACAGAGCAGGTTCGCGGCAGCGGCGGCCTGTTTAAGCTGTGTCGCCTGCTGAGCATTCAGCGCCAGCGGCTTTTCAATCAGCAGATGCTTTCCGGCGGCAATGGCGCGCAGACCATCGGGAAAATGGTGGTTGTGGGGCGTAGCGATATAGACCGCATCAACATCCTCCCGCGCCAGCAGCACGTCGATACTGCCCGTGGCATGGCTGATTGACCATTTGTCGGCAAAGGCCTGCGCTTTTGCCGGGTCACGCGCAGCCACCGCCGTGAGCTGCTGATGGGTATGCTGGCGCAGTGCATGGGCAAAATGGTCGGCGATCCAGCCCGGCCCGATAATGCCCCAGCGCAACTGTGGTACCTGGCTGGCCGCGGTCAGGCGTGGAACCGGAAGCGTTGAAGGGAACATAACTTTTCCTTTTATACGTGCAGGCAGGTGCTGCTCAGGGCTCCACTATAGAAAGCCCGCCGTCGTCGCTCTAACCTTTTAATGATGTGATCCCATCAACCCGATCGGCGCAGGATTTTTATCCGTTTTAGCAAATGGGCGTTTTAAAGAGAATGCAGAAAGAAATGAATGTTTCATTTTGCGAGGACGATCAAGATTAACGCTGACTTTCTATCAAATAAATGAGAGGAAATGGCTGTGCCGCGATAGAGTGTTGATGTCTCAGACAACAGAATATATAGGCGTAGCCGTCAGCCAGCGCTACAGAGAGCAGAAGCAGGGAGAAGGATGATGTCAAAAGTGACGATGACCGCTATTGCGCAGGCGGCGGGCGTGGGCGTGGCCACCGTGGATCGGGTGCTGAATGGACGCGCGCCGGTGCGCAGCGTGACCGAGCAGAAAGTGCTGGCTGCGGCCCGCGAGCTGGGCTATCACCTGACGCAGGCACACATCCGGACAACATCGCCGCTCGCTGCGGCAACAGTTCGCGTGAGCTTTATCCTGCTGCCTGCCCGTTATTCGTTTTATCAGCAGCTAGGCGAGGTGCTGAAACAGCAGCTGAAGGCGCAGCAGCCACAGGGCAGCGAACCTGAATTCTGCTGGCATGATATTCATGAAGTGGAGGCGGTGGCGCACTCGCTGCGTCTGCTGGCACAGCGCAGTGATGTGATTGCGCTGGTGGCGCTGGATCATCCGCTGATTCGTCACGCGATTCAGGATGTGTCACGACTGGGCGTACGGGTTTACGCGCTGTTTTCTGATTTCTCGCCCTGTGAGCATGCGGGGTTTATCGGCATTGATAATCAGAAAGCGGGACGTACGGCGGCCTGGATGGCACAGCATCTGCTGCGTCAGCCGGGATGCGTTGGGGTGCTGCTGGGCGATCACCGCTTTACCTGCCAGGAGAGCAGCGAGATCAGTTTCCGCTCCTACCTGCGCGAGTCAGGCATCAGTCAGCGGGTACTGGAACCGTTAAAAACGCATGAGTCGGGTGAAGGGGGCTATCAGGCGACCCGGCAGTTGCTGGACACCCATGATGATCTGGTGATGATTTATGCGCCATGCGGCGGCATCGAGGGTGTGGTGCGGGCGCTGCGTGACAGCGGGCGCAGACAGATCGATCTGCTGTGCCACGGTCCGCTGCCCGGCGATGAGCTGGCGCTGATTGATGGCACCATTACGCTGATGTTGCGCCATCGTATTGATGCCATGGCTGCGGCGGTGATCGCCACCTGCCTCAACAGCCGGATGGAACAGCGCGACCATTTTGCGCAGGTGACCGTACCCTTTGAAATCGTGACGCGTGAAAACCTGTAGAAAGAGCAGGTTAGCGGACATTTGATAGAAAGCTATCATATAAAGAAATATTTAAACGCGATCTCTATCAAAAAATGAAACTTTCATTGTTGTCTGAGATGAAATTTTCATTTGATACTGCCAGCAGTTCTCACTGCACAGGCAGATATCATGACCTTTCACATTGCTAATGCGCCCTGTAGCTGGGGCGTGGACGATCCCGCTAATCCCTGGCTGCCGCCGTGGCAGAAAGTCCTGACTGAAGCCGCTCTGGCTGGCTATCCCAGTATCGAACTTGGCCCTTGGGGCTATCTGCCAGCGGATGCAGCCGAACTGACCCGGCAGCTTAATGCGCATCAGCTTTCGCTGGTGGCGGGTACGATTTTTGATGATTTGGTCAGTGAAGCGCATTTCCCTGAACTGGTGACGCTGACCCACAACCTGTGCCGTACGCTGGCCAGCGTACCAGCCGCCGCCAGAACGCCCGGCGCCAGCGCGCCTTATCTGGTGATCATCGACTTCGGGAATCCGGAGCGGGCGAAATATGCCGGTCAGTCAGAAAAAGCGCCACGGCTCTCCGCTGACGACTGGCAGCGCATGATGCGACACATCACCATTCTCAGTGAGATTGCCTGGCAGGAGTATGGCGTGCGACCGGTGATCCATCCGCATGCGGGCGGCTGCATTGAGTTTGCCGATGAGCTTGCGCGGCTGGTCAGTGATATTCCGCATCAGGTGGCTGGTTTATGCCTGGATACCGGCCATCTCTATTACGCCGGGATGGATCCGGTCGCTTCGCTGCAACAGTACTGGAGCAGCATCGATTACCTCCACTTCAAAGACGTTAACCAGCGGGTCTGGCGAGACGCCCTCTCTCACGGACTCGACTTTTTCACTGCCTGCGCGCAGGGGGTGATGTGTCCGCTGGGGCAGGGCGCAATTGACTATCCGGCGGTGCGCACGCTGCTGACTGAGCGTAACTATCAGGGCTGGATCACCATCGAACAGGAGCGTGATCCGCGCCATGCCGACACCAGTCTGCGGGATGTTAAAGCCAGCCTGGACTATCTCCGATCAACAGGATTCTGAGGACAACAGCATGATTAACGGTAAAAAAGCGGCTAATCGCTCGCTGCGCTGGGGCATGATCGGCGGCGGCGGCACCAGCCAGATTGGCTATATCCATCGCTCTGCGGCACAGCGTGACGGAAACTTTGTGCTGCTGGCGGGGGCGTTTGATATTGATGCCGCACGCGGGCGTGAGTTTGGTCAGGCGCTGGGTGTGGCACCGGAGCGCTGTTATCCCGATTATGCCAGCCTGTTCGCCGGGGAAGCCGCGCGTGAAGATGGCATTGAGGCGGTGTCTGTCGCCACGCCTAATAATACTCATTTCGCCATTTGCCGCGCGGCGCTTAATGCCGGGCTGCATGTGGTGTGCGAGAAGCCCCTCTGTTTTACGGTCGAAGAGGCGGATGAGCTGGAGCAGCTGAGCCGGGAGAAGCAGAAGGTTGTTGGCGTCACCTACGGTTACGCCGGGCATCAGCTGGTTCATCAGGCCAGGGAGATGATCGCTGAAGGGGCTCTGGGTGAGATCCGCATCGTTAACATGCAGTTTGCCCACGGCTTCCATAATGAGGCGGTGGAGTTGCAGAGTGAAAGCACCCGCTGGCGGGTCGATCCGCGCTTTGTCGGCCCGAGTTACGTGTTAGGCGACCTGGCGACGCATCCGTTGTTTATCGCAGAAACGATGTTGCCACAGCTGAAAGTGACACGTCTGCTCTGTTCGCGTCAGAGCTTTGTCGCGTCGCGTGCGCCGCTTGAGGATAACGCCTTTGTGATGATGGAGTATGACAACGGCGCGGTCGGCACGTTATGGGCGTCGGCGGTGAATGCCGGATCGATGCACGGGCAGAAGATTCGGGTCGTCGGATCGAAAGCCAGTCTGGAGTGGTGGGATGAGCAGCCGAACCAGTTGCGCTATGAAGTGCAGGGCGAGCCAGTGCGCATTCTGGAGCGCGGCATGGGCTATCTTAATCCGCGCGCGCTGGAAGAGGACCGCATTGGCGGAGGGCATACCGAGGGGTTATTTGAAGCCTGGTCCAATCTTTATCGTCGCTTCGCACTGGCGATGGATGCCACCGATCGCCGTGACACCGACTTCCTGCAGGATTTCTGGTATCCCGACGTGCATGCCGGATTAATGGGCGTGCGCTGGGTCGCGCAGTGCGTGAAATCGGCGGATGCCGGTGCAGTGTGGGTGGCGTGCTGAAGCAGAGGGCGAGCCACAGGATGTGGCGAGTGTATCGAACCTTCGATAACGGGTTCGCTCCACAAAAGCA